>JAKLGM010000015.1 GCA_022710685.1 Patescibacteria group bacterium | reverse complement strand
CAAACGTAAAATCAAATCTACGCCCCGATGATAAATCAGGCGCCCCACGAAGAGTATGACAAATTTATCATTAATAAACTTTTCTAGCCTTTGGTGGTCTCCTTCTTTTAGCTTTCCCTTCATCACCTCTTCTTTATCAAAAGGAGAATAAACTACGGTAACATTCTTGTTGACTCCCTTCTCGGTCAATCTATTGGCTAATGACTGACTAACCATTAAACTGGCATCGGCTTTGGCTATTCGTTTCAAGGCAGCGGAAAAATAGCGGTATTTATAGGCCTCCCAAGGAAATCTTTCCGGATAAGCGCAATTGATACAGCGGGAAAACTTCATGCCCGGGCAGACCTCCCTATTCTTATAAAGCAAGTCACCCTTGATACAAATAGCCCAGTTGTCATGATAATGCTCAACCAAGGGCACTTTAAGGCTTCTGGCGGCCCTTAGAGCACCCGGACCGGACATTTTGTAATCCGGACAATAAACCAAATCAATCCGCTCTTTTTTAATAATTTTTCTGATAAATCTATAAACATAAAGCTCTCTCAGCTCTATAACCGGCATAAAAAGAAAGGTCTTAAAGCGATAATTCTTGATACTCGGAAATTCTTCTTTGGAGGCTGTTACAATCTCATGCCCCCTGGCTTTTAACGCCAAAAGCACGGCCTCAGTATATGACCTTAAACCTCCACCTTTTCTTTTGTTTTCATAGACTACAGCTAAGATTTTCACAAGATTATACTCTTAATAAACATTTTTAACTTTTGCTCAAAATTTAAATAACGCCAATAGCTATTCCGCCGCAATTCTTGCCTAGCCTCTTTGTTGCCAGGAATACTAAAGATGCTATAAATTATATAGGAAATTACTTTCTTCAAGGCTTCGGGTTGATAAATCCCCCTGACTTTATTCTGTTCCTCTATCTTTTTAAACCAAGCCAACATAGTCTTGGCTTCTGCTCTTGATATTTTCTTGTCATCAAAATTAATCATGGCGTGCAATCTTTTTTCTTCTGAATCAGGCCGAAGACCTAATTCAAACAAAAGATCAAACAGGGCTTTGTAGAAAGAAGATTTTTGTTCTGCTTGATGAAACGAAGAAACGCTTTTCTCGTGTAAGCGATAGCGGACCAGAACTTTGGGGATATTAGCCAAAGGGTATTTCTTAGTGATTCTCACCCACAACTCATAATCTTCGGCATGCGGATAGGACTCACTGTAGAAATAATTTCCGCCAGCGAATATCTCTCGCCGCAACATCATGCTGGGGTGGTTCAAAACATTGAAGAATAATAAAGCCGCCCTGACCTCCTCCGCCTTATATGGACCGCCCCATAATTCATGGCCGGCGCCGAAAGTCTTCATATAAGTACCGCAACCCATTATATTTTTGTTTTTCTCTAAAAAATTATACTGGATTTCCAGGCGGCGCGGTAAGCTGATATCATCGGCATCCATCCGAGCGATATACTCGCCCCGGGCTAATTCCAATCCTTTGTTAAGGGTCTTTATTAAGCCCAAATTAGATTCATTCTTATACAATCTTATCCGCTGGTCCTTAAAGGCTGTAATCCTGGAGACGCTCTCATCCCTTGATCCATCGTCAATGATAATCAGCTCAAAATCAGTAAAAGTCTGATGCAGTAGGCTTTCTATAGCCTCCCCGACATAGGGAGCGGCGTTATAGACTGGCAGAATGATGGAAATTTTGGGGTGATTCATAATTTTGTCTATATTCTCAACCAAGACTCTGGGACTAGATCTCGGTCATCCATATGTTCGGCCTTAAACCATCTCCGAGGAGCAACGACCACTTTATTCGGATTAGAGTTCAGCCAGGCCGCCCACCAAGAGAAAGAGCTATTAGATATAATCTGATGGCGACAAAAAGACATTAAAGCAAAATAATCACCGAATTTATCGCCGTCGCAATCGTGTTCCACAAATTGGTGGGGATAAGGCAGGATCAGATTTTGCTTGCACCAATCCAAGTCATCGGAAAAGATAAAAAATATTGGATTCTGAATTTTACTAGCCATCAAATCGGCCGCCGGCAAAAAATAAGAATCAGTCATTACGCCATGAAAGTCAGTAAAAGTCTTGACGGCCACATAATCACCGCGCCGGACATGTACGGCTACTGATTCAACCGACCCGACTCTTTCCGCCATCTTAGCCGCCGCCGGACAGAGTTTATTCTTAAAAGTAAAATCCTGCCGCAGCACATCTTCAATAGCTTTAAAATATTTCTCGCTCTGCCAATACCCCTGCAACTTAGAACCATTAGGAGAATTCAGAACCGCCTCTTTAAAAACAGACGACTCTTCCCTAATCCAAATGTCAGACTTTTTAAATATTTGTCTGAACTTAGCTTCTATCTTCTTCAAGTTCTTTTCGACAAAACTATCCTGATGCATCTTATTATGTTTAAAAATAACCGGGCTGAGGTTAAAGATATCTAGATTATAGTCCCTAAAGGTAAAATCCGGCCGGGGAGTCCGATCCAATAAAAAAGACAAATCCAAAACTAAATCAGTCTGGTGTTTCAATGCTAGTTGTCGGCCCAGAGCATATTGAAACATTTGGTTTCCCATTCCGCCCATTAACTTGATAGTAATCATAGAAAATTAATCTTCTTTTATTAATTTATAATATAACCCTTCATAATTTTTTGCTATCTTTTCCCAAGTAAAACGATCTTTCCAGGCTTGATAACCATTATCAGCTAATTTATTTAAACGTTGTCGATTATCAAACAAAATTTTTAATAGCTCAGCGCCCTCCTTAATCTTAGCATAACTAAAGCCATTTTTGTCTATCGTCGTGGGCAGTATTTCCCCGCCCCCGCTCCAGGCAACAATTTCCTTAGAATTGCCGACATCCGTAGCCAAAAAGGCAGTGTGAGCGGCCATGGCTTCGAAAAGAACGATTGGAGAGCATTCAATATTTGAAGGGAATAAAAAGAGATCGGCTTCCTGCAGGGCGGAAACAGCCTCGGCCCGAGGTAAACTTTTAACAATCAATCTTTTATTATGAGCCTGGTGATCCGGCAAGCTGTTGAATTTTTTTTCAATTTTATGGCAGTATTCCGGACAATGTTTATCCTGGCCCCCAATCAGCCACCAGATTATTTTTTTAACAATCCCTTTGAGGCAATTTATAAAGCTCGTCGGCCTGGCCTTCTCTTTGGGAAAAAAGTTTCCAATAATCAAAAAGGTAGCATTTTTTATAGCAGCTTGAGAAAATATTTCTACCGCTTCTTTGTGACCCTTGACCCCGGTGTGGGATCCAATATGGACGATGAAAAAATCATCAGCCTTAACCCCCAAGGAATTTCTTATGCCTAACTCTGACTTAAGAAATTCATCCTCGCCCGCGCCGTTAGGGATAATCATTATTTTAGAAACCTTATTCTTCCGGGCAAAATTTATATCCCAATAATCATTGGACAAAAACACATTCATGTCGTAAAGCTTCATCCATTCCTGCATCTTATAATAATACTCGCGATACTCTTCTAAAAAAAATCCTGAGAAACCGGTCGGGACGAAAACTTTTTTAGCCTTAATTTTGTCTAAAACCGGAAAAGCTAAATCACTAGCCCATTGCTGCGCGGCAAAATTGACGATAACGTCAAAATCAGAATTGACCAAAAAATCTTGGTAACGTTTAATCTCAGCCACTTCGCCGCGATATCCGCGAACCAGATTCTCTCCTATCCGGAAAGACTCGATCCTCACTCCATCCAAAAGATTACTCTTTCGATCAGCATAAAAAGATGTGGCAACCGTAACATCGTGCCCCAAAGAAACCAGGCGTCGCGAAAGCTGTTTTACTACTTCCTGCATCCCGCCCACCGATGGGTCATATTGTTCTACAGTATGGAGTATTTTCATATTAATTAATGATTAAACTATTCAATAAATCATTTATAATTAAATCTTTCTTTTCGGGATTTTCAATATTCATCCAACGTGAAGCATTAAAAGTGTGAAGCCAATCATCTTGATAGCAAATATAATCCCCCTGAGCTACATCACCGTTTCTAATTTTTTCCATTCGACAAATAGGAAAACTAATATTTTTTTCATCAAGATAACGAAATATAGAAAAATAATTACGTCCCCCAGTATCAGAAACCCCGGTTTGGGGCATAAAATTAAATTTTTTCCCCCTAAATAAATTGGCGTCAAAGAAGCACAAACCAGGCCACAAATACCATTTATCTTTGCCTTCTCGTGGTCCATAAACACCCTGCTTTCTTAAAGTAGGGATTAATTTAATTGGCTTGGCTGGGAAAATATCGTGATCAATAAAACCAAAAAATTTAGCCTGTCTTAAATTTATGTAATTTTTTAAAGCCCAATTTAAAGCCAGCCCATGAGACATACTCCCTAAAAAAGGATTATAGGGCAAAGAAATATAAGGGATATTAAAATGATGGCACAAAGCAGCTATTTTTTTTCTCTGTTGGCTATCAGAAGAATTATCTATGACCGTATAAGAATAATTGTCTAAAATATTTTTTTTGATTAGAGCGATCTGATAATTAATCACTGAGTCATTGTTAAAGGCTACGCTAACAATATCTAAAATTTCTTTATTAGTTAAATTAAGATGGCAATTAAAATTTTCCGTCTTAGCAAGACTCGTATTAATAAACTTATTGGAATATATTTTTTGAGATATAAAGCTCTTAGCCCAAAATAAAAATTTAACTACCTTTTTTGTCGCGGTATTGTTCTCTAAAGCAGCCGACAATATCTTCAATCGAGAAAATATGGTTATATCTTTTAAAATTCCGGCGCGTAAATCTTTATTAAAATTACAAAAAATATTATAGGAATCCGCTCGAATGGTAGATGGCATTCCTAAAAAAATATTAACCCAAATCCGAGCCACAACTTTTTCTAAAATTTTATTACCAAAACATGGCTGAGAATTATTTAAATTTAAAATTCGACGGAGAATTAATTTTATCGCCTCTAAATCCTCCGAAGAACAAGGGGGTTCGAAAATATTATTATAATCAGACAATAAAGCGTCATCTTTCCATTTAAGCTTAGCAAAATATAAATTAATAATTTTTATTACTTCACTTCTCTTCTCTTGATTATTATCCAATAGACTCTTCTGACTTGAGTGCGACCGATATTCCAATAGAACTTTATTAATATTATGAAACTTAGTTTTATCCGAAATTCTAATCCAAAATTCATAATCTTCTACGCATCTAAAATCTGAGCTATATTGAAAATTCTTATAGATTTCTCGACGAATCATTACTGATGGATGAGCTATGGCATTAAAAAATAAAAAACTAGCCTTGATTTCTGCATCTTCTGACGGATTTATCACCGAACGCTTAAAGCAACCGTCAGACAACAACCTTATGGCTGTGCCGCAAACACCAACCGCCGGATTTTTTTCCATAAAATCAAACTGCTGTTTAAGTCGATCTGGCAAACTTATATCATCTGCGTCCATTCTAGCCAAATATTTACCTTGGGCTAAATCTAAACCAATATTAAGCGAGGATACTAATCCTAAATTATTTTCATTCTTGATTATCTTAATCCGACAATCACTATAAGATGATAATATGTCCGCCGTATTATCGTCCGAACCATCATTAATTATGATTAACTCAAAATTAGCCAAAGTCTGGCTCAATATGCTTTTTATAGCCTGCCTTAAATATTTTTCACCATTATAAACTGGGAGCAAAACAGATACTAAAATCGGACTTTCTGACATAATTTTATCTATTATCGAGTATATCAACTCTTAAAGCATAAGCTATCCTGGTGTCGCTAACACGGAAAAGTTTATAGTCACCTCTGGCAGACATTAGCTCAATTACTGCCTGGGCCACGCCTTCAATCTGCATGTCATGCCAAATTATTATTTTTGGGTTAGATTTTAGTGCTAATTTAGTATCATTATGTGCATACTTATAATCATGTTTACCATCAATAAACCAACCGTCGATTGGGTAATAAGGAGAAAAATCAAAATCAAAGGAATCGCCAAAAATTTGTTTAAAAGGTAGGCGGCAATTTTTGCCAGCTATATCAGGGTGCCCATCCTCTCCTCCGGGATAAATTTTTTTAGGATCAGTTCCGGGTGGAACGTCAATTGAAAATACACGACGACCTCTTCGAGGTAAAAAACGACGCAAACCCATAGCGTGACAAATAATTTGAGTTCCGCTGCCAGTACTAGTGCCAATCTCTAAAAATACCTTAGGCGAATACTTTTTAATTAAGCAATATAAAACTAAATAATCCTCCTTAAATCCGGGAAAATCATCCCGAGTAATAGCGCCGGAAACATATGGCGGCTTAATAATGTCAGCTGATTTAATATCTATCATAAATACTATACTTATTTTCTTTTAACCGCCAAAAGGCAAAGATAAGGAGAAAATAAATAATTATTAAATTTAATATGTTTTTTAAAAAAATTTATACTAGGAAAAATCAAACAAGAAAACATCTTGGTGGGGCGAGCGGCACTCCAAAAATCAAAATTACCAATACAGCCGGAAAAAATAACATCAAAACCCCTTTCTTCTAATAAACGACGCCATTTGCCAGTGTCCATTGTTGGTAAATAATGTTTATAATAATTTTCTCTATCAAATAGAAAATGCAACGATCTCTGAACCAATCCCCTAAAATTTGGCACGCCAATTACTAGCCGTCCTCCAGGGCGAACTAATTCTGAATGTTTTATTAAAATTTGATCCCAATTGATAAAATGCTCAAGAAAACCGAAGCTATAAACAACGTCAAATTGCCTATTAACCTTATAATTAATAAAATCTCCGTTAATCAATTCTCCAACTTGATGCCCTCGAAATTTTAACCAATTGTATAAATCAGGATTAATCTTATCTACTAAATCAATTCCATTTAACTCATAACCCAAATTACCCCAAAAATCCAAATAACCACCAGGAAAACAACCAATTTCAAAAACACTTCCAGAACTATGTTTAAAGTATTTTTCCAGCCACTCTCGCAAATAACCGCCGGCGGGAATCATCGCAAAACTAGAATTTTTATACGCCTCACTCCAATAATTTTTATCAGGACTAGAAAATTTCATAGTAAACATCAATCAATTAATTTAGTCTGCCAATCTAAAAGCAAGCGCAAATTTCCAGGATAATCTCCGACGTAATCATTTCGACCATAAGCGTCATCTTCTACTTTAAAAACTATTATATTACTTAGAGAATTAGAATTAGAAAAATTTTCTTCAAAAAAAGTTAAAGATAAAGAAAACAAGCCTTCATTAAAAACTCCTTTTGGCAAGTGACAAATAGTTTTATAATTACCAGCTGCCACCTTTTTCCCATAAAAATTTTCTTCTCGGTTGCTAATAGAAACAAAGATTAAATCATTTTGAGAATTCCAAAACCCCAAAGTAAATCCAGGCGCTACCGTGTCAAATTTAAGCTCATAATCAATCTCAATATTAAAATCAGAACCGGCAGGAATTGTCTTTAATAAATTACCGTTGCTGCCAACAACCGCTATCTTTTTTAAAACTATAGAATTGTTTTTAGGGGCTGTTGATTCTGGCCAAACAACAGAATAACTGGCTTTTTGCGGATCACTTAGATAATAAGAAATTACCTCATCGACACTGCCCATTGTCTTGATTTTTCCCCCTTCTAATAAAATACATTTTTGACAAATTGATTTTATGGCTTGTAAATTATGACTCACAAACAATATAGTTCTTCCCTCTTTCTTGGTAATCTCATCCATCTTCCCCAGGCATTTCTTCTGGAAATCAGCATCGCCGACCGCCAAAACTTCATCAATAATCAAGACATCCGGCTCCAAATGAGCAGCCACGGAAAAAGCCAGGCGGACATACATACCGGAGGAATAATATTTGACCGGAGTATCTAGAAACTTCTCTACCCCGGAAAACTCCACTATTTGGTCAAACTTGGCGGCAATCTCCTGGCGCGTCATACCTAGGATGGCACCGTTAAGGAAAATATTTTCCCGTCCGGTCAACTCTGGGTGGAATCCAGTTCCAACCTCCAACAAACTACCGACCCGGCCATTAATGGCAATCTCACCCTCAGTCGGCGGAGTGATTTGGGATAATATCTTGAGCAAAGTAGATTTACCCGCTCCATTGTGACCAATGATGCCGACAACCTCACCTGGCTCCACTGAGAAAGAAACATCTTTCAAGGCCCAGAATTCTTCCTTCTTGGCTAAACCGGCCATAGCCTTGGCTTTCTGCTTCATGAAGCGCAAAGGATGGCCAAAGGCATTAGACAGAGCATCGCGCAAAGTCAAATAACCTCCCTGCCGGTGGCTGATATTATACTTCTTGCCAATATTGTTGACTGAGATGATAGGCATAAGGATTAGATGATGTCGGCAAAATATTTTTCTGTCTTCTTGAAATAGACAAAACCAATAATTAGAATAACAAAACAAACCGCGCCGGATATTCCCAGAAGCAGCCAGTTAATCGGCGCCCCGCCCAACAAGGCAGACCGAGCCGCCTTAATCACGCCCGTCATAGGATTAATCGCCAAGATCCAAGAATATTTTCCAGCGATAGACGGCGGATAAATGACCGGAGTCAAGAACAAAAGAATTTGAATAAAAAAAGGCAAGGCATAGCGCACATCGCGATATTTGACATTGACCGAAGCCAGTATCAAGCCTCCGCCTAAAGCGGCAAAGAAACTGATGAGCAGTAGTAATGGGATAATTAGAAGACCCCAGAGATGCGGGGTGTAGTGATAGAAGACCATGAGGCCGACCAGAATGATGGAAGCGATAAAAAAGTCTACAAACTTCACTAGGATGGTAGAGATGGGTAGAATTAGGCGCGGGAAATAAACCTTGGTGATAATTCCCTGATTCCCCACTAATGAATTACTGGCATCGGTCAAAGCGGTAGAAAAGAATTGCCAGAGTAACAAACCAACAAAGACGAAGATGGGATATGGAATACCATCAGACGGCATCTTGGCTAGGCCGCCAAAGAAGACCGAGAAAACTACCATGGTAAAGAATGGCTGAAACAAAGCCCAGGAAACGCCCACCGCCGTTTGCTTGTAGCGCACCTTCAGATCACGCCACGCAAAAAACAGCAATAGCTCGCGATATTGCCAAATTTCCTTGAAATCCCCCCAAGAGAGGGTCTTTTTCGGCTTAATAACTGTCATCATAATCTAGATTTATTCTATCACTATCCCCATAAAAATTCAATTGAAAAAACAGGGGTTTTATGGTGAAAAAACAAAAAAAGAAAGCCGTTTCCAACCTTCTTTTTAATCTACTTCTTCATTCTTTATATTCTCCTTGTCTCTAGCTACTATCTTGCTGATATACTTCTCCCGTTTCTTCTCCCATTCAGCTTTAGCCGAAACTTCACCCACCATCCGCTCCAGCACTTTGGGCCACTTCAGGAGCGGCTCAGAATACAGGATACTGATAGCCTCATCCAAACTATAGCCATGCTTTAACAGCTCTGAGAAGGCAATAATGCCATCTTCCACTATTTCCATATATTCTACCGGCAAGTCAACATCATCGCCATCTTGCAAGTCATAATTATAGTCCAGGGCATAATCATAAATAGTGCCTCGGCGCAACAATGACTTACTAATATACTTAGGTTGAGAACCATCCTTGAAATAGGCACAAATCTCATCCTTGATCCGGCTCTCAATCTTAGGATTATCTACCGCCAGACGGAAGAACTCGGCCTCGCCCTCGCTGCTCAGCTTCCCCTGCTTTTGTAATTCTTTGTATTTTCCCAAACCGTGTTCAAAATCAGGCAAATGGAATTCATGGATAAAGCCATTAACGACGTGTTGCCGTTCATGGGTTAATATTTCCTCGGAATAATCATCGCGATTGAAAAAAATCGGACTCTCCACTATCACCACATCCTTAATCTTCTTGTTAGCCAGCTTCTCTAATTTAGCCCCGCCCATCTTCTTGGCGAAAACATAATCATCCGGCTCCAGCTCCCGATGCTTCTTATAGGCGTTGCTGATGACATAGGAATAGTCGTCCATATTATTGAAACGGAAATAGAGACTATAGGGATTAGCGGCAGCCCTAACTTCACCTTTAGCCGGAGCGCCAAATATCTTGTTATATAGTTTTGGTCCATCAATCTCTCCGGTCTCAGTCTGACAATCAGCCACAACCTCCTGAATCCCCAGATTCTTCTTGTGCATCAAGCGCACAACATCTAAGGCCTTGCCTCTCTGCTCCATCGTCAAAGCATATTTATCCGCCTCACTCTCCACCAATGCCAAAATATCATTCAGCTTATAATCCTTGTTCTCCGCCATCTCAGCCAAAACTTTCTGTTGCATAGCAGCAATGCCCTCTTTCTGCGCCTTGAGCTTCTCCTTGAACTCCGCCACCTTTTCCAAGCCTTCCTGACTATGATATTCCTTTAATTTCTGCACTTCCGCATTAGCATCAAAAACTTCACCCGGAGCGAAAGGAAGAACCTCAGCCTTTTCCTCAGGCAAAGTCTCCTCTTTCACCGGATTGATCTCCGGCTTAGTTGTCTTGAAAGAAAAAATTTCCCGCATAAATATTAATCTTATTCTAACCCCCAAACGATAACACAAAAATAATAAAAAGTCAAAGACTTAAACAAAAAACAAACCCCTCCCGAAGGAGGGGTTTGCTAGCGATTTATTAAAGGAAACCGCTAAAAACTGTGAAGACTAGAGACTAGTACTTCATGGAAGCACCGCTGATCGGGAAGGTCTTTAAGTAAGTACCGTTGCAAGCAGCATCGATACCATCAGACCAAGCAACATCAGTAGCAGTGGTGTCAGCGTTTAAGCTCAATGAGAAGGTGTCATCAGCAATAGCAGCAGAGGTGTTAGTAGTTACATAGAAGGTCTTAGTAGTACCCTTAGTAACAGTAATACCAATGGTATTGGTGAAATCAGCAGCCTCAAAGAGGTAATCAGTGCCAGCACCAGTAGTAGCGATAGCTGTAGCATTGCCAACCTCATACAATCTAGCAACAGCAGCCGCGAGGGTACCATTGTTAGTAAAGTCTAATTTGCTGACAATTACATCTTCGCCGGCATCGGCAGTGACAGAGAATCTCAAGACTTCCTGGTTAGTAGAAGCACCACCAACAACACCAGAAATATAGGTGAAGGTCGGTTTAGTCTTTCTAACATGGAAGACAGCACCGGTGATATCAGAACCAGCATCAGTAGAAACAGTGCTGGAAGACTGACCAACAGCGCGGAAATTGCCTTCAGCATCAACGCTCAAACCGGCAGTTAAAGCACCACTGGAAGCACCACCAGTAGCAGTGTTCAAGTTAGCCTTAATAGTAACGGTAGCGCTAGAATCCTTCGGAACCTTGATATCAAGGCCAGAGAAAGCAGCTAAGCCAGTGCCATCGAAGAAACCAGTTTTAGTTTCAGTAGCATCAGCAGAGTTGGTGTAAGACAAGGTAACACCAGTGAAATTCTCCAAGTCGCCAGCATTGGCGTGAACATCCAATTTTTCGATCTTGAATTGTTCTTTAGTGGAGGTATATTTCACCTTTAACATATCCTGACCTTCAGCGCCCATCACTAAGATATCGCCAGACGGATTGTTGGAGTCGGCAGCTAAAGTAACAGTGCCGGCATTTTCAATGGTCTGTAAGATAGTGATTTCAGCTGCAGTGTCAACAGCAGTGATATCTTCAGCTAAGCTGGTACCGCTGCCATATTCGACATCCATACCAGTAATAGCAAATTTAACTCTGTCGTTGTCGCCATTGTAAGGAGCGTTGTTGGAAGACAAGCCTTTTACGACTAACTTCACAGTAGCGCCCTTAGCAATGCTCCAGGACAAGCTGTTAAAGATAACAGAACCATCGGAAGCGATAGTCTTGGTAGTACCAATCTTGGTAGTACCTTCGTAAAGCTCAACGCTAGTGATAGCGTCTTTCATGCTGATTAAGTTATCAATACCAGCACCATAAGTACCGTCTAAGTTTTCATCATAGTAACCCTGTAAGGTAACGGAAGTGACCTTAACGGCCTCAGCATCACCAACAGCGAACACATAACCGTTGACGTCAATCATAGAGCCCTTAACCCAGTTCTGAGAAGCCGGGGTAGAAGCTAAAGTGACAGCCAAAGCGGCAGAAACGGTATTCATGGAATTACCAACTAAATCAGAGGACGGGACGACATCGGTGATAGTATCACCATTGGCATCCTTGAAAGTCCAGTTGGACATATCAACATCGGCGCTGATATCATCACCAGCGGTCTTTGCATTTTCAATGTCAGCTCTGATTTCGCACTGCTTAGTAACACCGGCCGGTAAGGTCCAGATGTTGGTGTCAGTGTGGATAGAACCAGCGGCAGTTTCCGTCGGATCAGCCCATTCGTTGACAACAGTGCCATCGCAAGCGATTTCTAAGTTAGT
The DNA here is from genome assembly GCA_022710685.1 of Patescibacteria group bacterium. Lineage (GTDB taxonomy): Bacteria > Patescibacteriota > Patescibacteriia > Patescibacteriales > UBA12465 > CG1-02-41-21. The sequence goes on along the minus strand of JAKLGM010000015.1, from coordinate 12,371 downwards.
AATATCATCATCGTCAGTATTATCAGAATCTTTCAAAATAATACCAACTTTTTCAACATCCATAGTGGACTGAGCGGTGACAGCGAACTTAGTCAAAACAACATTATCGCTATCTTTAGCAATATTGTTGGCAGACGGACCATTGAAGGTCAAGGTAACCTGGCCAGCTTCAGCATTGATGGTTTGAGTCTGAGTACCAGACAATTCATCAACCATAGAAACACCAGTACCAATAGCAGCGTCAACACCTAAGTAAGTGTTATAGGTTTGACCCTTAACACGAACATCGGTCTTGTATCTGATGTTTAAGACAGCAGTATCGCCATCGCGAGCACCAGTGACATCACCTTTCAAAGTGAATTGAGCGCTTTGACCCTTAGCAATAGCATAAGGGGTGTTGAAGGTGAAGGTAGTATAGCTACCATTCTTCACACCAGAAGCGACCATGTCAGTGCCGCGATAAAGCTTCATGTTGCTTAAGATATCGCGATTGGAGTTGTATAAGGTAATAGCTTCAACTTTAGCATCTTCAGTGTTGTCCACGAAGACGGAGAAGCTGCCAACCTGAACGTCGGTTTCACCAACTTTCAAGGTATAGGTGTTGTTACCTTCGATATCGGTCTTACCAGCAGCGGTAGTAGATAAGCTCATCTTATTACCAGTGATCGGGAAAGAACCGGAAACAGTAACGCCAGTAGCGGTGATAGAAGAAGCAGCAGCCAAGCCTAAGGCATGTTCGCCAGCATCATCAACATCAGCTACGATAGTTAAAGTTTTGGTAGTACCAGCCGGGATAGTATAGTTCATGGTGCTGAAAGTAGCCTCGTGAGTGGTAGAATTAATAGTTCTGCCATTGGTCAAACGAGTATTACCTTCATAGATATAAACTTTAGTAATCTCGGAAGCGGCACCGACACCAGTTCTCTTAACAACTAAAGTGTTGAGAGTGATAGGACCGTCGTTAGAAGCGGTCACATTGAATTTGGTGAACGGAACGCTAACAGCACCACCCGGTAAGGTGACGCCAGCCGGAGTATCGGAAGCCAAAGATACGGTTAAACCAGTACCCTGACCAGGAACGACACCGCCAGTGTTGCCAGACTGAGAAGTTCTAACTAAATCATCTTCCATAGAAGTGATGTTAGTACCTAAAGCACCAATAGTGGTGATAGTGATAACATCATCAAAGGAGAAACGATTAGCATTAAAAGCAGCCTCAGTAGCGAACATTCTGTAGTTAGTACCATCATAGTAATAGATGCTAGAAGAACCAGCAGTCTTTACTAAGGAACCAACTGGGGTAGTAGCAGACGGTAACGGAGTACCGATAGTGTAGTTGGTGAAGAAAGAGTCAGCGACGTCAACTACTCTTTTGGCCCAATTAGCGCCAAATAAAGCGGTAGCATCAGCTTCGCTCTGGATCTTTCTCAACACGCCATTCGGTTCAACGACGTAAACGGACGGATCGGATGTGATCTTCACCAAATTGGTGCCAGCTCTCATCACGATGTTTGCTCCCAAAGGATAGGAGGATAATTCAGTAGCGGATACAGTGATCACGCCGCTGAAATCCTTGTACCAAGAAAAATAGGTAACATCATTCGGGAAGACATATCTCTTACCATCAGCGCCAAGATAATAAACGGTTGATAAACCGTCCTTTTTGATCAAATCACCAGCCTGTGCAGCAGCCTTTACCGGGCTAATACCAGACATAGCAACGATGGTCAAAACGATGACGCTTACGGCAAAAATCTTGCGTAAGGTTTTCATAATTTGTTTTAAGTGTCACTTGGATAATAGTTATATAGATAACTAGTATCTTCGTGAGGGAAATTGGCTCGTTTCAGAGAAAAGTTTCTACCTCCCAGTAATCTTTCATTTTTGTTCCCGTATCACTTCGTCCCAACCACCAGGGTAATGGAAAAAGGAATGTGTGAGCCTCCAAGGAAGTTAAGGAGTAAATCAACCGGAATCCCGCTTCCCCGCGCGCTTATAAATATAAGCGGGGAAAAAAATCATGGGAATAATTTTTGCCCTCCGGCGCTCTTGTTTTCATACATATATCTTATATGTATAAGTGCGCGGAAAAAAGCTTAGTTGGTTTACCACTGTTTCCTAGAAGCCCGATTATTCCAAGTTCCCTCAACCGCCGCAGTGAGTCAAAGCGAATTAGGATCTAAATTCGGGATTACGTAGAAAGCAAAAGGCTTTTCTAAAAACTAACGAGCGAATTGTGTTAAGAACAAGACCTTTTCGATTCTAAGTCGAAAATCGACCTTGCGGGTCCTGCTAACCCATTATAATTCTCGGATAAATCCGAGAGCTAATATGGATTTGTCAGCAGATTAAAGAATAATACTGCTGACAGCTCCATACTAACGATAAAAAACCAATTCTCTCTTTGGTTTGTCAAAGACCGGACTAAAAACTACTTGATAATTTCTTCGGCCTCATTCAGCTTGTCCAAGGCGCCGGAATAATCTTTCTCGTTAAACAGTTTCTCGGCTTCTTCTAAAATAACTTTGGCGTCTTTCGGCTCGGCCACCGGTTCACTGGTGGTGGCATTGGGGTCATAGACCATCACGCCGGAAGTAGCTTTCTCGGAATCAGCAATCGTCACGATGGCATCATCCGGATTGGCGGCCGGTAAATTCTCCCGGACCTTAGCTATTTCAGTTTTGAAATTTTCATTTAACTTAGCGACGTCCTCGGAGTCGGTAAATTCCGGATTGGACAAAGTGACGACGATGTCGCGGACATGATCGCTGGCGTACTGTCGGGCCAAGCGATTCTTGGCGGCGCTGTCAAAGGTGGTATTGAGACGAGCCTTCTCGCTGATGACGCGCGCAATGTATAAAGAATTATTCGGAGCGACTTTCAATTCATTGCCCCAGATCAAACCGGTGGTCAAAAAGATAACGATAGCCATGGAGGCCCAAGCGAACTGCGGCACGCTGCCGAAGACGTTGCGGGTCACCATCCAGAAATTCCCCCAAGAAGAAACTTGGTAATCGCCACTGGTGTTCTCAACTTGGGAAAGCAAAATCTCCCGCTGGCTGACTTTCCAGTCGGTCGCGGGTTTCAAGTTCTTCAAGTTATTCAATTTTTTAATCAATTCCCTTTCGGTCATAAGATTAAAATTATTTAGCTTCGATTAATTCTTTTAAGGCCTTCAAGGCACGGAATAATAGAACGCGGATATTGCCCTTAGTCTTGCCGGTGATCTCGGCGATCTCATCCAGCTCCAAGTCGTTGACAAAGCGCATGATGATAACTTCGCGGTATTCCATTTTCAACTCCGGCAATTTCTTCCGGATGATCTCTAAATCTGAATTCAAATTTATCTGCTCCATCACATCCTGGCTTTCATCAATCACGTCCACCGGATGATCTTCATCATCAATGGAAGCGATCGGCTGACTCTGGCGGTAATGGTCAATGATGGAAGTGCGGGCAATCTTGTAGAGCAAAGCTCTCAAGGTCTTGCTGTCAGACAAAGAATTGTTCTTAATATACTCCCAGGTCTTCAAAAAAATAATAGAGGTTAAATCATTAGCCTCTTCCTGATTTCCGATCTTGAAATAAACAAAGCGGTGGATGTCATCAACATACAAATCGTAGGCTGTAATGAAGGCGTCTTTGTCTTTCTTTTTCAAGCGGGAAAATAAATTCTTTTCCTTAAATTTTTGCACGGGGTTACTGTGGCTCATGTTATTTTCCAATTAATAATACGGATGAAACGGTAAAATGTTACAGTAGAAATTCTATCATAATACCGGGGAAAATCAAGGCGTTATTTGACTTAAATATTAACTGTGCTAGAATAAAAAAAGCGGATTTAAGTCTAATCAGACGTGGACTTAAATCAGAAAAAAATTAAAAAACAAAGGATTTTTTCAACATCAAATTTCGCTGACAAATAACTTAAGTCCACACTTCCCTTGACTCAAATTGGATGATAAAAAAATCCATTAAATAAAATCAAATTAACTTTACTTTTTTTCTCATCCTATGGAAAAACATATCAACAGCCCCAAAATTAAAAACACTGCTGTCAACCCGATTTGGCTCTCGGTTTCCGAGGCCGCCAAGGTGGGCGGAGTCCAGACTAAAACCATCCGCCGGGCGATAAAAAAGGAGCTCAAATTCAAGGTCAAAGGCAACCGCTATTTGATCAATCTAACCTCCCTCATTATCTACCTGCACCGGAACACTAAGCTGGAAAACAAACTGAAAGAAAATGGCCTGGGACAATACGTCAAAGAATGGCAGAACATCAACTTCTAAAAAAAGAAAAGAGCTATCCCCGAGAAATAGCTCTTTTTTATTTATCGTTATTAAGCCACAGTAATTTTATTAATTCTTTCCAGATTTAATATCCGGCTAGTAAAACCCTCATGCGCTACCAAATTATCTTTCTGCTCGTCGCCCACCTGATTCAGACGGTAAGCTAGGGTGTCAATGTGACCGATAATCTGATCGCGGAAAACACCCAGATCAGACTTGGTCACATAGTTAGTTTTGACATCTTCTCTGAGGCCGATAACCTGGGCTGTCAAACGATTTAAGCGATGATCAAATCTAATCTCAAAAGCATCAAATCTTTGGGTTAGATTGTCTGTCTTAGTTTCCAGGCCATCCATCCTGTTTTCAATACCCACCATCTTAGTTTCCAGACCATCCATTCTGGCCTCAATGCCCACCATCTTAGTTTCCAGACCATCCATTCTGACCTCAATGCTCACCATCTTAGTTTCCAGACCATCCATTCTGTTTCCTAAACCATCTAGCCTCTCTTTTATTCCACTATTATCTATCGACCTGCTAACAATTTTCTCCACGCCATTAATCACGGCGGGGCAATCAAAAGCTGCTATCACAGCGCCTTGGATTACAGAACTCTTCTCTAATGTTCTCTCCACTGAGTCTTGAATGACAGAACTCTTCTCTAGCGCCCTCTCAACAGAATCTTGAATGACAGAACTCTTCTCTAATGCTCTCTCAACAGAATCTTGAATGACAGAACTCTTCTCTAATGCTCTCTCCACTGAGTCTTGAATGATAGAACTATTCTCCAGCGCTTTCTCCACAGAACACTGAATAATAGAACCATCCTCGAGCACGCTCTCTAAAACACCCCTAATTATCTGGCCATCACCTAAAGTACTGGTAATAGCCTGCTCCATTATGTCTCCGCTCTCTAAGGCGCCAATTATAGCGCCCCGCATTAATCTTCCGTCACCCAAAACGCTGGCCACAGCGCTCTGCATCATTTTGAAATCTTTTTGCTCCATGATTTTGGAAGATTGACCTAATTCATCCGGAATAAATTAAGCCGATCTATGTTAAGTTTATTATCTTCTAAGTATAGCAATCCGGGGTTCAAGAAAAGATAAATAACTAGATGAGTTTTTTTGAAAAACCGTCCCCATATTATAACAACAAAAAAAGCCCCTCTCAATTGGGACTTTTGCACATCAAACAGCGCTAACTGGGGAAAACTAATAGGAGAAATAAAAAAGCGAAGGCGGATTCCGCTGCCTTCGCTTTTTATATAGAGTCGCTGTTCTTTAATTAGAGAATAGCATCCTTGACGGCCTTAGCCACCTTGAATTTAACAACGGTCTTAGCCGGAATCTGAATTTCAGCACCGGTTAACGGGTTGCGGCCAGTTCTGGCCTTTCTCTGAATCTTAACTAATTTACCAAAACCCGGTAAAACGAACTCGCCACCTGATTTGACTTCTTTGTAAGCCATTTCAGACAACATCTCCATGAAGCTGACAACCTGCTTTTTTGCTAAGCCGGATTTCTCGGCCAAAGCAGCCATCAACTGTGATTTAGTCATTTTAGCCATAAATTTGAATCTGAGAAGATAATAAATAAAAATTTATTAAGCTCTCAAAATTTTAATTATTATGCACATTTTTTTTATGAACTTTTTCTAATATAATTATAGCATTTTTCGCAAAACACTGCAATATTCAAGCCATTTTGCAAAAAGTCCAAAAAAGCCAATAAAAATAGGGTTTTTATACCCTATTTTTTCACTATGATTATATTTTTCTTTGTTTCCAATAGTTTTTCATGATAACCGGTGGGATAATCAACGATGGCGGCATATAAAGTTTTTTCTGGATATTGATAGCTTTCTCCCCTTCTTGTTCCGGGATCATTAGTAATGAAACGCTTAGTTTCATAATTATAGCCCTTGATTACCAGCATATGGCGTTCCGGACCAGGAGCGGTGAAATAAGGATTCTTTAACAAGCGACCGTTAGTTGGGGCGATGACAATATTGCCCTCTTCTAGGGCATTAATAATATCTTTAATGGTAATATCCTTTTTTACCTCCCATTTAGTATAGCCATAATATCCCTTTAATAAACGGTCAGCCGTATCCTGGGCTGAGGTATCATGATAATTCTTATAATTTTTTTGCTGATAAGCGGCTAATTTTATAATCTCATTATGAATAGCTTTCTTCCCGGCTGTATCATTAGTAATTTTACCGCCCTTCGCCCACTTTATCGCCATGATAACGCTGGCTTCTTCGCAGGCATCTTGGAAACGGCTATCAGACCATTCCCGCAGAGGCGCCTGGACGGTAAAAGGCACCGCTTTGGTAATCGGGGCTTTGGCCGCCAAAACTGGAAAAGGCAGCAATATCAAGGCTAGGAGCAATAATTTCTTCATATATTTAGCAATAATATGTTATAATGATTATATCATAATATTATTATCTATTTTATGCAAATCAAACACTTATACGCCGGCAGCTGGGTTCCCCGCACCGGTTTGCACCTCAAAGAACTCAAAGGCTTCCTGGAAAAAGGCGAGAGCCATTTGAATCTGGATGATACCAAGCTAAAGAAGCTCTGGCGGAAGTTAGAAGCGCAAGATATCCGCCTAGAGTATGACCCGCGCCGCGAAATCAAAGCCCAGAGCGGCCAGCTTCAATTTTCCTGTCATGAAAACGGCTTGATAGTCATAGAAAAAAAATATGAAGACCTAACTAAAGATATAAAAACCGTGGGCGACTTTTCTTTGCAAAAGCTATTCCCCGCCTTCTCCTATCTATACAGCCTCGGCGCGCCCGTACCGAAAATATTCACCTCCATCTTCTCCATCATGCCCTTCATCCTGACCTTGGAGAAAGGCACTGATGCGGAGATCAAAAAAATATTCACCGACAATAAGAACGCCTGCCAAGAAATAGTAAAAGACAAAGAGCGCCAATTATACTTGGGGCAAGAAATGATTGTCATCAACGAAGACGCGGCTGATTATAATCTGATTGAAGACTTGATATTTATTGAAGATATCAAAACCCAATTCCACAAAATCTTGAATCTCCATCGCTTCATCTGGGAAGAGGTTGATAAAGTCCGGGAAGCCAAGCATCTGCCCTACAGAAAATTAGCCAACACCAGGGATACCTTGATGAGCCTAAACAGCGAAGTCACCTTCTTCGAATCACGCCTCAACCAAATCAACTACCTCTTGGCTGAATACCTGAAACAGGCCAAAAACAACGAACAAGGCGAAATCGGCCGCTACCTTAAGGCCGAATATGAATCGCTACGCGATACCGGCAACTACCTGTCCGACTTATGGAAAATGACCGAAGACAACGTCAAAAATGCCTTGGAATTAGTCACTTTACTTTATCAGGAAAGCACCCAGAAAGAATTGAATATCCTCCAAATCTTCTTCATTATCAGCGCCATGGGCTCTCTCATCGCTTTAGGGTCAATCTATGGCTTCAACTTCCAGGTATTTAACAATCTAGGGGAAATGGTCTATCACGGCGATACGGTCTCTTTTACCTTCTTTGACCTGGGCCGCTTTGCCTTTTCTGCTATTTTAGCCGGCATTATCTTCTACTTTACCTTCAATTATATATACAATAGAGTATCGCGCCCCAAACTAACCGACCCCAAGAAACTGGAAAATGAAGAAATGGCCAATATAAGCCGAATGATGAAATAATAACAAAAGCCGCTAAACAGCGGCTTTTTTGTTTAGCCAAAAAATAACCATATTTGACAATATATATAAAATATGATATAATTATCGTACTAAGTTTTGTACTTTTACACCTCAAAACAACTATAAATACCGAATAAAAAGATGAAAGCAACAGTTTTTGTGGCATTATTGCTGGCAGCCAGCATAATGTCAAAGGGAGCGCTTCAAAACCCTCAGATTTTTAATCAGATCAATGAAGCAAAGACTATAATGGGTGCCAAAGATGTCTACGGGCCGCAGGAGATAGAAAAGGCTTTAGGAATAAAGATTGATTCCAACTTAGTTCCTCCGATTCCTTTTTCCGTTGAAGAATTAAGAAAAGCCAATTCCCTAGGAATGTACTTGATACTGCGCATACCACTCAGCTTAGACTCATTAAACAAATTACTCCAAGGCAGAGTCGGAAAAGAAGATCGCCTGTTCTACAAGTTTGACCTGAAAGATCGCGCCTTCAAGAAAAGCGCTTGGTATCCAGAAGAGGACTGGTTTCAAAATCCCGACTGTCCCAAAATGTATTGGGCTCTCAACTCTAATCTTTTTCTGGCCGGAACCAAAAATTCAAATTATTTGGTCCAAACTGAAAAAATTTCCAGCTTCTTGAAAGACAAAGTCTTTGCCGACAAACCATTGCCTGAACCTTATCTGAGCGCTATCGCTGAATGGGATTCACTTCGCCCGATCATCAAAGAAATGATGTTTGAAGGCAAATGCGAAAACCTTTGCGATTCGTTAGTCAGCGCCCTGAAAATCAACCGACTTTGTCGCCCCAGCCCCGCCGCCACCATTTACGACGTGGTTCTGAATTACAAGATTAACAAGAAAAGAACCTTTACCCAAGCCTATGTCCTGACTAATGCTCATGACAGCAAGGGTCTAAGAATCTTCGTCGGTTATTTCGACGCTCTCGGTTTTCAGATTGACAAAATCTCAACCGAAGAACCAGACGAAGAAACCGGTTGCCTCATTCACCTTGGCTTCTAGCCAAAAAACTATAAAAGCAAACCCTGTATGAAAATACAGGGTTTATTTTTTATCAAAAAGTTAAATCAAAACTAAATTATTCCAGCACCGCCTTTATCCGCCTGACACCAGAACTGCTGCTTTCTTCCTTCTGAATCTTGAAATGCCCTAAGCTGGAAATATTTTCAACATGCGGCCCGCCGCAGATTTCATAAGAGAAAACCTGCTGACTGTCGCCAATCTTGTAGACTTTGACCTCTTCGCCGTATTTAGATTCAAAAACGCCCATCGCTCCCGCCTCCTTAGCCTGCTGGAGCGGCATTTGCTCGCAAACTACAGGCAAAGCCTTGGCGATCTCGGCATTAACCATATCTTCAACGGTCTTGATCTGTTCCGGCGTCATCTTGTCCGAATGGGAAAAATCCAAACGCAATCTTTCCGGGGTAATATTGCTTCCCCGTTGGACTACGTGGTCGCCTAATACCTGTCGTAAAGCCGCTAACAACAAATGAGCAGCGGTATGCAGTTTGGTAGTTTCTTCCCCGGCGTCAGCCAAACCGCCTTTGAATTTGCCAGCGGCCGCCGTGCGGGAAAGGTCCTGATGTTTTTTGAGCTCAACCGCAAAGCCCGCCTTGTCTACCTGCCAGCCATTTTCCTGGGCTAATTCTTCGGTCATTTCCAGAGGAAAGCCATATGATTGAAATAAATCAAAAGTATCGCTGCCGGACAAGATATTTCCCGGCGCGCTTAACTTAGCAAATTGCTTTAAGCCGTTTTCTAAGCTGCGGTTGAATTTCTCTTCCTCTTGGTTAAATTGGCCGATGACAAAATCATGGTTGCGTTCTAGCTCATGGTAGATATCCTGGTAGTCAGTAATCGCAATCTCGGCCAAAGCTGCAATCCATCTTTCGTCCTTGATGCCCAATTGCCGGCCATAGCGGATGGCGCGCCTAATCAAACGGCGGACCACATAACCTTGGTCGGTGTTGGAAGGCGAAATGCCTTTGTCGTCGCCAATGATGAAAGTGGCGGCCTTTAAATGATCAACCACGATACGCATGGCCTTGGTAATCTCCGGACTGGCGTCATATTTCTGGCCAGATAATTCCTCTATCTTTTTAATGAGATTGATAAACAGATCAGTCTGATAATTATCAGCTAAGCCGTTCATGACTGCCAAGACTCGTTCCAGTCCCAAGCCGGTATCAACATTTTTCTGCGCCAAAGGCTCATACTTGCCGGCCGCATCCTTGTTATATTGCATGAAGACATTATTCCAAATTTCTACCCAGAGATCATTGTCGTCATTAAAGCTATCCGGCACCTGGTTCGGATCTCCTACCCAATAGAAAATTTCCGTATCCGGGCCGCAAGGACCGGTCTGTCCGGCCGGACCCCACCAGTTATTCTTTTTTGGCAGTTTGGCAATTCTCTTTTCGTCCACCCCTAATCCCAGCCACAAGCTATAAGCTTCTTCATCAAAAGGCGCATCGGCATCGCCGGCAAAGACTGAAACCGCTAAGCGCTTCTTGTCCAAACCCAACCATTTAGGATCGGTCAAAAACTCCCAGCTATAATTGATTGATTCGGCCTTGAAATAATCGCCCAAAGACCAATTTCCCATCATTTCAAAAAAAGTATGGTGCGTAGCATCTCCCACCTCTTCAATATCGCCGGTCCGGATACATTTCTGGGCGTCAACCAATCTTTTCCCAGCCGCATGGCTTTCGCCCATAAGATATGGCACGAGAGGATGCATGCCGGCGGTCGTAAAAAGGACGGTCGGATCGTTTTCCGGCAAAATAGAACCTGAGGAAATTATGCTATGCCCCTTGCTGGCGAAAAAATCCAGATATTTCTGGCGCAACTCCCGGCTGGTAATCATATGGATAAAAGGTTAATTAATAATAGTATAATAAAATAATAGAGAATAAAGCGGTTTTGGTCAACTAATTTGACAAAATAATATATTTATATTAGTATTAACCTACGTTTCATTAAAACCTAAATCATGTGCCAATACCAACTAATTACCCAGAAACTAGAGGAAATACCTCGGCTCAAGGACAAAGCCCAGCGAATTAAGGAATATTTCCTGGAAACGGCCAATCTAAGCGCCAGTCTTCCGGCCCGAGAAAGCGGCGAAAGACTGAGATTGCTAGCTGAAAGATTTAATGATTTCCGAACTGAATTAAGCCGGCAAAACCTGCTAAGCCCGGAAGAAATTAAAAATCTGCAAAATCGGGACATCTACTTCAAAATCATCGGCCCCGGTTTAATGAATTTCTCTCGCTTAGTATCAATCATCAGCCAAAATCAAGAATTAATGGCCCAGGCCGGCAATATCGTCGGAGCAACTCTAAAACAAAACCCTCCAGCCGAAATCATTGCCGCTATCGGAAAGTTCCGCAAAAGCTTGGAGGAAATTAAAGTCCTCCCCCAAAGCTACTTACTGGCGCCCGAAGAAATCTACCGAAAGATAATTCTTCCGGCTCGGCAAAGCCTTGTCAAATAAAGACAAAAGACCAGCATCAGCCGGTCTTTTTTATTTTTCCAATTTAACCTTAGCCTTTAATTTCTTTTTCCACCGCCGCTAATATCTCTTGCCCTAAGGACGAAAAAATAGCCGGAACAAAACGAGACTTTTCTTGATTGGTAAAGCTGGTTAAGGCGGACAAGGGATAGGCGACAAAACCTAATGCCTTCCCTTCTTCCACTACTAAATCAGATAGTTGGCCTAAATATCTGTAGGCATAAACCTGGCGGATGGTATTATTGGTCACGCCAGTAGCATCATCATAATGATTAGTCCTGACCCGCTTTAGCGCCTTTAATTGCTCCGGTAAAATATCAACGCCAGTCTCTTCTTTAGCTTCAATGATAGCGGTCGCCAGATAGTCTGAGCCGATTTCCACGTGGCCGCCTACGGTAACGTCTAATAAGTCGGGATAGGAATCCTTGTCCTTAGCCCGATGTTGAAATATCAGTTGTCCATCCGGAGTATAGAAAATAATGTGGATTTCCCGATGCAGCAATCCCTTCTGATGAATTTCCTTCCGACTAGCAATGCCGATGACTTGGTCGGCTTCATCAACGATATTCAATTGATCTTTATTGATTTCCATAATACGAATATTATAGCACACAAAAACAGCCCTTACAAGGGGGCTGTTTTTTAGAATAAATTATTTTGGTTTCTTAATCACCTGCATTATTCTGCCGCCGATATGGTAGCAATCAGAGTCAGAGGCATGAATGTAGATCGGAGCATAATCCTTAGTAGACTCAGACAGCAAAACTATCTGCTGCCGCTCCTTATCAATATTTATCTTCTTGATATTTGCCACTCCATCAATGATGGACAGGACATATTCGCCA
>JAKLGM010000014.1 GCA_022710685.1 Patescibacteria group bacterium | reverse complement strand
ATTATCATGATGGGTGTCGGACCTTATATCACCGCCTCTATTATCTTCCAGCTTTTAGGCATGATTGTGCCGAAGTTAGAAGAAATGCAGAAAGAGGAGTCTGGTCGACAGAAGATTACCATGTGGACTCGCTGGTTGACCGTCCCTTTGTCCATAATGCAGGCCTATGCCATGATTAACTTATTACAGCGTTCTGCTCGGGGTATCATCACTAATGTCAGCAGCCTGGAACTTTTTGTCATGATTATGACTATCACTGCCGGTACCATGTTCTTGATGTGGTTGGGCGAGTTGATTTCGGAAAAGAAAATTGGTAACGGCATTTCGCTTTTGATCTTCGCCGGTATCATTGCCGCTTTACCACAGGCTGTGGGCCAGCTTTTCCTGTCATTTGATAAATCGCAACTATTCATGCTTATCGGTTTTGCCATCATTGCCATTATCACCGTTGTCGGCGTCGTTATCATCAACGAGGGTCAACGTAATATCCCGGTCCAATACGCCCGGCAGATCAGGGGTAACCGGACTTCCGGCGGCACCTCCACTCATTTGCCTTTGCGCGTCAATATGGCTGGCGTTATCCCGATTATCTTTGCTATTTCCATTATCATGTTTCCGCCGATGATTGCCCAATTCTTTTTGCAAGCCAAGACTGCTTGGTTGGTAAATTTTTCCCAGTGGACGATCAATTTATTCAACAACCAGCTTTTCTACGGCATCCTCTATTTCTTACTCGTAGTAGCCTTTACCTATTTCTATACTGAAGTCGTTTTCCATCCGCAACAGATTGCTGAGAATTTACAGAAACAAGGAGGCTTTATTCCGGGCATCCGTCCGGGCCGCCATACCGCCGAATATCTCGGTTATACTACCAGAAAGATAATTTTGGTCGGCGCGCTTTTCTTGGGCGTGATTGCCATTCTGCCTTTAGTGATGCGCTACTTTACCGGCATTAACTCTTTGGCTATCGGCGGCACCAGCTTACTCATCGTCGTTTCGGTGGTAATTGAAACCGTCAAGCAGATTCAGTCACAACTGACGATGCGCGAGTACGATGGCATCTAATATATTGGAAATTATTTGTTATAAAAAGGGCTATTATTAGCCCTTTTTTGTTAGAGTAAATTGATTTTTTTTATTTTATGTGTTATAACAGCAATATCAAATATACTATTAACATCAAATCATATGTCGTTACGAGACAAATTAGAAGATACTAAGTTAGAGATCACTAAAAAAAAGGAAGATGAGAAGATCGAGAAGGTCAAAGCCGAAATCGAAACGTTGGATCAGGAGATCAAGCCCTTAGCTGATCGCGGCGCCCGGATTTCTGCCCTCCTGGAGAAGCTGCTGAATTCATACAAAGCATCCGAAACGGCGTTGTCGGGTTTCAAATCCAAGAGCGAGAAATTAAATGAAGTCTTCAATGAATACCGGGAGGTTTTGGCAGAAAAGGGGATAGGTGACAAAAGCGCTTTTTTGCGTGATTCAGATTATGCAAACGAGCCTGAGATTTTAGAGTATCATTCGGCCGGGTTTAAAGGAACTCTAGGCCAAGAGGCAAAAGGCTTAGCTGACGTCAAAGATCTTCTGCGCGCTGAATTGCCCGAATTGGATTTGAAATTTTCCGGCGGCAAGAAGGGTGAGAAATCTAATCGGGAAATAGCGCTAGAGAAGATCAATGCGGCCTTAGATAATATCAAGGCGGAAATATTAAAGTTAGAAGAAGAAAAAAAAGAAAAATATTTAGCGACTCCGGAAGGGCAGAAGGCTAAAGCCGAATTGGAGGCTAATTCTGAATCTTGCCGTCAGGAAGTCATGACTTCATTATCTCGACCGGAGCGGTTAGACCGGATTAATTCTTTGGAATTGAATCCGCGGATTTTAGATATAGCCGGAAAGTACGGCGTAGAACTGACTCAGGCGAAGATTAGCACTCTTTGGAAACAACGAGCAGAAGAGCTTTTATTTAAAGAAGAGTTTTCAAAAGACAAGGAGAGAATACATCTTTTTGCCAAGTACAAGGATTTTACCGATAATAAATCAGAATTCGGTGAAAAATATAGCCAGCTAAGTTTGGCTCTAGCCGAACTAAAAACTCGGGAGGAGAAAATCGTCAGTTCTTTGGCAAAAAAATTGAAGGATAGCCCGGATTTGATGGGAAAGTTTAAACATTATGGTATGGGCGGCTATAATCTGCGGCCGGAGATTGAAAAGTATCTTCGTTATGCTGATGAGTTGCTTTTGGGCGGCCCGGAAAAGGCCCCAAAAAGCACCTATAATAGCCCGACCGCTACCGCCTACGAATACTTGCATCATACCCTGTCCCATTTTACCAAATCCAGATCGGTCCGGAGCGATGCCATGAATGATTTATTGGATCTGAGCCATTATAATTATTGGGAGAATGGCAAGCACTCCAGCGCTGATGTCTATGCTGACAGATATCAAGGGTCTTCTTTTAATTTTTCCGACAGGTCTCAGCATAATCCAGATTTTCTTTTGGCCGCTGCAGCCAAATTAGATAATTTGTTGGCTACTTTAGAAAAAGAATTAGATGCCGCTGGTTCGGAAATCGACCCGAAAGCTTTCATATCAAATTTCGGCGAGAGTAATTATGATTTGATTAAGGAAGCCAAAGAGGTGGCTGATTTAAGTCGGCCGGAAGCGAAGCTGGCTGATTTTCCACGAGAATACATGGATTCCAATCTGAGTTGCAATAACCGTTATTACGAAGACCGCAACATCTATGACAAGTTCGCGGTGCGCCAGAAGCAATTAGAAGCGCAACTTGATGAGATTTTAGCTATCCGGTGGTTGGAAGAAGAACAGGAAGCTAAGTATAATAATAATTTGGATGTCTGGAAGCTATGGGAAAAGAAAACTAAGATTGATGATTATCTGAAAATGCTACTGGCTAACAAGGATGAATATCAGGGGCGGTCGATTTCTTTGTCGGTTGGCAAGGATGAGAAGGTTTGGCTGTTAGATCGAAAATTAAGACAGGAATATAATGAGACGGTAGATTTATATCGAGATATTGAAGCGGAATATAAGGCTTACCTGGAGGGCGAAATTATCCTGGTGAGTGCTGAAAAGAGACAGGCGCAAAAAGCTCTTTTTAACCGCCAGAAAAAATTAGAACCGCTGGAAAAGCAGTATGCTCTCTTGGCTGAATTGAATTCTAAATCATTAGATTTCGGTTCTGAAGCAAATTATCACTCTTTGCCCGAGGCTGAAGAAGCTGTAGTCAAGGGATATTTTAATCGGGCCTGGGAGAACCGGCGCAAACAAGATTCGCTCCAGCGGGAGTACCAGCAATCAGAGAATAACCTTTTCCGTTTGGGCGGTTTCTTGCCCGCTTATTTGCTTAAAGATTATCCGGAGCTGAAAGATGGTGTCGCAACCTATGAAGATCTGGTTAGCCAGCTAAAGAATATCAACCATGAGAACGAAGTGGTGCTGGGTTCTTTCCATTCTAATCTGGTCAAAGATTTTATCGAAAAGCATAAGGAATACCAGGAAATGATTGTTGATTATAATCGCAAATACAGCCGTTATAGCGATAATTTCCTTAAATCCCAGGCTAGATGGCCGCAGGATTTTAACCCCAAAGCTTAATTTATATGGTGACTATTAAGACGGCGGCGGAAATAGATATTTTGCGTCAGGGCGGGCATAAGCTGGCCCTGATTTTGCGCACTCTGGAAAAGGCGGTTAAGCCCGGAGTCGATACGGCTTATCTGGAAAAATTAACTGAAGACTTAATTATCAAGGCGGGCGGCCGCCCAGCTTTCAAGGGCTATGATATGGGCGATGGAATATTTTTTCCTTCGGCTCTTTGCGCTTCCATTAATAATGAAGTAGTCCATGGTCCGGCTGTGCCGGCGCGCGTCTTGAAGTCCGGTGATATTATTGATTTGGATATCGGCATGCAATGGCCGCGAGAGGGCGGTCTTTATACTGACACTTGCTTGACGGTGGGGGTCGGGAAAATTAGCCAGGAAGCCAAAAAATTAATCAAAGTTACTAGAGAGTCTTTGGTCGTTGGCATTAAGGCGGTCAAAGCCGGAAATACTTTAAATGATATTGGCCAGGCGATTGAAGGTTATATTGATCAATTTGGCTATGGCGTCGTCCGGGATTTGGTCGGCCATGGCGTTGGTTATCAGGCTCACGAGGATCCCAATGTCTTCAACTACGCTATTGGCGCTAACTCCCGAGAAAATTTGACTCTCAAGGAGGGGATGGTGATAGCAATTGAGCCGATGGTCAATTTAGGAAGTTGGGAAGTAAAAACTGCCAAGAACGGCTATACGGTCATCACGGCTGATAATTCTTTGAGCGCTCATTTTGAACATTCGGTAGTAGTGACGAAAAATGGCTGTGAGATATTAACTAAGTAGATGATTTTTAGGAAAAAATAAATAGAGCCGGATCTTTCGATTCGGCTCTTTTGTTTCTTTTTTTTGTTTACCACTTATTCCAGAGATATCCGCTAAGATGCCATTCTTCTATGCGGCCGGTAGCTTGGCAGCAATAGGAATTTGAGGCAGCGGGAATTTTTATCTCTGAGTCATCAAGGAACGATGTCCAGCTTTCGGGCTCCAGTTTAGTGTCTTCAATCGGTTCGGAAGTTTTGGCGGGAGCCGGGAAGAGGAAGGCCAAATCGGGCGAAGTGGTAGAACTGAGAACAAGGTCTATTTCCATTTTTTCGGAGTAAGTCAGGTAAATACCTGAGCTGTTTTGGGACAGGGCGATGCTAGTGATTGAAAGCATCAGGGCGAGGATGGCAGCAATTCTTTTCATGTTTAGGTGTTTTGGGGTTGGAAATTAACGATAAAAGGACTATATCATCTTTTTGCTATATTGTCAATAGTAAAAAAGACACTTTTGTATTATAATGGAAAGATGCTAATAAATCAAGAGAAAAATATAAAGCTATTAGGAGTAGATTGGGGCGAGAAGCGTCTCGGTTTGGCCCTGGCTGACAGTGAAGTCGGCTTGGCTACTCCTTTGGGGGTGGCCGGAAGCTTAGGCGAGCTGTTAAACATCCTAGTGGCCGAGGGTATTGATATTATTGTGTTGGGGGAGCCGCAGAAAATGCGGGGAAAAACATCAGATATTAATCCGCGCTTCAAAGAGTTCTTGGCCCTCCTGCGGCAGAAGGTGGCCGCTCCAGTCGTCCTGATAGACGAAAGGCTTTCCAGCCTTCAGGCTGATGCCTTGGTTGGGACCAAGAAGACTAAGGCCCCGAGGGACGCGGTGGCGGCTATGATTATTTTACAGACTTATTTAGATCAAAAGTATGGCCAGCACCTTTAATACCAGAGGAATAGTTATCAACCGTTTTGCTCATCGCGAATATGATAGCCGGGTCACTGTCTACACTTTAGATTTCGGCAAGATTGACCTATTGGCGCGCGGCGCCCAGCGTAGCGGTTCTAAATTAGCGGCCCACATTGAGCCATTGAGCTTAGTAGACCTCATGATAATCAAAGGGAAGCGGACTGATTATATCGGCAGCGCTATCGTCAATGATTCTTATGCCGCGATTAAAGCCGACCTAGAGAAGCTTCAGGCCGCCGGCAAAGCCATTAATGTCTTCAACCGTCTCGTGCGGCATGATGAAAAAGATGAAACTCTTTTTGCCTTACTAGCGGAATTTTTAGATATCATTTCCCGTTCCGATCAAAAAGCAACGCGCCTTTTGTCCCTGTGGTCGCTAAAGTTCTTGGCCGCCTTAGGCTACAAGCCCGAGCTATATAATTGCTTGGGCTGCTCTAAGCGCTTGGAGCCAACTGAAAATTATTTTAGCGCTAGCCGGGGCGGAGTTTTTTGTCCGGCCTGTTCTAAAAATGAACATCAATCGGAAAAATTAGATGAAACCAGCGTCAAAATTATGCGCTTGGCTCTGTCCCATACTTTGAGTGACTTAGCTAATTTACGAGCTGAGGAAAAGGATTGGCAGCGGGTTGGCGGGGCGATTAATAATCTACTGAATTTCAATATCCATAATTAGCTTGCCAAAATAACAAAGTCGTGTTAATTTAGGTGTACAAGTATTTACCTTTAATAAATACTTTTTTATTTGGCTAATATTAGTAATGTTCTTTAATTAAATTTTTTTACCATGGAAGGAACCACAGAAAGAGCCGGTTTTATGACAGTTACAGTTGTTGACGGCAAAGTAGTTGATCTGAAGATCAATAATTATCAGAAAATTTTAGCAATTTGTAAGCCCAGGGACATTGTTCGGCCAACTCGGGCAGGCCGGGTCTACGACACCTTCGCTGGCTTTAACGACAGGTATTACAGCCGCGAAACTGGGGCTAAAAGCGGGTATTAAAACAAAAAAGGAAAAGAGTCAAAAATGACTCTTTTTTTCTTGATAAAAGTAAATAAATGAGGTAGAATTAATAGGTATTTATCAATAAAATTATATGAACAGATTATCAGTTTCTGCTGCCAAGAAACAGGGCCAAGGTTCTGTCACGGTAGCTGGTTTTGTGCATAATAAGAGGGTCCACAAGGGCGTCGTCTTCGTGGATTTGAGAGATTTGAGCGGTCTATTGCAGCTTGTTGTCTTAGAGTCCGAAGTGACAGCCTATCAAGCCGTAGAGGGCTTGAATTTGGAGAGCGTCTTGGAGGCGAGTGGCATTCTACAGGAGAAGCCGGCCAAGAAGGGAGCTGAGCCCGGAGAGAAGGACTTTGAATTGCTAGTCAAAGAGATCAAGGTCTTGTCCAGCGCGGCCGAGCAGTTGCCGATCCAGGTCTTACAAAAAATAGACAATGAAGCTGACTTGGACAATCGTCTCAATTGGCGCTTCTTAGATTTACGCAAAGAAGAACATCGTTTGATCTTTTCAGTTTGGACTGAATTAGAAAAAGGTTTCAGGAAATATTTTTCCGACCAGAATTTTTTCCAGATTTATACTCCGACATTGATGTCCACCGCCAGTGAAACCGGCGCTGATGTCTTTGCGGTCAAATATTTTGAGCGCCAAGCTTATCTGTCCCAATCGCCTCAGTTCTACAAGCAGATGGCGATGGCCGCCGGTATGGAAAAAGTCTTTATGGTCGGTCCGGTCTATCGCGCCGAAAAGTCTTTTACCAACCGTCATGTTACCGAGTTTACCGGTTTAGATTTTGAAATTTCCTATATTGCCTCGCATGAAGATGTCATGAAGACTGAAGAAGAAATGTTGGTAGCCGGATTCCAGGCTTTAGCTGAGAAAAATTTGCCGTTAGAGTTTGCTGTTCCAACTTTGCCTTTCCCGCGTTTGACTTTAGCTGAAGTCAAGGCAAAATTAGCGGCCAAAGGCATCAAGAGCGAAGCTGATGATGATTTGAATCCGGAAGAGGAAAGAGCTATCTGTGCTTTGGTTAAGGAAGAAATGAATCATGATTTTATTTTTGTGACTGACTATCCGGTTTCGGCTCGCCCTTTTTATCACATGCGCCACGAGGATAATCCGCAATTGACTAAGAGTTTTGATTTGCTCTATCAAGGTATAGAAATTACCACCGGCGCCCAGCGCGAACATCGGGTGGAGGTGCTGGAGGCTCAAGCTTTAGAGAAGGGCATGAATCTGGAAGAATTAGCCGATTATCTAAACTTTTTCCGTTTCGGCTGTCCGCCTCATGGCGGCGTCGGTATTGGCCCGGCCCGAATTATCATGAAGCTTTTAGGGCTCGGCAATATCAAGGAAGCGATTTTCTTGCCTCGCGACGTCAAACGTTTAAATCCTTAGAACAGTTTTAATAAAATAATCTAATTTTATGGAAACAAGACTCAGTTCGCCTAAGTTTGCGTTCTACTATCTCTTGTCCTTGGTGGCCTTGGTTTTTACCGCTATTTCGGTGGGCCAGATCATCTTCCAATTTATCAATCGCCATTTGCCGGATATCTTCGGCCAATATGGGACTGATTTTTCTTCCGATGTCTTGAAATTTGCCATTTCGGCCATCGTGATTGCAACCCCGATTTTCTTTTGGATTACCAGATTGATTTATCGTAATTTGTTCGCCGGCAAGCTAGACAAGGATTCCGGCATCCGCCGCTGGCTGACTTATTTTATCCTCTTTGTTTCAGCCGTGGTGATTATCGTTTTCTTGATAATCACGATTAATAATTTCTTGAACGGAGAATGGACGAGCAAGTTTTTGCTGAAGATGCTGACAGTCATTGCTTTGGCGGCCATGGTCTTTACTTTCTATCTCCATGATATCCGCCGCACCGAGGTGGTGGGCCAGAAAGACCGGACGACCAGGATTTATTTTTTTGCCGCCTTAGTGATTGTCATTGCCGCTTTTGTGACTTCGCTCTTCATGGTGGAATCGCCGCAGGCGGCGCGTAACCGCCGGGTTGACGAGCGGATTATCAGTAATTTCTATAGCATCGAATCCGCCGTTAACAGCTATTATTTAGAGCATAAGGAATTGCCGGCTTCTTTGGATCAGATCCGGACTAACTATCTTTCGAGCGAATCTCTGCGCGATCCTAGCACCCAAGAGCCTTTTACCTACAAGGTTTCAAGCTCCACGGTTTTCCAGCTGTGCGCCAATTTCCGCACCGATACCAAGAATACTAAGGATGTCGCCTACCAATACTTGCCTGACACCCAGCGCCATTTGACCGGCTACCAATGCCTGGACTTCAAGATTTACCCGGATAATATCAAGGGTGGGGCAGTGGAAATGAAATATTAATCTATGATGGAGGTCAAAACGGAAAAATTTAGCGGACCATTAGAACTCCTCTTGTCTTTAATCGAGAAGGAGGAGATGGATATTACCGAAATCGCTTTAGCCAAGATTGCCGATGAGTATATTGATTATCTCAAAAACTCGCCTCAGGTTGATCCGGAGCAAATCGCTGATTTTTTGGTAATTGCGGCTAAGTTGCTTTATATTAAGTCTAAAGCTCTCTTGCCGTATCTTTCCACGCCGGAAGAAGATGAGGAGGTGGCTGATTTGGAACGCCAGCTTCGGATGTACAAGGAATTTTTGGAAGCTTCCAAGACGATTGAGAAGATGCTGGCCAAGAAGAAATTTTCCTTTATCCGGGACTATGGCCAATCAGGCAAGCGCCGCCGCTTATTCTTCTGGCAGAAGTTTTCGCCTCCGGGCAGTTTGACTAAGGAGAAAATGCGCGAGCAATTTGAATATATTTTGGGATTTCTGGCGGCGGAAGAGCAAGAGTTGAAAGAAGAAATCATTGAACACAAGATCAATATTGAAGAAAAGATTACTTTGATCCAGCGCGCTTTAGTGGAGAAGATCAGGTTTAACTTCAGCCAGATAGTCAAGGAAGCCAAGAACAAGACCGAAGTGATTGTCAGCTTCCTGGCCGTCCTGGAATTAGCTAAGCAGCGCGAATTGACGTTTGAGCAGGTGGAGTTATTTAGCGAAATCGTGATTAATAAAATGAATTAAATATATGGCATTATTAAAATCACAATTAGAATCCCTGTTATTCGTGGCTAACAAGCCTTTGGCCGCCAAGGAGTTGGCTGAGCTCTTAGAGTCTTCTCCGGCTGAAGTGGAGACGGCTTTAGATGAGCTGATGGCTGATTATGTCAGCGGTGCTTCGGGTTTGCAGGTTATCAAGAATAACGCTAAATACCAGATGGTCACCTCGGCCGACAACGCCGCTATTGTCCAGGAGTTTATCAAGGATGAAACTAGTGGGGAATTGACCCGCCCTAGCCTGGAAGCCCTGACTGTTATCGCCTATCGCGGTCCGATCAGCAAGCTAGACTTGGACCGGATTCGGGGCGTCAATTGCTCCTTAATCCTGCGCAATCTCTTGTTACGCGGCTTAATTGAGGAAAAGCCAGATAAGGAGAAAGACGAACTCTATTACAGCGTCACTTTAGATTTTATCCGTTTCTTGGGAATCAACCAACTGGAGGACCTGCCTGACTATGAGCGCCTCCATCAGGATGATACCATCGACAAGATGATTAATCGGGAAGAGTTAGCCGAAAATCCAACCGTCTAATATTATGCTGGAAACAATCATTGCTTCCATCTTGAGTTCGGTGTTTTTAGTGCGGGTTGATTTCACCCCGGTTTTTTCTTTTGTCCATAGTCAGCCAACAGTAGAAGCGGTGATCGAAAAGCAAGCCACGGTCCGCTTACCCCAGAAGAAAATTGGCGCCCCTGAGATTGATGTCTTGGCCTATAGCGCCGCGGTCTATGATACTAAGAATAAGATGTTCTTGTTTGAAAAGAATTCCCGCGACCGCTTACGTATTGCCAGTATCACGAAGCTAATGACTGCCTTGGTGTTCTTGGAGAATAATCCTGGTTGGGACCAAATCTATGAGATCAAAAGAGACGACCGGAGAGATGGCGGTAAAATATACCTTTATCTGGGTGAAAAAGTCACGGTCCGCAATCTGTTCTACGCCATGCTGGTCGGATCGGACAACACAGCCGCTATCGCCTTGATCCATGCGGCCGGGCTGACTGAGGAAGATTTTGTTCAGAAGATGAACGAGAAGGCTCAAGCTTTAGGGCTATTAGAGACGCGCTTCGTGGATCCGGTGGGGTTGAGCAATAATAATGTTTCCACCGCGCGGGAAGTGGCTGTTTTAGCTCAGGCTGCGTTGGAGAAATCTGATATTAATGAAGCGGTAGCGACTGAAAAGACCGAATTTTCCACTGAGGCTGGAGCTGTCAAAACCATTGAATCAACCGACTATCTTTTAGGTAACTTTTCGGATGGTGATATCCGCATCATTGGCGGCAAGACCGGCTATACTGAACTCGCCGGCTATTGCTTCGCCGCTAAATTCAGCGACCAGAATAAGCATGAGATTATTTCAGTGATCTTGAATTCTGAGAGCAAGAACGAACGTTTCCGTCAGACCGCGCGCTTGGTGCGTTGGATCTATGATAACTATGAATGGTAATCAATCACTATGAGAATATTTCTGCGTTTATTCGCTCGTTTTAAACATTATGTTGCCCGCCATTGGCCCCGGCTCTATGCCCGTTTGGCGCGGCGTAAATCATTGGTCAAATTCCTGATGTCCGGTCCGATCGCCGGAATCCTTGACTTGGGACTTTTGTATATCCTGCACGGCCTGTTTCAGGTGCCGGTGCTCTGGGCAACAACCATTGCCTATATCTTTTCTTTCGGCGTCAGCTTCTATCTCCAGAAGTTTTGGACTTTCTGTAACTACAACCGCAAACATGTCCACTACCAGTTGCTTATGTATTTCTTCCTGGCGATCATTAATTTGAATATTAACGGCTACCTAATGTATATTTTAATCAATAATTATTCGGTCTGGTATCTGTTCGCGCAACTGGGTGTCAGCATCACTATTGGCCTGGAGAGCTATGTAATCTACAAGTTTGTAATTTTCCGCAAGCGCCACGGCGATAGTTGCGGTCCATATAAACTATGAAACTAACAGTCAACAGAGAACAACTGAATGAAACGCCGGATAATTTCCTGCGCCGAGCTGGCTGGGGCTTAATCCATGACCGTCGCCGCAATGTCAGCAGCTTCGTCAAACGCTTGGGCGATGGTTTCTATCCTCGTCTCCATTTGTACTATGACGAGGCCGGAGATCAGGTGATTTTCAACATGCATTTAGACCAGAAGCAGGCCAGTTATGAAGGTAGCCATATGCACAACGCTGAATATGATGGCGAGGTGGTGGCGGCTGAGATTGAAAAACTCCGATCTTTAGTGGGGCAAGCAGCTAGCAACAAACCGGAAGCGGGAAATAGTGGCGCAGTGGTTAGTATCAAGCGCCCGAGCTATAGTCACGCCGACTTTGAAGCGGATATTGCCGAAATCAAGGCCGCTCAGCCCAAAAGCTGGTGGCGCCGCTTATTTGATCGTTAATCAATTACTATGAATCAGGCAGAAGATATCAAATCAAAATTGGATATTACCGAGATCTTGGGGGAATATATCTCCCTGAGACCGGCTGGTTCCAACTTTCGGGCGGTCTGTCCTTTTCATCAAGAAAAGACCCCCTCTTTTATGGTATCTCCGGAAAAACAGATCTGGCATTGCTTCGGCTGTGGCCGCGGCGGTGATATCTTCGGCTTCGTGATGGAAATGGAAGGATTGACTTTTGGCGAGGCCTTGCGCGTTTTGGCGCCGAAGGCCGGGGTAGTACTCAAACAGGAAGATATTGAGGTTAGTTCCAAACGCAGCCGCCTTTTGGACGCCATGGAAATTGCCCGGGACTATTACCATCGCCAGATGTTGGGAAACGAAGCGATCAAGAAATATTTAAAAGATCGCGGCTTGAACGAAGAGACCGTGCGCAATTTCAAGATCGGCTATAGTCCGGAAAGTTGGGATGATGTGATTAACTTGCTGCGCGGAAAAAAATTCAGTGATGAGGAAATATTTTTGGCCGGACTAAGTATCAAAAAAGAAGGCACGGGGAAGAGCTATAATCGTTTCCGCGATCGCGTTATGTTCCCGATTAACGACGCGGCTGGCCAGACTATCGGTTTTTCCGCCCGCATCAATCCGAATAATTCCACGCCCGAAGCCGAGAAGACCGGAAAGTATATCAACAGCCCCCAGACCCAGATCTATGACAAGAGCCGAGTACTATTCGCTTTAGACAAAGCCAAGCAGGCCATCAAGCAGAATAATCTGGCAATAGTGGTAGAAGGCCAAATGGATGCCATTAGTTCGCACCAGCATGGCTTTATCAACACTGTCGCTTCTTCTGGCACGGCTTTGACGGCTGAGCAGGTCAAACTCATCAAGCGCTATACCAATAATGTGGCTTTGGCTTTTGACGCTGACAGCGCCGGACAAATGGCGGCCGACAGAGGTATCAAGGAAGCGATGGAAGCTGAGCTCGATATCAAGGTGATCGTCATTCCTAGCGGCAAGGATCCGGATGAAGTTTTGCGCCACAATCCGGCGGAGTGGGAGGCGGCCGTCAAGGATGCCCAGCCCATGATGGAATATTATTTCGCTAAAGTTTTTTCCACGGTTGACTTGTCCCAGGCGGCTGAGAAGCGCTTGGCTGCCAAGAAGATCCTGGAAATGATCGTCAAGTTCAAGAGCAAGATAGAAAGCGACCATTGGCTCAAGCGTCTGAGTCAGAAAATCGATATTGACGAAGGCGTCTTGCGTGAGACTATCGGAACAATCAAACAGCCAGAGCCGGCTAATGTTAGCCGAAAAATGCTGGCCGATGACCGGATATCATTGAAGGAGAGCCGGGAAGAGAAGCTCTCTTTGCTACTCCTCTCCCTTATCCTGAAATATCCTGATTTGGTGGAATATGTGGTCAATAATATGACCGGGGAACAGTTAGCCGGAGCCGCGAATCGTCTGTTTTACAATCAATTGATAATCTACTATAATACTAATAGGGCTTTGGAGTATCACGATTTCCGGGCCCATTTGGAGTCCTTGGATCCAGCCTTAGCTAAACAGCTGGATGCTTTGTCGTTATTAGCCGACAAAGACTTTGCCGAGGCCGATATAAACTCAGTCAAGAGCGAGATCATCAAGATCATCGTCCAGCTCAAGAAGATTGATCTGAAGAATCGGATGAGCGAGATAGAGAAGAAAATCGCTCAAGCGGAAAGATCCGGCGACAAGGCCTTGATGGCTCAACTGATGCAAGATCTCAAGCTACAGACTGAGCAGAGTAAAGAATTAGATATCTAAATATTATGGTTAACATAAAAAAAACAAAAAAAGTTACTGTCAAAAAACCGTTAGCCAAGAAGCCGGTGGCTAAGACCAAGAAAGTTGCGCCTAAGGCCAAGAAACCGGTAGCCAAGAAACCGGTAATCAAGGCCAAGAAGCTGCGCGAGGTGACTAAGGAAAAGAAGGAAGTGGTGAAGCCGAGCGAAGAAAAGATGTTGGCTTTAGTCAACAAAGGACGCACCAGAGGTTTTGTGACTGAGACTGAGTTGTTATATCTCTTTCCAGAGTTGGAAGAGTATGTTTTTGACTATGATATTTTCTTGGGCAAGCTCCAAGATGCCGGCGTCAAGATCATTGAAGATGGCGGTGGCATATTAGGCCGCAACATTGAAGCTCCGGCTAAGACCAGGGCTGGCAGCATGGGAGTTGATTTGTCCAAGTTGAGCGCTGATTCCATCCAGATGTATTTGAAAGAGATCGGCAAGATTCCGCTTTTGACTTCAGAGGAAGAGACCGAGCTGGCTAAGAGAAAAGACAAGGGCGACAAGGAAGCTGAGAGGAAGATAATTGAAGCTAACCTGCGCTTGGTCGTTTCCATTGCCAAGAAGTTTGCTTCAGCCAAGGGCTTGAGCTTGTTAGATTTGATCCAGGAGGGCAATATCGGCCTATTTAGGGCTGTAGAGAAGTTTGAATACCGCAAGGGATTCAAGTTCTCCACCTATGCCACTTGGTGGATCAGACAGGCCATTACCAGAGCTTTGGCGGACCAATCCCGCACCATTCGTATCCCAGTCCATATGGTGGAAACTATCAACAAGTTCCAGCAAGTCCAGCGCTTCTTGATCCAGGAATTGGGTCGGGAGCCATTGCCAGAAGAAGTTTCGGCTGAAATGGGTGAGGACTTAGAAAAAGTCAGATATATTATCAAAATATCCCAGGATACCATCTCTCTAGAGACTACTATTGGCGATGATGAGGATAATTCCACCTTGGAAGACTTCATTGAGGACGTCAAAAACGAGACTCCGGACAGGGTAGCCGCTTTGCAACTCTTGCGTGACTATGTTCGTGGCATTATCGTCAATTTGTCCCCGCGCGAGCAGAAGATATTGGAAATGCGCTTTGGTTTGGTGGACGGCGTAGCCCATACCTTGGAAGAGGTGGGGCAGGAGTTTGAGGTTACCAGAGAACGTATTAGACAGATTGAGGCTAAGGCTTTAGAGAAGATCAGAAAGCTAAAAGGCCTGGAAAAACTCAAGGATTACTAGGATAATCCGGGTTGACACAGGGCAGTGTTTTGGTATATTATATCTATTGGTTTTGACAATTTAATATTATTCCGAGGTAGCGCAGCGGTAGCGCAGTTGGCTGTAGAGTGATGCAGCTCTCATGAGTAATTATGAGATGAATAACAAGGTGAATTGCTGGAAGCCTAAATTCCTTCAGGGAATATGGTAATCAGCAGCCAAGCCCTGGCTGGTAGTCAGGGAAGGTTCAGAGACTATCTTGAAAGAGAGTACTTCTCTAAATATTATTTAGAGCGGGAAGCGCCTTGCATCCTAGTGTTAGGATGATGATATAGTCCACCCCTTATGGAAACATTTGGATAAGTGTAACCAATTGGTCGTGGGTTCGAATCCCACCCTCGGAGCCAACACGTTTTTTGTGCGGATGACCCAGTCGGGTCAGTAATGGCCTCAAGTCCTTCCGTATCCGGAAAACATGATGAACGAAGAACGCCTCGAAAGAGGTGTTTTTTGTTTTGCTCCATTAGACAAAATCACTTGTTTTTAGTAGAATATTACTATAAATAATAAGCGATATGCCGAGAAGATACGCTACAAAACAACAGCTCTTCGACGATGCCTTGGCCTTCATGGACAAGTGCTTGTTAGATGTCATGGACGCAAAGGATATAAAGGAGGCGAAGTCTAATATCGAGAAATATGGAAGGAACAGGAAGGGGTATCTCGGCAATCTCGTAGAGCAATACGTCTTCGACCAGGAGATAAACAGCCGCCATGAAGCCGATTTCAAGATTGCCGGAGTGGAGTTGAAGACTACGCCGATAAAGCGCCATAGGTCGAAAGGATACGCTTCAAAGGAGCGTCTCGTCTTCTCGATGATCGATTACATGTCGGTAATCGCAGAAAAGTGGGAAACCAGCTCGTTCTTAGAAAAGAACAAGCTGATACTCCTGATGTTCTACCTTTTCGAAGAAGGGCTCGGCCTATTGGATTATAGGTTCAAGTTCTGTTATGAATTGGACCTCGTCAACAAGGTTTCGCCGGAAGACGCTTTGCAAATCAAGAAAGATTGGGAATATATCGTTGGCAAGATACGGCAAGGTCAAGCGCATCTCCTATCGGAAGGCGATACTTTCTATCTAGGAGCTTGCACTAAGGCGTCCGATAGTTCCGTCACCAGGAGACAGCCTAGTTCAGACATCCCGGCTAAGCCGAGGGCGTTTTCATTGAAGCAGAATTATTTGAATTACATATTGCAAGAGAAGATACTCGGAGCTGAAAGCGATATCCAGCCGATAACGGAGAAAGGCAAGACGATAAGCGACACGGTCAAAAGCAAGCTATCTCCTTTCGTGGGCATGTCAGACAAGGAGATACTGGCATCCTTCGGATTGAAAGCCAACAGGAAAGCGAAACAATACAAGAGGATGCTCGCCAACCTCATGCTCGGAGTACCGACGAAGAAGGTCGAAGAGTTCGAGAAGGCGAACATAACCATGAGAGTGGTGACGTTAGAGGAAAACGGGAATCTCAAGGAATCGATATCTTTCCCGTATTTTGATTATAATGAAATCGTAAGGCAGAAATGGAATGATTCGGAGTTCGCCCAGCTCTTGGAGGAAAACAAGTTCTTATTCGTAATATTCAGGAAGGGGGAAGATGCCAGCGTCAGGTTCGAAGGTTTCAGGTTCTGGAATTTTCCTGCCGGAGACTTGGCTGAAGCGGAGAGCGTCTGGAAAAAGGCTAAGTCGGCAGTCAAGAAAGGCGATTATCCTGCCTTGCCTAAGATTTCAGACAGCCCGATAGCCCACGTAAGGCCTCACGGACGGAACGGCAATGACAAGATAAGGACGCCGCAAGGCACCATGGAGATGAAGCGGTGCTTCTGGCTTAATGCGGATTATATCAGGAAATCCCTTGGAAACTAGGGTGTTGATCGATTTTTACTGGTATGCTATGCTAAGTGCATAGCTTATTAATTTGAAACATACTATGAAAGAGATAAGGGTCGTAGAGCTTTTCGCTGGCGTAGGCGGTTTCCGCCTAGGATTGGAAGGAGCTAGCAATAGCAAGACTAAATATAAGGTCGTCTGGAGCAGCCAATGGGAGCCGGGCGCGAAGAAACAGCATGCCTCCGATATATACGTGGCCCGTTTCGGCGACAAAGGACATTCCTGCGAAGACATCCAGGAAGTAGTCGATAAGAAATTTGACACCATACCTAACCATGACTTATTGGTAGGCGGTTTTCCTTGCCAGGATTATTCCGTAGCAAGGACATTGAAACAAGCCCAGGGGCTGGAAGGAAAGAAGGGCGTATTATGGTGGTCGATATATAATATATTGGATAAGAAAGGGAAGAACGCTCCTAAATTCCTGTTCCTGGAAAACGTCGACCGCCTATTGAAATCACCAGCCAAGCAGAGGGGGCGTGATTTCGCAATCATGCTGTCATCCTTGGCCAAGCTCGGATATGCTGTCGAGTGGCGTGTCATAAACGCGGCTGACTACGGGTTCCCGCAGCGTCGTCGTCGCATATTCATAATGGGATTCAAGGGCGGCAGCCAGATATGGAAGAAGATGTCAGTATGCAAGGATAAGCGCAAATGGATAATAGATGATGGAATCATCGCCAAGGCTTTCAAGTCTAACGGTGCTGGTGCGAAGATGAGCGAGGTGGAAGTCGGTATCGACCCGGTGATAGTTTCGCAGAAATTTTCCAAGGATGCGCCGTCGAAGAGCCCGTTCGAGAATTCCGGCATGATGGTAGGCGGTAAAGCATATACGTTGAAGACCGAACCGGAGTATAAGGGCAAGAGGACTCTGTTGGGAGACGTGATAATCAAGGATGAAAATAAGATTCCGGAAGAATTTTTCATATCTCCGAAGGACGTGAAAAGATGGGAATATCTGAAAGGCGGCAAGAAGGAAAGCCGGAAATCGAGCGACGGGCATGAATACGATTATTCAGAGGGTCCGATGGCTTTTCCGGATTCGCTTGATAAGCCGTCCAGGACGATCATAACCGGAGAGGGCGGTACGTCGCCATCCCGTTTCAAACATGTGATACGGACGAAATCAGGCAGGTTGAGGAGATTGACACCAATCGAATTAGAAAGGTTAGACATGTTCCCGGATAACCATACTGCCGGAGCTCCTGATATCAAGAGGGCCTTCATAGCAGGCAACGCATTAGTCGTCGGAGTCATAAAGAAGCTTGGAGAGTCATTGAGAGACGCCGCCTAGGCGTCTTTCTGCTTATACGTATGCCGGATATATTCACCAAGGAAAAACGCAGCGAGGTCATGTCGCGCATCAGGCCGAAAAATACCAAGCCGGAGATGCTGGTGTTCAGGGAACTCAGGAGACGGGGCATATATTTCCAGAAGCACTATAAGAGAGTGGCTGGCTCGCCGGATATAGCCTTGCCGAGGAAAAAGATAGCGGTGTTCATCGACGGCGATTTCTGGCACGGATACAGGTTCGATAGCTATAAGGATAGGTTGCCGAAAGAATATTGGCTAGGCAAAATCGAGGCGAACATCAAGCGAGACAAACGTGATCGGATGATTCTTAAGAGGGCAGGGTGGAAAGTGATGAGGGTGTGGGAACATGATTTGAGCAGAAATAAAATCAAGAAAACGATAGATAAAGTATTATATTTTCTAAATAAAGATATTTAATATGAGATTATCAAGGATACAAGTTAAGAATTTTCGAGGTATAGAAGATAGTGGAGAGATAAATATTGGTGATTTTTTACTATTGGTCGGCCAAAATAACTCAGGTAAGTCAACGATATTAAAATCTTTAGATTTATTCTTTAATAATTCTGAATTTGATTGTGAGCATGATTACCCAGCAGATAAGATAGGCAAGATTGGCTACAAGTCGTCTACAAAAATTATATTAAAATTCGAAAGGGAGGGCGCCGAAAAGATTCCCCATCAATTGAGTTATTATTTTGTGAAAAAAAGAGGGTTCTCTAATGCAGTTATGGCTATAGAGATAGAGTATCCTAGAGATTATAACCAGAAGAAGGAAAGAAAAATAAAAATAAATTCTAGATACAGGGGGATTGATTCAGAAAAAGACAACAAATACAATATAATATTTGAAACTCTTAAAAAGCAGATAGGCTACCTTTATGTGCCGACGGAAAGATTAGGAGGAGACGCGAGCGATAGCAGATTTATAAAAGAATTATTTTTGCTCGTTTTAGAAAAATCAAAGACCTACAACAAGACTCTCCGCCAATATAGATTGGCAATAAAAGAACAGTTCCTCGATGTAGAGAAAAGTATAAAGAAATCAATCTTTGGTTTTCCGAATTTAGAAAACATAACTTTCGACTTTTCAAAAATTAGTTTAGATAATTTTCAAGATGATATAAAAATTCTAGTTTCAACCGGCAAGTCAGATAAGATTCCATTAGAGAAAGAGGGGGCTGGCTTAAGAAGTTCAGTCATAATTTCGATAATCAAAAATATTTTTGACAAGATTAATAAAAACAAAAAATCGATGATAATCGGCATAGAGGAGCCAGAAAACTTTTTGCATCCGGAAGCGCAGAGAATGTTGATAAATGAACTGAAAAGTAGCCAAGCTATAATTAGTACGCATTCCCCAATTATTTTAAATGAGATATCGCCGAGAGAGTTTAAAAATATTCTCAGGTGCTATAAAGATAAGGGGTTATCATTTTTTCAATTATCTAGTGATTCCAATATAAAGCTTCTTACGAGATTGTATGAAGATTCCGATATAGTTGGTGGTGAATTTTTCTTCAGCAATAAATGCATACTTGTTGAAGGTAAGACGGACAGGGCAATTTTTCGGCGATATTTTAGATTTAAAAACGTGTATTCATTCCCAATTTTTCCTGCTGGTAGTAATACAGAATTTAATGGGCCAATCAATCTATTAAAAAATTTTAATTTGAAGATAGTTCTGATTACCGATGAAGACTCAATATTTGGGCAAAATAAGAGTAAATTTAAACAAGCGTTGGTTGATAACAAAATTGCTAATGAAACAAGCTGGTCTAAATTTTCATCATATGTGAAAAAAAATATAAATAAGAAAAACGGCGTTATTAAAATTTTTAAAGAAAGCAAAAAGGTCCTTAATTCTGACGGGCTATTTATTATTCCAACGACATTAGAACCATCATTGATTAATAATGAAAATGTTGATTTTGCAATAAGCTGGTTGCTGACAAGTTCGAAGTATTTGGGGATTACATCGAATGATGTCGATAATCTCAACGATGTGAAAGGGAAAACTTCTATAGCCGAAAAAGTTGAGGGATTAAAACAGATTTTGGTTGGTAAGAGTTGCAAGAAAAGGTTTATAACAGAACAGCTTTTTGAGCAGTTAATTAAAAAAAATATAGTTCCAAAGATGTTTTCCGACATGGTTGATGTCATAAGACAATAATATTTTTATTCTTCATCTCCAGTCTGCTTTCCAAACACCCCAGTATCTGCCTTTTCTCAATAATAGACCCTTCTCTTAAGACATACTTAGCGTAGTTTTTCATATCTACGCTTTTTTGTTTATCAAAATCAGCATCTTTTATACCCAGTAACCCTTTGCTGAATTTATAATACCTTTCCAGCTCCTCATTGAATTGTCGTTCCAGTCCCAGCTCACTAATACTGAGCTCGTCGATTATCTTTGATAGCTGCTCTATCATTTCTTCTTCTCGTATATAACCGTTCTTACAATTCTGGTTCTTGGATCGCCCACAGCCGTAATAGACATATCTTTTTACGGTGCCGTCTAGGAGCTTTTTGAACTTTTCCTCGGCCGTTATGCCTGAACCGCAGTGACCGCATTTGATTAGCTTGGTGAAGGCGAATTCCTTGCACTCTGTCCGGCTGATATTATTCCGTTTAAGCTGTTCATTAGCTTTAGTATATAACTCTTTAGATATGAGCGGGTCATGTCCGCCCTTATACCATTTGTCGCTTCCGACGGGGTATTCGAATTCTCCGTAGTAGAAAGGCTCCTCGATCATCCTCGGTACCATGCTTATCGTCATCGGCTTACCGGTCGGCGTCCTGAACTTGATATCATCTTTCAGCCACAGGTATATCCGGCGGCAGCTATATTGTTCATGAGCCATCTTTTCAAAGACTTTTTTAATGATAGACGACCTTTTTGGATCGAGGAATACTTTCTTCTGTCCCTTATCGGCATACTTGTCGTGGATGTAGCCGATAGGCGGACGACCAGGCCGCCAGCCTTGTTCGCATTTAGCCCTCAGGCCTCGTTTTACGTTTTCGCCTTTATGGTCATTCTCCAACTTAGCTTGCGAGCCCAATATCATGAGTAGGAATTTCTCATTCGGGCTATTGGTGAATTTCTGGCCATGCGTCCTTATTTCTTTTATCAGCCCTTGATCCATCAGGTCGACTATCGCTCCTAGGTCGCCGGCGTTGCGACTCAATCTATCAGGCGCCCAGCAGATGATGCCGTTAAAGGAACCCTTCTTGATATCTATTATCAGCTGATTGAAGACTGGCCTTTGGCCGGAGTCCTTAGCTGAATGGCTTTCCCGGCGTATCTCGGCTATCTGGATATTGTCCCGAATAGCCATCTCTAGCATTTCTTTTACTTGGGATTCGATGGAAAGAGCCTGCTTTTCATCTTCTTCCGTAGACTTCCTGGCGTATAGGCAGTACTTGATTTCGCCATCTAAAAGACTGGAATTAGCCCCTAATTTCCCCTGTGTGGCCGTTTTAAGGCCCGGAGCGGTATTTGCTTGGTTCATATGGTTGTTTGTTAGTTCAACCTAATGAATGACGCAAAGCGGCGGGTAAGTCCAGACCCTGGCAGTAGACAAACTGTAGGTAACTTTTCCTTTACTTTTAACCGGTTTTAAGTTATATTTTAAGTGCGAAACAGTAAAAGTTAATAATGTGAGGATTTGTCATTTATATGGCAATTTTTCCTATTTGCGTACAGGAACGGACATTCCGACCGAACGTAAGTAGGATCCTCACGGACACCTTTTACTGTTTCGCAACTAGGTCGGGTGTCCGTTTTTGTATTTAGCGGTTGCCCAGCCGTCTTATAAATTAACTTTATAAACCTATGGAAAACCAAGAAGGTTCCAAGAAGAAGTTCTACAAACGTTGGTGGTTCTGGGCTATCGTCGTCGTAGTCCTCTATGTTATCGGCAGTTCGGCTGGAAACAAGGGCGGTAACAGCCAGCCAGCCGCTCAACAACCAGTCAAGCAGCAGGAAAGCCAGCAAGCGAAGCCGGTCGAGGAAGCGGCCATAAAGGTCACAGCCTCGCAGCTCTATGACGATTACGAGGCGAATGAAGTCGCGGCAGACGCCAAGTATAAGGATAAGAAGGTTGAGATATCCGGAACTATCAGCGGTATCGGCAAGGACTTGATGGACACTCCTTACGTCGCTCTCGTCGTAGCCCCGAACAATCCGGTGTTCTCGGTGCAGTGCATGTTCGACAAATCGGAACAATCGAAGCTGGCCAGCCTATCCAAGGATTCCAAGATCGTCCTATCGGGCAAAGTCAGCAGCAAGCTTGGTAACGTCATAGTCAGGGACTGTTCGATCGTCGAGTAGACGCAAAGGTTATCGGTGGCTCGTCCGGATATTCGCTCTTATGCCGGTAATAGAACCCAGTTATCTTATCCAGGAATTCGCGCATCCTGCTTTCCATTCCTGGGTCAGGTTTTTCCGGTTTCTTCTCTCCACAGTGGAAGCATAATTCGCCAGGTTCTAGCGTCTCCTTGGCTGGTATCGGCTTCTCGCGCAAACGCGGGCGATACTTAGAGGAATTATGTTCGAGCCAGTATTTGATAGCTTGGAAGTTTCCTTTCAGCGCCAGGGCAAAAAGCTTCGATTCGACGATTTCCGATGAGTTTATCCTGCCCTCGTTAAGGCTAGCGTTTACCTTCTTCTTGAAATCAGGATTATCTTTCATCCAGCGGTATATGGTAGAGCGCGCTATCCCAGCCTTCTTTCCAGCATTGACGATAGAAGGATATTCCTTAAGGTGATTTAAGAATGATGATTTATCTTCCTTGATCCTCATATATCTTTACCCGCTTCTTGCCGGTCGCCTTTTCCCAGCGGTTAAGTATCACCTCGGCATAGACCGGGGATTTCTCCATAAGGAAGCAGCGGCGCCCGATCTTGTTAGAAGCCATGAGCGTGCTGCCGCTTCCGCCGAAAGGTTCAAGTACTAATTGCCCTCTGGTAGTTAGTACTTTTATGTAGGGGATAAGTATCTCTAGTGGCTTAGTCCCGAAGATTATGCCTTGGCCGGAAGATTGCTCGTCAGCCGCTTTGAACTCGATGAAATCCGTCGGACAATATTTCTTGCCCTTGCCATAGGATTCCCAGTGCGGCTTGCCAGAGATAGCGAACAAAGCGGTCTCGTATTCGTTATCTACTATCTCGTCTTTAGTTATGTCTTCCGGCTTCTCGAAGTTCTCGCTCGTTCCGACCATGGCGATATCGTGCTTAGAGAAGAACTTATGCTTCGAAGCATATCCCTGGTTTCTGTTGGGCAGATGCCAGACCAGCATATTTCTGACCTTCCAATGCTTTTCCATCTCGCCCCAGATAATCCGTATATTCTTCCAATTTTCGTAGACGATAATCGAGAAATTATCCGCCTGCACCTTGGATACATTAGCCATCCAGAGTTCGGTGAAGTCGTCGGGCAGGGAATCGGTTTCAAGATAGCGCCTATTCTTCTTGGCGCCGAATCCGGTTGTCGCTTCGCCGTGCCTAGACTTGCCATGGAGGTAATCCAGGATATATGGCGGATCCGTCATGACCATATCGATCTTATTGTCTCCGACTAGCCGTAGCATATCCGCTTCTATCGTGCTATCCCCGCACATGAGCCGCGAACCGTCCAGGTCATAGACATCTCCTTTCTTGACGCTTATCACTTCAATATCAAGTTTCTTCAACTCTTTCTCTAAGTCAAAGATTTCCTCATTACCTTCTTCCTCGAAGATTTCGTCCAGCTCCTCGGAATCGAAGCCGATATCCCTGAGGAATGATTCGTCGAACTGGGCAAGCAGGTCATAGTCGAATTCGCCCAGATTCTTATTGAGCCTGAGGTTCAGCTCCTTTTCTTTCTCTAGCTCCGGGATATTCACGTAGCAGACAGGAACCGTCTCAAAGCCCAACTCCCTGGCTACCTGCCAGCGGAAATGGCCGCCGATGATGACATTCATCCGCTCCGAAGCGGAGTTGACGACGAAGGGGTCGACCAACCCGAAGCGACGCAGGCTTTCCTTAAGTTGCTCGCTCGCTTCCTTGTCCCACTTGCGCGGGTTGTACTCGGCCGGTTTTAGGATGGAGGCCGGGACCATCTCGATCTTGAGGTCATGTTTTTGCATATATTTATACTTAATTAAAAGTCAAATCTTATGCTTAAATCGTATCAGCGAATCCCAGATCTGTATATTTTTAAGGCTATTAACGGCATTTAAAAACCAGCAAAATCGGTTGATTTTACTGGCTTTTCGTGCTATCATGAGTCTAAGGCGAAAACGCCTGACCCTGTCACACCCTGTCATCGAAAATCGATGTTTTTAGGTTGACGGGGAAAACTATTAAATTTAGTTTTTTAAAAGCTGGCGGGGATGCTCGAGGGCACCTTGATGATTAGCGATCAGCCGCCTTTATTCTCCCGGATTGGGCATTTTAATGCCTAATCCGGGGAGACTATAAAGGTCGGCTTCCCACTTATTCATCAGATTTAACTCGAAACTTATGGCAAGGACAAAAATCGTTGTCAGGACGGGTGACACTGTTCCGGTTTCCGGTCAGTACAAGCCGTCAGGTGGAAATGTTGAAGCTACTTTTGTAGCTGGTAAGCACGTACCACCGAATAATTCTGGAGTTAGGCAGATCTGGACTTTGGTTGATAAGACCAAACATAGCAAAGCTTAATATTTAGAATCTTCCTCGTCAGCTTTTAGAAAAATAAAAATTATTTCAATATCATGATATCTAATTGGCAAAATTTTTTATCCATCATTCCGATAGCCGCCGCAGTGTCAGCTATAGTGTTTTTAGTTAAATTTTTTGGCAAGGTAATTTCTGATCAAACTCCTTTTGCTGACGATAGAAAATGGCTTGAAGAAATCGGCGGTGTTAAGTTTTTTGCAGGGTATGTTCTTTCTCCAATAATTTGGGTTTCGCTATGGTATTCAAGGGGTTGGAAATTCTGGCTTTTTCCAAAAGAGGATTTATGGATTTTTATTATAAGTATCGTTTCGCTCGTTATAGCATCTGCCGTTAGGATTAAAGCCATAGATTTTTTTACTAATAACGAATTCGACGAAGGTGATATCGGAGTATTCTTTAAGAAGATATTTGATTTTAAAAATGATATAAAGCTAAGTAAGGGCGATTGGCTAATAATGATGAAATTTTTGTTCCTATCAGCTAATTCTTTTTTTATAATAGTTTTATTATTTTATTTTTATAAATGGCATGCATATTATCATCTATTTGCGGCAATCATTTATTTATTTAATCATCTCATAGTTTTTGCATTACTAATATCTTTAAATAGAGGCAATATACTTAGGGCTAATATTGAGTTTATCGATTCAAAGAAAAAGTCTATAAAAAACTGCCGAATCTTGAAAGCTAATGATGACAATATCAGGGTTAAATCAGGGAAAAGAGTCTTTTTATTGAATAAGTCGATTATATCCAGGTTGGAGTTTGTTAAAGATTCTAAAAAAGGAGTAAAAAAATAAATGCATGATAAATATATGAGATTGTTTAACTTTAGATTTACTAGAATTATAATTTTCTGTTCGTTGTTAGTTGTCTTACTTTTTTTGACATATTTATTGTCCGGAAAGCTTATTCCTAGCGCTAATACAAATAATTTGTGGTTTTACTCAGGAATCTTTATGATTCTTTTTTCAAGTTTTTTTATAGAAGTTTATTACACCGCCCCTATTAACGTCCTCTCTAATTCGACGTCTATTTTACTCGTTCTTCTTTCGATACGACAAGAGTTTGTTAATTCCGGTTCTATGGTTTGGTGGAATTTAGGTTTTTACTATTGTTTTATTGTGTTAGCACTTGCCGTATTATCAATGATTCTAAGGGATAAAGAAAAGAGCGCCGAAAGCAAGAAGAATTTGGTAGCCGAGAAAATGAAGGATATGGTTGTTATTTTTGGCTCCGGAAAAATTTTGTTTTCCGGTGTTTTTTTGTATTTTATATTTTCAAATTATGCTATAGGCAGCTATAAAACATTATTAATGTT
>JAKLGM010000013.1 GCA_022710685.1 Patescibacteria group bacterium | reverse complement strand
GTAATCGTAACAGTGCAGGGTCCTGTGGTTGTAAAAGTATAGGCGATATTGGTATTAATAGGGTCTGGGGTAGCACCGTTGAAAGTGGTCCCACAAAAATCCCAGTCATACCAGCTGCCGGCCGTCGGATTATCAATATACCACAGCACGGCAATGTCCGGCTGCAGATATACGGTGTCTCCGTTGGCATACTTTAATCCCATAACCTTTAACTGAAACGGTGATTCAGGCGTAATGTTGCCGTTATTATTTAAAGGACCCGGCAGGTCCTCTTCCAGTTTTTTACAACCGGAAAACGCAATCACCAATGCGATTACGCAGGCGAAAAACACTTTAAACTTTTTCATCTGATGCTGAATTTTTAGTTAGACGTAAATTCTGATTTTCTGTAAAATTGTTCGGTTTTAGGTTGTTAACGAACGTACTGTGAAATTACATTATTTATATTTATTTGTCAAGAGGTAGGGTATAGCCTCAAAAACTAAAAAGCCCGGTTTCCAACGAGGGAAAGGGCTTTTTAGGATGGCTTATCGCCATCTATATTATAGTATTTTATGATTATTTATTACTTTTTGGCCTTGGCCGCTTCATAAACTCCAATAATATCATCCACAATCTTATTCCAATCATATTCCTGTACAACTTTATTGTACATATTTTCACTGTTAGCCTTCAGGCGCTCCGGAGAGGCTAAAAGCTCTTCTAGTTTAGACTTTAGATCGGCCACATCAGTGCTTCTGAAGGTAAAGCCTTTTTCACCTACCACTTCAAAGTTAGCCGGGATATCGCTTACTAGGCAAGGATTATGGTAGGACATGGCCTCTAACAGGGCGATGGACAGGCCCTCAGATTCAGACGGTTGGACAAACAAGTGGGCATTGGAGAAAAATTCCCCCAGATTATTGCCGCTCTGATTGCCGGTAAAGATGATGTTAGAGTTATCTTGGGCTAAAGCCTTCAGTTCCTCCTCCATCACGCCGTCACCGACGATTACCAGCTTCTTGTCCGTCTTGATGCCCTTGTAGGCCTCAATTAAGAATTCAACGCCCTTGTTAGCCACTAAGCGACCCAAGGACAGGATATAAGAATCCTTTTCCAGCCCCCATTTATCTTTGATTTCTTGGGCTGGTAAAATCTCCGGGATAGTGACGCCATTCGGGATATATTTAGCTTTAGCTGTCGGATATTTCTTCATCACATGGCTATAAAGGGACTTAGAGACAGTGATTACCGTATCAGACTTCTGGGAACACATATACTCGCCGAACTTAAGATAGTTCTTGGCAAAAAAGCCCCATTTCTGATTATGATAGCATTGGCTATGGAAAGTAGCGATTACCGGGGTCCGCGGCTTGAACAGCTTTACCAGCCAGATCAGGGAAGACGGGCCAATAGAATGGAAGTGGACTACATCCACCCGGCGGAAGATAACATCAATAGCGGCTAAGAAAGTATGGGAGATAGCATCTAAATTCTTGGTCGGGATGCTGGGCAAATTAACGACTTTAACGCCTTTATATTCCTTTAACTTCTTGTCGGTATAATTGTTTCGGGCATAAACCAGGACTTCGTGGCCTAACTCCACCAAGCGCACAGCTAAATTCTCGACGTGTTTTTCCACGCCGCCGCCATGAGTCACAGGGATGCCTTTTTGTCCGATTAATGCTATTTTCATATATTTGAATCTAATATTTATGTCTCCTAATGTTATCACAAATTATAATATTTGTCAATAGTAACCACCGATAAACAAAAAATAGCGGTATTAGCGCTATTTTTAATAAAATCTGATATTTTGTCAATTAGAGCCACTTTTTCCTCTCAAAGAAGATCAACATGCCAATCGAGCACACAAACATTATGGAAAGAATGATCCAGAAGCCGCTAGGGTGGTCAACAAATGGCATATACTTGGCATTCATACCGAAAATTGCCGCGAGCAAGGTCAAAGGGAAGACGATAACGGAAAATATAGTCAAAGTCTTCATGATGCTAGTCATCTGGTCGTTTAACAAGGACTCATTGGTGTTATTCAAGACCTCAATCATCTCTTTCTGGTTATCTAACATATTCCAAATCCGACGGGAATGTTCCACTAAGCGATGGTAGTGCTTCTTGATTTCAGCTTCTGGCACTAAACTGCTTTTAACTTCCGTCAAGGTCTTTAAGATGCTTTCATGGTTTTGCAAAATCTTGCGCAAATTAATGATATTCCGGCGTAAATTGAGGATTAAGGAAACCGCATCCTTCTGCTGACGGGAGAATATCAAATCTTCCACTCGATTGATTTCTTCACTGGTATTATCAATCAAGCCGTAGCAATCCAAAATCAAACGATTCAATATTTCTGATAAGAGGATAATGGATGACTCCCAATCATAGAGGGCTAGGGAATTGTTGGCATCCTTGCACAGCGCAAAAAAATTATTCAAAGCCGGGATATTGCCATTATGAACCGTAACCAAATAGCCATGGCTCAAAAAGAATTCAATTTCCGCGGCTACAATTTTGCCCTTAACATACACTGGAAAATGGAGAATGATAAAGAAATAATTTTTTTCCTGGAAGATTATCGGCCGCTGGGAAAAAACTGTAGAAATTGAAGCGTTCAAATGCTCTAAGTTAAAATCATAGTTTCTTTTCAAATAATCAACTTCCGACTTCTGGGCATTGATGACGTTGACCCATTTCAAGACGTCCTTGTTCTTGCGATTTTCAATACTAATCTCGTAAATTTTAGGTGAGATTTTTTTGCAATTGGCCATATAAAATATAAAAAATTAAGTCTTTAAAAGATAAAATAATTATAACACGTTTTTGTAAATTTGAGAAATAGCTGGTCATTGCCAAAGCCGTTAAATCCTAATATAATAGTTAATATGATTAATATTTTAGGAATAAACATCAGTTCGGACAGCCCGAAAGAAGCCTGGGCCAAAATCCAGTCTTTTTTAGACTCTAGTAGCCAACACTACCTCGTGACTCCCAACCCGGAAATCGTCTTGGCCGCCCAGAACGATGAAGAGTATTTCCATATCTTAAACCAAGCCGACCTGGCCCTGCCTGACGGCATGGGCTTGAAATTAGCCGCCGGCCTGTTAGGCAAAAAACTGGGACGCATCACCGGTTCGGACCTCACTCCCAAATTGCTAGAGCTGGCTCAAGCAAAAGGCTATCCCGTATTAATTATAAATTGGAAACAAGGATTATCCAGCTCCCAGGATATCAGCCAAAGCTTAAGCGAAAAATACCCCCGACTTTCATTTGAAGTTTGGGACCAAGATAGAGAGAATTGGAACATTAAAGAGACTAAGGCCAAAATCTGTTTCTGCGCTTTAGGCGCCCCTTATCAAGAAAAATTTATCTGGCATAACCTAAAAAAAATGCCCAGCGTCAAACTAGCCCTGGGAATTGGCGGCTCTTTTGATTTCTTAACCGGAAAAGCGCAACGCGCGCCAAAGCTGATGCGCCGCTTCGGATTAGAATGGCTCTATCGGGTAATCAAGCGGCCGCAAAGGATCAAACGGATATATAATGCGACAGTCGTCTTTAGTCTCAAGGTTATCAACTGGCGCTTTATCCTGCCTTTCAAATACCGCCCCAATGTCGCCTGTCTGTTATACCAATTCAAAAACCAACAGCCCTACATATTACTGGTAGAAAGAACTGACGAACCAGGTCATTGGCAGCTGCCGCAAGGCGGCACCGATGGCCTCGACCTTAAAGCGGCCGCCACCAAAGAACTGAGCGAAGAGACCGGAAACAACAAGTTTGCCATCCGGGCTGTCTATCAGAACCTGTACCGCTATCAGACAAGCTTCAAGAACCAGCGCCACTCCGGTTACCGGGGTCAGAAACAAGGATTAGCTATTGCCGAATTCACCGGCCAAGAATCAGATATCAAAACCAATTACTGGGATCACTCCGGCCATAAATGGGTGAAAGCTGATGAATTATTATCAGCCTGCGATCCGATCCGGCGCGAGAGCTATGAAATTTATTTAAAAAAATTTAACGATATTATCTAAAAATATATGGCAAACATCAGATTGCGTTTCGCTCCGTCACCAACTGGTTTCCTTCATATCGGAAATTTACGTTCTGCTCTTCTCGGCTATCTATTAGCTAAAAGCTGGGGCGGAAAATTCATTCTGCGCATTGAAGACACTGACCAAAAAAGGGAAGTGGAGGGGGCAGTGGAAAAATTATTGGCTATCTTGTCTTGGGCCGGTATCAGTTTTGATGAAGGACCGCACTTAGGCGGACCCTGCGCCCCCTATACCCAAACCGAACGTTTACCCTTATATCAGAAGCACATCCAAGAATTACTAGATAAAGGCGCCGCCTATCATTGCTTCTGTAGCGCCGAGAGGTTAGAAAAAATGCGTCAAGAGCAAACCGAAAAGAAATTACCACCGCGCTATGACCGCACCTGCCGTGATCTGAGCCCGGAAGAAGTCAAAGCAAAAATAGCGGCTGGAGAAAAATACGTCATTCGCCAAAAGATGCCCTTGACTGGAGACGTCACGGTCTATGATGAATTGCGGGGGGAGATAAAATTCCCGGCCAGCGATTTAGAAGATCATGTCCTGATAAAATCAGACGGTATCCCTACCTA
This sequence comes from Patescibacteria group bacterium, assembly GCA_022710685.1. Lineage (GTDB taxonomy): Bacteria > Patescibacteriota > Patescibacteriia > Patescibacteriales > UBA12465 > CG1-02-41-21. The sequence goes on along the minus strand of JAKLGM010000013.1, from coordinate 21,880 downwards.
TCAATTCGCGGCTATCGTTGACGACCACCTCATGGAAATCAGCCATGTCACTCGGGGCGATGAATGGCTCCCATCATACCCCAAGAACATCCTGCTCTATCAAGCCTTTGGCTGGACGCCACCAAAATATATCCATTTGCCATTGATACTGAACAAAACCGGCGGCAAACTCAGCAAGCGCCAAGGCGATGTCTTTGTGGAAGATTACCGCCAGAAAGGCTACCTACCTGAAGCTATCATCAATTTTTCCGCTCTCCTTGGCTGGCACAGCAAAGATGACCAAGAAATATATACTTTGGCAGAATTAGAAAAAGTTTTTGACATTAAAGGCTTGGGCGCTTCGCCGGCGGTCTTTGATTTGGATAAGCTTGATTTCTACAATGGCTACTACATCCGCCAGAAATCAGTAGCTGACTTAAGCCAGCTCTGCCGCCCCTATCTAGACGCTAAAGTTAATGACGACCAGCTAGACAAAGCGGTAACCATCTCCCAAGATCGATTAAAAAAATTATCCGACATCAAAGAACTGACTGACTTTCTTTTTTCGGACCAATTGGAATACGATAGCCAACTGCTAATATGGAAAGCTCTCTCTTTAGACGAAGTCAAAAATAACCTGAAAGAAATAGAAGGCTTATTAGCATCAATCAGCGCTGAATTTTGGACCAGGGAAATGTTGGAAAAAACTATTCTGGAATGGATTAAGGCTAACGACAAGAAGGTAGGCGACTACCTCTGGCCCCTTCGAGTCTCTCTGACCGGTCTCAAAAATAGTCCTGGACCGTTTGAAGTAGCTTGGGCTTTAGGCAAAGAGCAAACGCAAGAGAGAATCAAGCTAGCTCTAACTAAATAGTATTTACAAAAAATATAAAACGTGTTATTATAATCACATGAAAAACTTACTCCGCCTCAGCTTATTACTTATAATCATCGGTCTCTCGTTCAACCGGCCTAATTTTGCTTTGGGCAGTTATGAAGATGAGCTGAATGACCAGATTAAAAACCTAAATAACCAAATTTCTAACAGCAAAAAGAAGATAGACGACATCCAGGCCCGACAGCAGGAATACAACGACCTAATCGCCCAAAAGCAAACCGAAAAAAGCTCATTGAATAATGAATTGGGGATATTGAATGACCAATTAGCCCGGACCCAATTGGAAATCGAAGCTAATGAATTAGAAATTGACAAGACTAATTTGGAGATAAAGAAGATCACCTTGGATGTCCAAGACAAAGACGAACAGATAAGCCAGGAAAGGGAACACATCGCTACCATGCTGCGCTTGATGTACAAGCAAGACCAGGTTTCGGCCCTGGAGATATTGCTTTTGAATAACTCCTTAGCTGACTTCATCAACCAATTAAAGTATCTGGAAAATACCAACGAAGAAATCGCCCAGAGCGTTGCCACCCTAAAAGAAGCCAAAGATAAACTAGAAGAGAATAAGCGGGTGCTGCTAGCCAAAGAAGAAGAATTGGAAGTCTTGAAAAAAACCTTTGAAGAAAAGAAAGTAGCCCTGAGCCAAGAGCAAGAAGACAAGAACTTTTTGCTAGAAGAAACCCGGCAATCAGAAAAGAAATATCAGTACTTGTTAGACCAAGCCCGGCGCGAACAAGCTCGGACTTCCGCTGAAATCTCCGGTCTGGAAAAAAGCGTTAGAGAAAAACTGGAAAAACTCAAAGATAACCCGGATCTAAATTATACCGGCCTGATCTGGCCTACCGGCCGCAGCTATGTGACTGCCACCTTTCATGATCCAGATTACCCCTTCCGCCGCTCTTTAGGTGAACACTCCGGCATTGATATCAGGGCTAGCCAGGGGACGACGATTAAGGCCGCCGCTAACGGTTATGTGGCCCGCGTTAAATTTGACGGAACCAAAAATTATGCTTATATCATGATTATCCACGGCGACGGACTTTCCACTGTCTATGGCCACGTCTCGGCCGTCAATGTCAAAGCTGATCAATACGTAGCTCAAGGACAAAATATCGGCCGCACTGGCGGGTTGCCTGGATCAGTTGGATCCGGACCTTTCTGTACCGGCGCTCATCTCCATTTTGAAGTCAGAAAAAACGGTTTACCTGTTGACCCGCTAGACTACTTGCCCTAATCATTTGACAAAAATCAGTCAGTAGATTAATATCAAAGCCGAACCTTAAAAAAAATTAATCATGACTGAGTTCTACTACTACCGCCAGGCCGTAATTTTTGAAAGAGAAATTATCAGTAGCCGGCTTCTTATCTTTAACGTCGCAATCATCGCCTTAGGCTGGATCATCAAGGATTGGTGGTTGGGACTGCTAATAACTCCGATTCCTAGCTTCCTGTATTTTTTGGAATATTGGCCCCAAATCTCGGCCAAAAGGGCTTCTAAAATCATTCATTCCACTAGAGTGATGTCCCTTGACCAGGGCTGGCTACCGCTTTCAGCCCATATAGTCAGGACTCTGGCCCGGAAAAATCGGGAACTGCACCGCAGAAGAAAGACTCATCGCTGGCATATAGTCCAAGGTGATGTCAAAAAACAGCTGGACCGGCGTTTTGCGATCACTATCAACGAAGACTGTTTTTTCCTGCTTTGCCGCAGCGCCTACCAGGATGATTATTATGACCGAGAATTAATCGTTGCTAAAAACAACAAAAATAAAGAGGAATAAATTCCTCTTTTTTGTTTGAGAAAAATCAGGTTATATTTTAGAAGCGCTTTCGATCATGGACCTTCTTATGGATATCCCGCAGCTGCTTACTGGTAACATGGGTATAGATTTGAGTGGTGGCGATATTTTTGTGTCCCAAAAATTCCTGCACCAAGCGTAAATCAACGCCTTGGGACAATAAATCAGTCGCAAAAGAATGGCGCAGAGTGTGGGGCGTCGCATTGACCGGCAAGCCAGCCAGCTTCACATATTTTTTTACTATCTCCTCGACGCTCTTGACGCTCAAACGGCGGCTGGCGGCGCTCTTAGCTATTCCGGGCTTGTAATTAATGAAAAGAGCCGGATCCATGTCGGTCCGCTTATCCAAATATTCTTTGATAGCCTTAATCGAACGTTCGGAAAAATAGACAGCCCGCACCTTTGAACCTTTGCCGACTACCGTGACCTCCAAATCAGAACTATCTTTCTTCAGGCGCAGATCTTCCACGCTCAGCTTGGCCAACTCTGAGACGCGCAAACCAGTAGAAAAGAGCGTTTCTAGTATCGCCCGATCCCTTAAACCTGAAGCTGTTGTTTGATCCGGGGCGGACAACAAGCGCTCTAAGTGATCCAACTGCAAAAATTTTATCTCCCGCTCGGAACGATCCTTAGCCAGTTTTACCTTAGACGGCGGCAGGGAATTGATATCTCTTTCCACAAAGAATTCAAGCAAACTTCTCAGGGCGATGAGATAATAATTCTGCGTGCTTTTTTTTAGCAATTTCTTATTAACCGGATCCACGAAACGGGACAAAAAAATCCGATACTTGAAAATATGGTCATCGCTTAATTCTCCCGGCTTCAATTCGGACAGGGAATTGCTCTTCAGCCAATTAAAAAACTTAGCCAAGAAACGGGTATAGTTTTCCTGGGTCTTGACTGAAAGGCCTTTCTCAATTTCGCAATAATCGATGAAATCGCCCAAATATTTGATTATTGGCTTGTTGGAATTAATCATAATCTGCTTAAATTATAGCAAAAATAAGGAAAAATACCAAATCTATTGACATTTATTTTATATTATGGTAATCTAAACCCACAAATTCACTAGTATTCCATGTACCTTTAAATACCCCACGGAGGACAAAACAATGAGAAAGATAACAATAGCCAGACTCAGGGACGCGCTCTATGAATTTGAAATGGCCCTGATTGGCAATATGTATTCTGACATTTTCTTTTGCATCGTCGTTGAAAAAAATCCACGACCTGTGCTAAAAAAAATAATGGCCGTCCACCAGCTAGTTGTCAGAGAAACCTTAGAAAACGCCACAAACGATTCCGAAACCTTAAGTCAAAACAAGGGAATTAAGGAGATTGGCCGCCTGCTCAATATTATTGAAGCAGAGATCAATGCCCAGAACCCATTAGAGGACCTAGTAGAGCCTATGAAGCTCTTATTAAAGCTTCTGCCTGAAGCCCAAGAAATCCTGCATCATATGATTCTGGAGGAAGAATAAAAAACTTACCACAAAAAAACAAAAGACCTGAACTCAAAGCCAGGTCTTTTTCTTTTTTATAAACAGGGGAATAACTATAAAGCTCTAAATGACGGGGATTCTTAGCTCTATCATACTTCGCATAATGTATATTAATCCACGTACTATAGAAGGGGTTGGGGGAAAGACCTTTATGGGGTCATGGTCATATGCAAGCCCATTAAATGGACCTCGGGTGTAAATAACAGGATAATCTTGATCAATATCAAGAAGATCCCGATGACCACTAGACAGAAGATGAAAATAGCCAGACCGAAAAAAAATTTAAATAAACCTTCGCTGTTCATATATTTTATTCATAGTAGACTGTGCCGCCATAGCGCAAGTCTATTTTTTTCTTAATTTTATTATTAAAATCACTGCCCATTTCCTTTTTTAGGACCAATAAATTGCGCACCTGTTTGTCCCAGTCCTCCTTAGTGCTAAAATAAATGGTCAAACCGCTATCTAGGACCGCCTTGATGGTATTAAACTCTTTGTCCAGCAAGATATAGCTGATGCTCAATTCCGGCTCATTATTAGCCTTAATCTTTTCCTGCAGAAGGCTGATAAAAGAAAAATAAGACGTATCTATATCCACCCGGTCTTCCAGCAAATGACCCTCGTCCTGGTTAACAATTATCGGATAATTATTCTGGCTGAGCCGCTTGGCTGCCGCTAAACCGGCGCGCCAATTTTCCTCGGTGCTGGTGGCGGTCGTAGTGGCGGTCGTAGTGGCAGTCAAATCAACTAAGGCCGGAGGCAAGTCTAATATTAATTCGCTCACCAGATAGGCCTCCTGATCAATGTAAAAATACTTATCCTGTTCCTGCCAGATATAGCGCAGTTCCCTCTCAGCTAAAGAAATTTTTAAAGTATGAAACAACGATTTCTTAATCTTGATATCGCGAAAATGATAATTCGTTTCCAAAGTCTGGGCCAACTGGTCCTTATCAAACACTAGAAGATTCTCTTGCCGAAAAAGCCAATAGCGGTTTTCCCCGCTCTGTTGCCAAACTAGTTTTTCCACTAGGGCCGGGTCCAAACGGGACAAGCCGGAAATTTTCACTGTCCGCAGGTTAAAGACCGAAGAAAAAAACATCAGATATAGAAAACCAACTAACAATAATAAAAACAGAACGCAGGAAAATTTAATCCGGGCAGAAATTTCATCGCGCTTGATTCCCTGTTTAGTCTTGCGAAAAGGATTTTCTAGATTCTTTTTGGAATAATCCCGCCCTAAACGATGAGGCTGATTTTGGTATCGCATCTGCCCGATAGGCATAATTTTTTATCTCAAACTATTTCCCGATGAATATTGCCACGGAGTCGGACTAATTGCTCATACGGTATGGTTTGACTGATGTTAGCTAGATTTTTTATAGAGTTGGGTTCATCCGGCAAGGGCGAAATCAATTCCACCTTATCGCCGATTTGAAAATCATTGTCTCCGGCATCCAGACAAACTAAATTCATTGAGACTACGCCGGCAATCCGAGCCCAGAAATCTTTTCGGCCCTGAACTAAAAATTGGGCTTGGTTAGACAAGCGCCGATCAAGGCCTTCGCAGTAGCCAAACGGCACTAAAGCTATTTTAGTCTGGCTGCTGGCCTCATATATTCCATTATACGATACTTTGTCCCCCGCTTTCAAGTTTTGGCACCCGACAACCGTAGAGATTACTCTCAGGGCTGGTTTGAGGCCGCAGGAGGCCGTATCAGGGCCGTTTAAGGGGTAATAGCCATAAAGGGCTAATCCAGCCCGAAAAGCGCTTAAACGCTTGTTTTTAAGGGTAAAAATACCGCCAGAATTGCCTAAGTGGACCCAAGTTGGGAATATCTTATGCTGATGCAGAATGTCTAGCGCTGTCAAAAAATTGTCCTCCTGCTTCTTGGTTAAAGCTGAATCGCTGTCAGACGCCATGAGGTGGGAACAAAAACCAACGATGCGCAAACGCTCTAAGGCTTCTTGGTTGTCAGTCAAAAATTTCTGGATATCGCTGATTCCCTCTCGATTCATTCCGCTATTATAGAAAAGATGAATCTGGGCACCGGCATGATGCTGGGCCAGATATTTTAAGGTAGTGGAATTATAGACGCAGAATTCGCTCCGCTTGAAGCGGCAATAGCGATAGGCCTTAAGCGGCATCTCGTTAAGGAACAAGACCTTGCCGCGGAAATAACGGTAGACAACCTGAGCCTCCGGGAAAGAATCAACCGCCACCATCTTGGCGCTGGTCTGATTCAATATCTGAGCAACCTCCTTCAGGCCATGGCCGTAAGCGTTAGATTTCAGAACTGGAAAAATCTCCGCCTCATTCTGGAGCGAAGATAAATAGGAAAAATTATCCAGCAAGTTCTGCCGGATAATTTCAATCTTATTCAATGGCTCATACTTGGGCCTTAATATTTGTCGTAAAAAATTTATCATAATTAATCAGCCGCGATAACCTGACCCTTGCCGCTGCTCAAAACATCGGCGGTTAAGTTGGTATCCAGGTCGGGCAAGAAACCGGAAACTTCCTGGCCGGTAAACTTATCCCGGGCGCTATATTTGATATTAGTCAGTAAAGGCAGAACTTTGCCCAAATCTTTTTCTTCCGGAATCACACCTAGAGAAAATCCGGCACGATATTGTCCTTTTTCAGTCTGGGACGGCAAATCTGTAACTTCCCAAACTACCCGGCCGCCGACCTCAGCATGGCGCAATGATCCGGCCAGCAAACTCTTATCGTCCATCCAGACTACTGACTCCGGTACCTCGGCGGACACTACTAAATTTTCCAATTCATTGCCGCTATTTTCCCCTTCCCAGAAAATCCAGAAACTAGTAGCCAATCCGACTTGCGGCGGCACTGGGCCGACACCCAATTGATTGCCTTGCGGACTATAGTAATAAGCGCCGGACTTCAGACGGAATTGAGAAACTACCTTAGATACCGGCGAAGTGACACTATAACGCAAAGCCTGACCGGAAAGCGCGTAGACATTATTAATATTCAAATAGACTTCCTGGTTACCCACGGCTTGCAAGCGATTATATTTTACCTTCAAAGTAAAACGACCGCCCTGGTCTGAGGCTAGCTCTCCCGGCAATACCAAGGCGCTTCCCTCATCTTTCAGTTTTGGTTCTGATTCCAAAATTGACCAGCTAGCCAGACGGAAATTCGGATTGCCCGAACTTAGGTTAAACTTCAAGTCAGACAATGATTCCTCTGACTGATTCTGATAGCGGACGGAATAAACTACTTCTTCTTGATTTTTAATAACCTTCTTATCTGCCTCAACGAACACTTTGAAGTTAGGATTCTTGATAGCGATGCTATGGGACAAAAGTCCTTGGCGCATCAGATTGTTATTAGAAAAAAGATAATAACCTAAATTCAAGCTTTCATTTTTTTGTTCCCCGTCAATCAAAGCGAAGAAGCTGACTGCCTGCTCTTCCCCGCCGGCAATCTTCGGAATATTAATCTCATTACCACCGGTAATTTTCCAAGCATTCCCAGCTTTAATCTTGATATTTTCCAAAGGCTTAGGACCGTTATTCTTGACCTTAATAGTGCCGGCGAACTCTACGCCGCGATAAACGCTATTAGGCAAATCGGCGCTGACATCCAAGACTGAACCGCTAATTTTGTAGGGTAAAGAAGCGATAATGCCGCCGCCGCATTGGGCACAATTAAAAGTGAAGCCGATATCTTCCTGGCGGCCCAACTCGCCCAAGATTAAACCGGTAAGCTTAACCTTGCCATTAGAACCTTTCTCCATATCGCTCAAACGGAAAGTATTGACGCTTTTATCAAAACTTTCGGCCGGCTCCACGCTTTCCAAAATAAAATTATCCGGTAATTTGACGGCTAATGAGTTATTAGTGCTAGGTTTATTAGCCCGATAATCCAACTCAAAAGTCTCCAGATTGCCGCTTTTTATTTCCGAGTTCAAAGCTTTGGCTGTCAGGATTATGTTATTCCGCGGATGCCAGGTGCTGATTAAAATGAAGGCAACAAAAAGTAGGATAATAGACAAGACGAAGACTAAGTCCGCCACCAGGTGAAACTTGCTGTTTTTATAAAACCGTTCATGGCGGCTGCGAAGATATTTGCGCATATAGTTTGTTATTAGATTAAATTAATTATAATTAATTTTAGAAATTAGCGCTGCTAGCCAGGATTTCCCCGATACCGTCATTATTAATATCTTCCACCACCACCTTGACTCCGGTCTTGACCGTCTTGTCATAAGCCATGAATTTAGCGATGAGCTTGCCGTAGATATCAAAGACGCGGACTTCCGGACCGCCGCCGGCTCCGGCGCCGGTAACGATTTCATTCTGGCCATCGCCGTTGATATCGCCCACCGCGACATTGACGCCGCCTTTGAATTTTTTGTCATAAGCCATAAACTTGTGATACAGCTTGCCATTTGAACCGTAAATTCTGACTTCCGGCGCCAAGCCGGCACCCGGACCAGTAACAATCTCCTGTTTGGAATCGCCTCCGATATTACCGCCGGCAACATTGACGCCGCCTTTGAAGGTTTTATCATAGGCAAAAAACGTGCCGACTAAATTACCGTCTTTAGATAAGATTTGGACTTGCGGACCGCCGCCTTTGCCGGTACCGGTAACGATCTCCAGCTTGCCATTATTATCCAAGTCAACCGCCGCCACAGAAATCTGTCCTTTAAATTTGCTTTTATAAGGATTGAAGCTTTTTATCTTCCGGCCATCCTTGTAAACGACCACTAGGCCGTTGCTATTGCTCAAATACTCCTTATTGCCATCAGCATCCAGATCCGCCACTAACACTTGAGTATTGCCGGTAAAATTATCCAAGTAAGTAAAGAAGCCATTGCGAACTTGAGTTCCCTTGCTATCAAAGACCCGGACAAAATTACCATTATAGAAGCTATTATTAACTATCTCGGTATTACGCTTCAACAAGATCAAGGCGTCATTCGGAGCTATTTTCACCCAATTGACGATAGCGCCATTATTAACGCTCCGGTCTTGCTGGCCATTAATCTTTTCAAATTCTTCGCGGGAGAAAATATACTTCTGGGTATCCTTGGTGGAATTTAGAATCACTATGCCATTGGCAAAATCGCGCCGCCATAGTCCGGGTTTGAATTTGTCGTTCGCTTTATCCAAAATATTAAAAGCTGGGAAAAGCGGTTTGCCCAGGTTGACGTCATATTCATCATACCACCACAGCTGGCCGTGGCTGGTATTGTCATAGTCATAACTAAAATAGCCGTGGTCTTGCATCAAGGCGCTAGCCAACCCGAAACGGACCTTAGTGTAGTTAGCCCGATCCTTGTTGTAGGTATTGAGAACCGAGATATTCGGCTTTTTGTTAGCCGCTGAAATCTTTTGATAAGTACTCATGGATCCGGACCAAGTACCGCCGTTTTCCCAAGGGCTAGGAAAGCTTTCAAACATCATGCCATTCAGATAAGGTTGGTAGCCGTCATAGACCATGCCATTGCCCAAAATGATAAATTCATTGCCCATCAATTCCCGGCTAGTAGTCAGCATCTTTTTGGCGCCATTAGCCCAAGCCCGATTGATCTCAGTTATTGATCTGATATTCTTGTCCCGGTTGATATCCATGTCGCCATTTCTGACCCAGGTCACATCGCCCCACAGATTGTCATAAAAAACACCATCGAATAAGCCGGAAGCATAAATATTGTCGCGGACAAAAATCGGCAAATAATCATTCCAACGATAGCCAGCCGCGGAAGCGCCGGCGCCATCAGTGACGTTCAACATATAGGTGCCCGGCCAAAAAGAAATCTTGTTGCCAGCCTTGTCTCTCAGCCACCAAGAATCTTCAATATTATCCACCAACCTTTTCCGCAGATTGCCGTAGAAGCTATACTGGTTCTGATAGATGTCGCCGATAACTTCTTGCGAGGTAACGTAGGCCAAAATAATAATATCCGGATTCAATTGGCGGATCTTCTCGACGTTAGCCCGGCTATTCTGCTCTACTTCCATATCTAAAATCAGCAAATCCCATTTAGACAGCTCTTCCACTTCATAATCCTCAATAGTCCACTTTAAAAAATAATTGGCCAGCCTGGGATAAACGCGTTCTTCGGCGCGAGCCCAAGTTGGCCAAAAAATGGCTAACATTAATACAATATTTAAGATGATTCTAATCTTCTTCATATTACCCCAATATTAACACAAAAAAATGCTTTTGTCAAAATTATTTCAGCTCTAAAACATTGATTTCCGGCCCCCGGAAGAAACGCAAAGGCAGGCCGACTGAACCTAAGCCAGCCGAGACAAAAACCGGATAATCGCCAATCTTATACAAGCCAGCGTCAAAATCATAGTCGGTAGGAATGAGGCTGCGGTAAATGAAAGGCAATCTGATCTGGCCGCCATGGGTATGGCCTGAAATAGTAATATCGGCCGCCGAGCTGGTCGGATATTGATAAACGATATCCGGATTATGAGACAAGGCAATGACTAACTGATCATTGTTATCGCTATTCCTTTTAAGCAAGGAAAAGTCCGCATCGTTGTTATAATAATCACTCAAGCCGACAACCTTGATCCAGTGATCCTTGATTTCTATCTGCCAAGATTTATTATCCAATACCAATATCCCGGCTTCTTTTAACGCTGCTTCTAATTCCACTGAGACATCAGTGCCGCGCGGCCGGCCATGGTCATGATTGCCCAAAACCACGCCCAAGGGAGAATCGATTTTATTCAGTTCAGAAAAAATAGAAAATTTCTTGACCGGCAACCGGAACACCAAATCTCCCGGCAACAAAACTAAATCTGGCTTTATCTCATTGACGCGCCGTACGATTCGACGTAAATCCTGTTTGCCAGAAAATACGCCGGAATGGATATCAGAAATAACAGCCACCTTAATGCCATTTCCCTTCCCGGCCAAATCAATTGTCTCCGGCCGTATTCTAATGATATTAGGCTCGACAAAACGGGCATAGATAAAAAGCAAAACAAAAAACGCCGCGGCCCAATGCCAGAAACGGCGTTTCTTTATGATATGGTAAATCAAATAAGCTAAAAGTGGCCCAGCCAAATAACTACCATAAAAAATTACAAACAAAGCGACATCCAACATATTAATTAACTGGCTTGATCACAGACATTTGACCCGGCAAATAGCGGCGCAAAACATCTGGCACCAGAACCGAACCATCGGCTTGCTGAAATTGTTCTAAGATAGCCGGAAGCAAGCGGCTGGTAGCCAAGCCAGAACCGTTAAGGGTGTGCAAAAACTCGGTCTTACCGCTAACTTCGTTCTTGAAGCGCATAGCGCCGCGTCGAGCCTGATAGTCCAAAGCATTAGAAACCGAGCTAACCTCTTTGTAAATGCCCATGCTCGGAATCCAGACTTCCAAATCAACGGTTTTAGCCATAGCGGCTGAGCAATCGCCGGCGGCTAACTGGCTAGTCTGGAAATGGAGCCCTAGTCCGGCTAAGAGCTTCTCAGCCTGAGAACGCATTTGATTAAAGGCTTCCCAGGAATCTTCCGGCTTAACATATTGGAACATTTCCACTTTATTAAACTGATGCCCTCGGACCATGCCCCGCTCTTCCTTGCGATAGCTACCAGCCTCACGACGGAAGCAAGGCGAATAGGCAAAATACTTCAAAGGCAATAATTCTGTCTTTATAATCTCATCCCGATGATAGTTGCCCAACATCATTTCGGCCGTGGCGTTCAGGCAAAGCTTGTCCTCGGTCCAGAATAAATCATCTCGGAACTTAGGCAAATGGCCAGAGGCTGTAGCTGAGGCTTCATTAAGCAAGAAAGGCGGCAAGATAAAAGTATAGCCATTGGCAGTATGATAATCTACAAAATAATTTAACAAAGCCCATTCCAACAAAGCGCCGGCCCCTTTGTAAATCCAAAAGCCAGAACCGGACATCTTGGCCGCTCTTTCGTAATCAATGATATCCAAAGAAGTGGCCAGTTCAACGTGATCCTTAGGCGCAAAAGAAAACTCCGGTTTAGCGCCGAAAGTATAGGCTACGGCATTATTCTCTTTGCCGCCAGCCACGACATCATCAGCCGGGATATTAGGCAGGGCCAGCATCTTTTCCCTAAAATCATTTTCCACTTTTTCCAGTTCATTGTCCAAAGCCGAAATCTGCTCGCCCAAATCCTTCATCCGCTTAATGGTTTCTGCATCCGGCTTAGTTTTGGAAAACTGATTGCGCTCGGCTTTCAGGGTGTCAACTTTCTGGATCAAATCCTTGCGTGAATCATCCAAGACGATAATGGCGGCCAAATCTAAATCAGCCGGGTCCATTCTTTTGAGTAAAGCGGTTTCAACGGCTTCTTTGTTATCTCTAATCTGTTTAATGTCTAACATAGTATTAAAATTATTAAAAAATTATTTTATCACTTCCCCGCCAAAAGCCTTGAGGATATCATCAATGGCGCTGGGGGTAGTTTCAGTTTTTTCTTCTGTCACTTCCGGAGCAACAGATGACAAGACCAAGTTTTCATCCAATAAAGCCTCGACTGACAAGGGCGAGCCATAAACTTCGGATAATATCTTTTCTAGGACAGTCTTGATCTGGGGCATATTGATGCGATCCCGGTGGAACTTATGCTTGAAAGTCAAATTAAGGCGATTCCCTTCCAAAGAACTGATTTCGCAGGATTGCAGAACAAAAGACAAAGAATGATTAAAGGGTTTGATCTTGACCAAAACCTCCTGCCAGCCGGCCACAATGCCATCACGATCTATATTGGAATTAGCTGGACGAACTGCGGGCTTAGGGGTAGATACTTCAATTTGAGGTGGCAGAGCGCTAGATATCGCGGCCGCTACCTTTCCGGCCGAATCAGCCAAAGTCAATTCAATAATTGCTAACTCCAGAGGCAATTGAGCGATAAAACTGCTCTTTACATCCTGGACAATGCCATTGAATTTTTCCATGAAGCGCAACATTTGGGGCAAGCTCATCTCCGCTGAAACCTGTGCCAGCTTTATCTCTAAAGCTTCGCCCAAATCCAACCCTAAGCTGGCAGTTAAAGCCGGATTGATCTTCCCCAGCATCATCTTGCGCAACAGCTCCACGGCATCAACTACGAAATTTTTCAAATTAATACCATTGTCGGCCAGGCTATTTACCAATTGGATGGCATGGACTGCATCTTTCTTGGACAAGCATTCAAAAAGGTCGATAATCTCGCCTAGATCATTTTTAGGAATAACCAAATCAGCTTCCTCTTGGCTGACCTCATCGCCGCCGATGGAAATTATCTGGCCCAACAAGCTCTCCGCATCGCGCATATAACCATCAGAGTGGCGCGCCACCGATTCCAAAATACTCTTGTCGATCTTGATATTTTCCGAGCGCACGATGTGATCCAATTTCTTGACCATATCCACCACGCTAATCCGCTTGAAATCAAAACGCTGGCAACGCGAGATGATGGTGTTTGGCACTTTGTGAATCTCAGTAGTGCAAAGAATAAAAATTACATGGCGCGGCGGTTCTTCTAGTACCTTCAATAAAGCATTGAAGGCGGAAATAGACAACATGTGGACTTCGTCGATGATAAAAACTTTGTAATGGCTATTATTGCTGCCGACCCGGCTGGAGGAAATGATATTTTCCCGAACATTATCTACGCCGGTGTTAGAAGCGGCGTCAATCTCTACAATATCCAGATTACGTCCGGTGTTGATATTGATACAATTTTGGCACTCATTACAAGGCTCATACTCCCCTTCCTTCCGCTTCAAACAATTAACCGCTTTAGCAAAAACCCGAGCCATGGTGGTCTTGCCCACTGCCCGTGGTCCGCAAAAGAGATAGGCATGAGCTATTTTGCCGCCCAAAATCTCATTCTGCAGGATAGTTTTAATATAATTCTGCCCTAAAATCTCAGCGAAATTCTGGGGCCGATATTGTCGATATAATGTAGCCATATTACGATATTATAACCCAATTTTATTAATAATAAAAGATGTTGACAATAATATCACAATATCGTAAAGTAGCCAAAAGTACCTTAAACCCTAAGCCATGAAAATAGAAAAATGCATCGGCGGATTCTATGCTATCGCTGCCGCCAAAGATGAAGAAATCACCGCAGACGATATCCGCTCCGCCCTATCAAGAGCCGACATCGTCTGGAGTCATGCCAGAACCTGGAAAGAGCTGCCCGAAAGCCGGACATTACTCTGCCAATGGGTAACCTCGGAAGCAGAAGCTAATATTCGCTTGGACTTCCGCCAGAATTTTCATCCCTACCTGATGACGCTAATTGTCCAGATCCTAAACAATTGGGGCTATAACTGCGTCATCCTGGAAGATGCTAAAACCGAAAAGCATGTTTTCAAGCGGACTAAAATATTCCGCGAAGAAGACATCTCAGAGATGATGGGATAACCCATCAAAAAAGCTGCCCAACCAGGCAGCTTTTTTATTTGGCAGTAATAATTAATTAATCATTAATGAATATATTGCAGCAGATAGGGATATAACGTCAAACCCTACTTTATCATCCCGCCCCGACGCAAGATTTCAACATCAACCAAACTTCGGTCCTGACCGAACTTATACCGGCTCAAAGTCCTGATTTTCTTGGCCATTCCCTCACGCATCGTGCCCATTAAGGGCCAAATAGTCTGAAAAGAGAAAGGTCGGGTAGTGGCGCCGTCGACTAGAAGTTTGATAAAGCCGCCGCGGCCGACATTAACCAAATCATATTCATTAAAAGCCGGACCAAAGTCTTTAATCAAGAATTCAGCATCTTCAGCGCCCACCTTGAAGCTGACCATAGTGCCGACGTTACCGAAGATGGCATCTTTTATTTGAGTATCGTTATTCTTGCTCAATTGGCCGATATACTGATGGGCCACGGTCAAAGACAAAGCATATTTTCTAGCCTCAGATAATATCTGGCAGATGGAATTGGTGGTAAAGTTCTGGAACTCATCGATATAGAGATAGAAATCTTTGCGCTGTTCCTGGGAAATATCAGTCCGACTCAAAGCCGCCATCAAGATCTTGCCCACCATAATCATACCTAAAAGATAGGCGTTAGTTTCACCAATGGCGCCTTTAGGCAAATCCACCATCAAAATCTTCTTGTTGTCCATGATATCGCGCATATTGAAAGCGCTCTTCTGCTGGCCGATAATCGGCCGCATCATATCGTTGGCGATAAACGGGGTTAACTTGGAAGTAATATATGGCACGATGTTGGCCAAAGCCGCATCGCCACCAGCTTTCTCCGCTTCTTTCTTCCAAAAATCAATCACGGTAATATTCTTGCACTTAGCCAATTTCATCTTGCGGAAATTTTCATCGGCCAATACTTTCGGGATTTCCATCAAAGTTGAACCGGTTTCCGGATCATCCATGATCAAGAGTAAGGCATTGCGCATGTATTGTTCAAACATCGGGCCGCCAGTCGCTTTCAAATCATACAATTTATCAAAAATACCAATCATTTCATTAATGACAAAACTCTTCTGCTCTGGATAGCGTTCATCAAATTCCAACAGGTTCAAGCCCATGGGTCGCTCAATATCAGCCGGAGAGAAAACAATTACATCCTCAGCTCTTTCCGGCGGAATACGATTCAAGATATCTTCGATTAAATCGCCATTCGGTTCCATGACGCAGACACCATCGCCGTTTTCAATGTCCTGAACAGCCATATCAGCCAATAGTACGGATTTACCAGTACCGGACTTACCAATGATATAGGCATGGCGACGACGATCCACCCGCTTGATGCGGATATCGGTACGGATACCGCGGAAAATATTGTAGCCCAAAATAATACCCTCGTTCGGGATATTATTCGGAGCCGGAGCAGTCTTCGAAACCAGCCAATCAATGTTCGGGGTCTCAGTATGGGGCAAGGGGAAATGGAACAAGCTGGCCATTTCTTCGGCATTCAAAAGGAAGGCCTGATTTTCAATGAAGCGGCGATAGATAAAATTATCAATCGTCTTGTAACTCTGTTTCTTGATGGCCTTACTGAAAGTATTGCCATATTCATAATAATTATATTCACTAAAAGCTCCGGCCATATTATCCAGATACATGCTAGCCCGCATCTTGTCCGGCGCCGCCACTACCAAACGCAAGTTGACATCTAAACCAGCCTTAGAATTCTTTTCTTCCATCTTTTTTAGCATTTCCCTTTCCTTCTCGGTCAATTCCTTTCTCGGACCTTCGTTGTCTTTGGCTTTGCCAGAATCAAACATGCTGAAAGGAGCTAATATGATATAGTGGATGATAAAATTGGAAGCGCCACCTAAAGCATTGGCGCCCATCTTGAAAATCTCATTAACGCTCTGTTTCTTATAGGCATTCATCACCACATCCTTTAATACCTTATGCCAATTTCTCTTGGCGCTCCGGACCACATACTGCAAGCTGACGCTTTCGTTACCCTCAATCTTAGACATGGCGTTAATAATCGCATTCATCGGATCAGCTTCCATATCATTATAGGTCTTGAAAGGAAAGACGAAGCTCTTTTTGGGTTTGACATAACCAGCCAGAATCGCGCCCCGACTGGTAAAGGCATTATAATCCTCCACTTCCTCGATTGAAGCCTCAGGATAATAAGCGTGGATCTGCTGCTCAATATACAAAGCTTTAGAGCTCGGAGCGGACACATAAAAAGATATCTTGCTATTATGAGCTACGATCTCAAAGGAAAAATGGTCCTCGCGGCCGAAAAGCCAAGGCCGGAAACCGCGGTCGGCGCGCAAGCCGCCGATACTGGCAAAAATAGTCTCGCCCCGCGCTAAAGCCTCGCGCAATTGCTGCGTCCCTAAATCCTTGCCCCCTTCATCTTTTGGTTTTTCTTTGGGCAAACGAACTAAAAATATAGTCTGCTCCAAATGGCTATTCTCAGTGGAATATTTGGTAAATAGTTTTCGGGCGATAACTAGAAGAATAATGAAGCCCAAAACAAAAAGAATCACCGGCCAGACGCTGGGATTCTGTACTGTCGCCAAACTATCTTCAACTGACACGGGCAAAGTAGAAGCCAAATTTGGATCCATATTATTGATAAAAAATTATTTTTTTAACTTCATTATTTTGTCTGCCTTGATCTTAGCTTCCTGCTCTAAAAAAAACTTGTTCACCCCCGGAATAATAGCCAACCAGCGCTTGATCAAATCCAAGACTTGTTTGACTTTGACTTTGGCCTGAGACAAAAGAATATTAATTTTTTTGACAGTAGCTTCACCGCCCTGCCGGAACTCAGCTTGTTTCTGCGGCGACAATGACAAATAGATATCAGATAGGCCCTCGGAGAGAATCTGATCAATCTGTTCTTCTCTGAGCTGTTGCGGCGATTTTGCGGCTGGAAGCGGCCGTACCGGGACCGGAGCTGGAGCAACCGGAGCCGGAGCGGATTCAGCCGCAGCCCTTATTCCGGTTTCCACCTTAAACTCAACCGCTTTTTCCGGAGTGATTTCAGTTTCAACCTGGCTAGCGCCCGGCTGTTCGGCTGCGCCAGTTTCTATCTTTGGTACTATTTGTTCTTCGGCCATAAAATTATTCTACGGAAATTGCCAAGACCGGGCAATTTTGCGCGGCTTGACTGGCGCAATCTTTATTATCCTGGCTTATCACTTCAGACCGCCCCACGGAATTCAATTTAAAAGTGTCGGGACAAAGACCCACACACATACCGCAACCGATACATTTAGTTTGATCGACTTTAATTGCCATATTGGTGTTAACAAGCAAAAATCAAAAGCTAAACCAGCTTTATGACTAATGACTATTAATATTAATTTATTTTTATACGAATATTATAACATTATCTGGAAAATAAGAAAATAGCTTGATATTGACAGTTTTTGACTGATTTGATATATTAGAACAGTCAATAATCAATTAATAATCAAGGAAAACACATAATTTTCCTGGGAACTACCCAACTTATGTGTTTTTATAATAACTATGGCACATAAGAAAGCCGGCGGCAGTACGGCGCTAGGACGAGATTCAATCAGCAAACGCTTAGGCGTCAAGCTCTATGACGGAGAAAACGCCAAACCCGGAGCCATCATTATCAGACAGCGTGGCACCAAATATCAGGCCGGCACCAATGTCAAACGCGGCAATGATGATACCTTGTTTGCGCTCAAGAACGGCGTAGTCAAATTCAGCACCAAGAAAGAACGCAAATTTGATAACACCCTCAAGACCAAGAAAGTTGTCAGCGTCACCCCGCACGCCACCAAAAAATAATCGATCAAATAAAAACACCCCGGAGCAATCCGGGGTGTTTTTTGGTTTTAGCCTAATCAAAAAGGCTTTCCGGAGAAAGCCTTTTATAAACATTTGTTTCTTTTTTACCTGCGAACGAAGAGTCCTCTGATTAACGGAAGCACATCAACCTCTAATGTCACTCCATTAAACTTGTAGTCTCCTCTCGCGCCGCCAGAATAAACGATCCGGAGAGCTTCACCAACATTGGCGAAACCATCCAGGGTTAAACCGACACGGTAATTGATGCCAGAGCCATGGGCGAACGGGGAGAAATTACTGTATTCTACCCCTCCCAATAAGCTAAGGCCTAAACGGTCGGAAAGCGGCACGCAAACCGGTTTGATTTCAAATCCGGCGCGCCAGACATTCACAGAATCTTCGCGGAAAACTTCGGGATCAACTTTGACATCAGCAACAGTCTGACCAATTTTGGTGAAGATGGGATATTTAAGCCCGCCATACACCATTACTGAATACAGCCAGAAATTGCGCTGAGTCATCGGATCGTCCCGGAATAATTCTATCTCGGCATTAGCATAAACGCCGTGATAAGTTTTGGTCCGAACCACTTGATAGCTGGAATCGGTTTCCGTGAACATGTAGGTTCGTCCGCTGACATTCTTGTGATTGATATAGCCGGCATCAATCTCAAAGCGGTAATTGAATCCGGATGAATAAAGTTCTCCCGGAGCCAAGCCAGCTTTTCTGAAAGCAAGGCCGACAGTAATGTCGTTTTTCTGATAAGCAGTTGTATCAAAGAAGGAGTTTTCCAGGGAGTATGATCCCCTTAAACCCCAACCTTCGTTCAACCACAAACCGACAGATGCGCCAAAGAAATTCTGTTTAGCCAACTGGAAGGTGTCAATGACATCGCCAGTCTGGATAATTTCTTTAGGAGTGGAAAATGCTCCACAGGAAGTTTTGACTTCACCGTATTTGATGAAATCGGTCTGACCGAAAATGAGGTTGAATGCGGCCATCAGGCTTAAAAAAACTGCTAATCTTTTCATGATATATCTGGTTTTTAAAGGTTACACAATTGATTGAATTATCATTTCAAGCCCCTGAAAACAAGGGATTAAAACGATAATTCAATGACTGCGAACCAAAAACCTAATATCAAAGAACTTGGCACTATTTTAGCACAATCTATATATTTTGTCAATACTACCAGACTATCAGGAAAAACCCTGTTTTTCTAAGCTTTTTAACGCAAAATATTCCTAATATTTCCCCGCTCTTCCAGGCTCTCTACTGAAGCCGGCTGATGCGGAGCTTCATGCTTTAACTGGTGGGACTGGGACAAAAAGTCGTTCTTTATCGCTCCGGCCTTCGGCGCTCTCTTTTTGGAGCGAAAAATGTAAAGGCTATACTTCTCTTCCGGAAAGATGTAGATATAGGCCAAACCGAATATCAGGCTCAAAACCACGACTAAGCCGAAATTAATAATGACATTAGGCTGGGTCGGATAATTAGAAACTAAAGGCTCATCGATAACCGTAATCTTGACCGAAGAACCAATACCTTGGTAGTTAGAGTTCTGCGTCATCAAGACATGGTTAACCGCCAAAGCTATCTGCTTGGCTTGATATGAACTGGGGTGATAAACCGTGATATTAATCATGCCAGAATTCTCCATGCTTTTAGCTGAAACGGTCTTGCGCCAAAGTTTCATCTGCTTGATGGAATCGCCCTTGAAATAAGTGCGATCGACATTAAAGCTAGAATCCTGGACTAAATTGAAAAATGAATTGGAATAGACCACCTGGGAAAATAAGCTGCTCAGATATTCCACTGACCGGGAAACTGCAAACGGATCAACACCGCTCGCGCCCTCTTGAATGACCAGCACCTTAGAACGGGCGCTATACTTGAAAGTCTGGACGGCAGTATAAGCGGCGCCTAGGAGCAAGAAAACCAAGAAGAAACAGATTAACGTTTGTTTTTTAGTTTTAATAAATTGATTGAACTCCATAAAATTAAAATTATGCCTGTTAGCGAGGCGATATAATAAATATTATAACTATATCTATTATACCAGAAAACCAGAATTATTTGAATAAGAAGCTAAAAGGCAGGGAGAACCCTGCCTTTAGCGCATAATATAATTAATTATTTACTAGTTACCACCTCCAAAGAGATGCTGTAATTGAATTTAGACTGATCACCGACCACTTTGACGTCAGTTCTTTCTTTGGCGATAATCGGGGTGCTAGTGCCGCTCGAAGCCATGGAGACTTCAGCGCTATGCATGGCCTGAGAAGAAACGCTCGGGACGGTAATGGCTTTCTTGAAACGGCCGTTCTCATCAGCTTGAGCCCAAACTTTGTCTTTCTCGCCGACAGTCACGACTAATTTCTCATACGGGAAGTAGCCGCCACCGGACAACAAGACAACAGAATTAGTCGGAGCCGAAATGGTGTTCAAGCGTAAGAATAAATTTTCCTTAGCTTCCACCCGGCTATCTTCACCGGCGCGAGTCGCAGCCAACTTATTTAGGTTTCCGTCTAGTACTAAGATGCTGGAGTTATTAAAGACAACAACCTTGTCGCCAGTAGAGTTAGCTACGGCTTTTAAACCCATAGCCCAACCTTCGGTGCCGGCGATACCGCCAGTCTCCTGCGATTTCAATAACTTCATGTTGTCTTTATTCAATTTGACTACGCCTAAGCCATTAGAGAAATACAGGAATTCGTTACCGGAAGAAGCGACATCATGGCCCGGATTGCCGGTATGCTCAAAGGTGCCCTTCAAAGCTCCATCTAAGTCCATCTTCTTGGCGCTGAAATCGTCAACCACATAGATCGAATCACTGAAAGAATCAAAGTAGAGGCTGCGATTGCCGGAAGCGCTGCGATAATTGACCTGGATATTCTTGACGACTTGGCGGGTATGGCGATCAAAGACCTGGATTTCATCTTTAGAGATATTAAAGATGTAGTCATTAGTATTGATGGACCGGATGTTATACGGAATATCATTTTTTAATTCATAAGAATCAATGACTTCCATGTCCGGATTAAACACTTTGACGCCGCGAGCGGAAATCGTCACGATGTTGTCGCCGAATTTATCAACCCGGCTATACCACTCCCAATAACTGTTAGTGCTAGCCTTGACCAAGGTCGGGCTGGATAAGTCGGAGATATCATACTTGTACAGGCTAAAACCGGAAATGGCATAGACGTACAAGCGACCGTTCTCCTGACTAAACTTCAAATCATAGAAATTATCATAGGTATTGAAGCGGGAGTTAAACGGCTTCAGATCCACAAACTTAACTAACTTTTGGCCTTCCAACTTAAAGACCTCCAAGCTGTCGCTGTTAGTGGAACCGGTCACCACCACGTCATGATAGACGATAGCGTCGCCGGAGTAATAAGAACGGACCTTAGTTTTAGCCGGCATGGTAGTTAATCCGACCATGACCGCCG
>JAKLGM010000012.1 GCA_022710685.1 Patescibacteria group bacterium | reverse complement strand
CTAGCTTATAGATTTTTCTCTTGTTATGGAGTATGTAACGAGTTAAAGGTTTATTTTAATCCAACCGTATCAGCCACCGTTTCCTAAAAACTTTAATTAATTATTAAGGGATTATGTTCTTACCTTAGCATAGTTTTTTTTACTTGTAAAGTTGGCTAATATTGGGCGTTTTTTTAATTTTACTATTATTATCGGGCCTTATTTACTTTTTTCCTTATTATTGCTAAATTAATATTAGTGTTTTTTAAAAAGGGGCTCGTAGCTCAGTTGGTTAGAGCGTTACGTTGACATCGTAAAGGTCACTGGTTCGAATCCAGTCGGGCCCACACCCTTATTTCTCAAAACAATTTATGTTTAACATCTTTTCTAATCGCGACCAAAACAAGTACCAAATATCTTCTGGCGGTTTTTCGGATTTAACCGAACGCTGGTTAGATGATTCGGCTAGCGAGGGTCAGCTTTTGGTTGATGTCGCCCAGACTGACAAACAGATTATCGTCAAAGCGGCCATGGCCGGGGTCAAGCCAGAGGATCTGGATATTTCTTTGCATAACGATCTCCTGACCATCAAAGGCAAAAGAGAAGAAGCACAGGAGCAGAAAGGCGCTGATTATGTCTATCAGGAATGCTATTGGGGTTCTTTTTCTCGCTCTTTAGTGCTGCCAGCCGAAGTTGACAGCAAAAAAATCCAAGCGGTTTTAGAAAATGGCGTTTTGACCGTTACTTTGGATAAGGTCGGACCGACCAGAAACATTAAGGTTACCGTCAAAGAGTAATATGATAGCCAAGTTTATATTAGAAGCCTGGGAAAACGACCAGGCGATTCTCAAGGATGATCAAGGTGAGGTGGTGGTTTGGCTTAAAAACAAGTTGCCGGCAGGCGTTAGCGTCGGGGCGACCCTCTATTTTAATATCTTGCCTCAGAAGGATCTAATAGCTGACTCAAAACCAGTAGCGGAGGGGATTTTGAACGAAATATTAAAAATTGATTAAAGATTATGTTGTCGTCTCGTTCTAAAAAGATAATTTTTTTAACTCTCATCATCATTTCGGCCCTGGCAGTTTTAGTGCTAGCGGCCTATTTAGTATATGCCAAGGTTTATGACGACAAGGTCTATCCTGGCGTGAAGGTCGGGTCGCTTGATTTAGGCGGCCAGCCAATGGCTGAGGCCGAGAAGATGTTAAAGGAAAAAAGCCAGATCCTAGCTAGCCAGGGGTTAAAATTCTCCTATCAAGATCGGACAATTGATATTGCTTCCACTAAATCATCTTTTGATATGGATCTCTCCACTTTTCTCTGGGATTTTGATCCGACGGCTACCGCCCAGAATGCCTATCATGTCGGGCGGGGTGACAGTTTTTGGCCCAATCTTTGGCAGCAGATAAACCTATGGTTCAGACCGGAGCAAATATCTTTTGTCTATCATCTGAATGAAGATGGTCTGAAGAATGAATTGCGCGAAAGATTCAAGGACCTAGAAAACCCGGTTCAAGATGCGGCGCTTGAGGTCAAGGCCGGTCAGGCTGGGTCTTTTGAGTTTTCTGTGTTGCCGGAAAAATCCGGTGTCGTGATTGATTATGACCAGGCTTTGTCGGATTTAAAAAACATCCTTTCCCAAGGAGATATAAAAACGATTAATTTGGCGGCCCGCCCGGAAGAACCTTTGATTTTTATGACTGAGGTCCAGAGTGTAACTTCTTCGGCCGAGATGATTTTGGCGGCCGCGCCATTAACTTTGGAGTATAAAGCGACGTCTTCTCCTAAGGTGTTTAAATGGAGCATTGATAAAGCTAAATTAGCCTCTTGGTTAGGTTTGGTAAAAGACCCGACGGTCCGGGTGGCTTTAGCCGATAATAAGATAACTGAATTTTTAGATAAAGAGGTGGCGCCGGAGATTAATCGTGAGCCGGCTCGAGCTAAGTTTGAGATGAAAAATGGCAAGGTTTCCAACTTCCAAGTGAGCGCTGATGGCTTGAAGCTAAATAATCAGGAAACTATTGGCAAGATAAAAGAGCATGTCACCGCTATGGCTACTAGTACTATAATATTAGCGGTAGATACTATTTCTAATGAGCAAGCCAGCGCGGTTGATGATGTAGAGTTTGGCATCAAGGAAGTTATTGGCACTGGCCATTCTAATTTTGCCGGTTCGCCTAAGAATCGGCGGCATAATATCGCCGTGGGAGCGGCTGCGGTTAATGGTATCTTACTTCAACCGGGAGAAGAATTTTCTTTAGTGAAGACTCTGGGGGCGGTTGATGCGAGCACGGGTTATTTGCCCGAATTAGTTATTAAAGAGAATAAGACTATTCCGGAATATGGCGGTGGCTTGTGCCAAATTGGCACGACCGTTTTCCGGGCGGCCCTAGAATCCGGCCTGCCCATTACAGCGCGGCGCAATCATTCTTATCGCGTCACTTATTATGAGCCGGCGGGCATGGATGCGGCTATTTATATTCCTAATCCCGACGTCCGTTTTATTAATGACACTAAGGATTATATTCTGATCCAATCACGGATTGAGGGCAACGATATCTACTTTGATTTTTGGGGCGTAAAAGATAGCCGGCAAGTGACAGTTGGCAAGCCGGTGGTTTACAACATTGTCCGACCAGCCGCTACCAAGATAGTGGAAACGACCGATTTAGCTCCGGGCCAGAAGAAATGTACTGAGAAGGCTCATAATGGTGCTGATGCTTATTTCGATTATACGGTGGTCTATAATCCAGGCACGCCGGAAGAGAAGAAAGAAGAGAAGCGATTCACTTCCCATTATGTTCCTTGGCAGGAGGTTTGCTTGGTCGGTGTCAAGCAATTGTCCAGCGATGTTGGCGCGGCGACTACTACTGCCACCTCTACTCCGAGCAATTAATTTTAGAGATAATAAAAAGAGCTCCTTAGCAGGAGCTCTTTTTGTAAAAAAAGAAGATCACTTAAAACGGGATAGGCAAGAAAGTTTTCTCTTACGAATTCGTGAGCGAGAGCCCTAAAACCGTGAGAGAAAATCCCATGCTTGTCGTGCCGGTCCCGTTTCATTTGACCTTCCATCTTTAACGACTTATAACTATATCATATAAAAAAATATTTGTCAATACACATCTTATCCACAGTTTTATTATATGGCTAAAATAAGCAAAAAGCTTGAAAAATAAGGCTTTTCTGGCTTAATAATGGCTTACTCTAAGTGCATTTTTATGGTCCCGGCCAAATCGGTGCGGATAACTTTTATTCCTAATTTCTCCATTTCATCCAGGGTCTCAGGCGAGGGCAAATTATACTTGTTTCCCTCCCCGACAGTTATAATAGCGGTTTGAGGAGATACTTGTTCTATAAACTCCGGACTGCTAGCGGTCTTCGACCCATGATGCCCCAGCTTAATAGCCTCAGCTTGGAGGTCGGCATGGGATTGCAACAGCTCTTTTTCAACTTCAACTTCAGCGTCCCCCATCAGAAGTATTTTGTCCTTTTGGCAGATCAATTCAGAAACGATGGAGCTGTTGTTGATATTCTTGCTATCTTGGCCGGAGATATTTTCGTCAGGGTAGATTATTTTAAGGGAACAATTAGGGCTTAGCTTGATTTCTGTTTCTTCGGCAATAATAGTGTTTTTTCCGCCTATTATCTCTTGAAAATAACGATAGTCCGAGTTTTGGTAATTGATGCCGGTAGATAATATTTTTGGAATTTGATATTTTTCTAGCGCCGCTATCAAGCCCAGCAGATGATCAGCATGAGGGTGGGTTAATATTGCCAGGTCAATCATCCTTTCTTTATAGGGCAAGAGGCGGCCGATTTTTTCCAATACTAAATTATCCGGACCACCATCGATTAAGATGTTCTGTCCGGACGATGATCTGATTAGGATTGCGTCGCCTTGGCCAGCGTCCAGGAAATAGACATCTAAGCCGCTGAGTGGCGTCTGGGTTTGTTGGTTGATTAAAAGGCCCGGGACTATTAGGCTGAGGGCGATTAAAGCCCAAAAAAGTAATCTTTTCATTGGATTATTATAGCAAATATGACCTAAAAAACAGTTAAAATAGTGATAAATTTAATATTTATTGACAAAAACATATAAATATGATATAGTTTTAGGACGTTTTTTAACAAATTATTGTCTAACCCAAAACCCATATATAATGGAAGATAAAAGTTCTGTCCCCGGCAACGCTACTGATTCAGTTCAGGCCAAAAGCGTTTTTAAAGAATTGACCAAGTACAGCCACGTATTGGTTAAAGTTCCTAAACCAAAAGATAAGGCGGGCAAAGGAGACCCGTATATGAAAAAAATTTCAGCTCATTCTTATTTCGCTGGTGATACTCAGATTGATATTCCGGAACATTTCCGTCGTGGCGATTACCCCGGGAAAGACAAGATGTTCGGCCGTTGTCTTTTGGTGCGTAACTTTTACGTCACTGCCGATATGTTGGGTTCCGAAATTATGGCTGAAGTATTCGTGCTGGAAAAGAAAGACGAGTTTGGAACCTCTTTGTCTGTTAACATCATCGCCTACGAAGATCAGACAGACATTAAGCCCCGTTTTTGCGTTAAATTTGGCACCCCGAAGGACAATGGCGAAGGCATTAAAATCCCCGGGACCGAAGATTTCGTCTGTTTCTACAAGCTGAATAAATAAATTTCAGCCCAAACATAAACCCCTGTTTCTAATCAAAGAAACAGGGGTTGTTTTTTATCAGGAAATAATGCTTATATCCGGTCGCGTAAATAATTCTTCAATTCAGAAATCTTTATCCTGGCCTGCTCCATGCTGTCGCGATCGCGAACTGTGACGTCATCCTTTTCTAAGCTGTCAAAATCAATCGTCAAGCAGAAGGGTGTGCCAATTTCATCCTGGCGGCGGTAGCGCTTGCCGATATTGCCGTTGTCATCAAATTCACACATGAATTCGCTTTTCAGGGAGTTATATACTTCCCGAGCCTTAGCGACTAGCTCCGGTTTGTTCTTGAGTAGCGGGAAAATAGCGGCTTTGATCGGGGCTAGCTTAGGAGGGAATTTGAGTACGGTGCGGCTTTCGCCTTCTTTTACTTCTTCCTCAGTGTAGGCTTGATCCAAGACCATTAAGAAGAGCCGGCCCAAACCAGCCGATGTTTCAACTACATGGGGCACAAAACGAGTCTTCGTGGCCTCGTCAAAATAGCTTAAATCAGTACCAGAAAATTTGCTGTGTTGGGACAAATCCCAATCGCCGCGAGCATGGATGCCTTCAACTTCTTTGAAGCCGCCCAATGATTCAAAATTATATTCAATGTCGTAGGCTTCACTAGCATAGTGAGCTAATTTTTCATGCTTGTACCACCTGATGTTTTCTGGCTTGATGCCTAATGACAAATACCAGTCCCAGCGAGTCTGTTTCCAGAGTTCATAATTATTTTTTACTTCTTGCGGAAAGACAAAATATTGCATCTCTAACTGCTCAAATTCGCGGGTGCGGAAAATAAATTGGCGGGCGACTATCTCATTACGGAAAGCTTTGCCGACCTGAGCGATGCCAAAAGGTAGTTTAGGCGAAGTAGAGTCCAGGGTATTCTTATATTGAAGGTAGATATTGCCGCAAGTTTCGGGCCGGAGGTAAATGACGTTTTCTTCAGTTAATTCATCGGTCGGAGATCCGAGGTTTGATTTGACCATTAGTGAGAAGCGCTTAGCTTCGGTCAGGTCTTTGCTGCCGCAGTTCGGGCACTTCAACTTCCCTCCATCTTTCAATTTATTCAATTCAGCATTAATGAATTCTAAACCAGCTTTGTCAGAGTTGACACCGAAGTCTTCCAAAAGATGATCAGCGCGGAAACGGCTGCGGCATTTTTTGCAGTCAACTTGTGGGTCGTCAAAACTGGCTAAATGGCCTGAGGCTTCCCAGGTTTTAGGGCTCATGAAAATAGCACCGTCTAAAGAAACAACATCATCCCGCTCTTGAACCATAGCTTTGAGCCAGGCATCGCGGATATTATTCTTAAGTAGCGTGCCATAGTGGCCATAGTCGTAAATTGCTCCTAAGCCGCCATAGATTTCCGATGACGGGAAGACAAAACCGCGTCTTTTTGAGAGGGATACAAGCTTTTCCATGGGGTTATTTTTCTGTTCCATATATTTGTTATATTTCGTTAATAGCTTTAATGCCCAATAACTCTAGGCCATTTTTAATGATTTGTCGAGTCGCGGCAATCAACTCTAAGCGGGCATCTCTGGTTTTGGGGGCACTCTTGATAATCGGGATGGCGTGATAATAATCGTTAGCCAGCTGGCAGAGTTCAAATAAGTATTTGCTGATTTCAGAAGGGTCATAATTATCTTTGGCGTGTCTGATCGTTTCCGGGTATTGGGCCAGGCGGAAGAGCAAATGTTTTTCTTGCGGCTCTGATAGCTGGGAGTAATCTAAGCGGCTTTTGGCCCGCGGTGCTTTGCGGCCGATGCTCATCAGACGGGCATGGGTATATTGCAGATAAGTGGCGGTGTAGCCGTCAAACTTGAGGGCTTCTTTAATATCAAAAGTAATGGTTTTTTGTGCCGATACTTTAAGCATTTCAAACTTGATGGTAGAGAAAGCCAATTCAGAAGCGGTTTGGGTAATCTTTTTCTGGCTCCAATCCGGATGCTTGTCTTTGGTGGCCGTCAGGGCCAGTTCTTTGGCCTGCGCTATGAGCTCGTGGTAGGTGATGACGTTACCGCTGCGGGAAGACATCATGCCGGAGGGCAGAGTCACGAAGTCATAGGCCAGATGAGTCATTTTTTGCTCATAACCCATGAGCTGCAATATTTTAAACAATTGCTTGAAGTAAAGGCTTTGGCGGACGTCAACTACATAGATCGATTCTTGGATTTTATTTTCTCGGAATTTTTTGACAGCCAGGGCTAAATCGGCGACCGGGTAAAGAGCCGTGCCATCGGAGCGGATGATGGGGAGGACGCCTAAGTTATATTTTTCCAAATCAGCGATTATGGCTCCTTCGCTTTTTTTGAGGACGCCTTTAGTTACTAATTCCTTGACGGTTTTTAGGCCGGAAGTGATAACCTCGCTTTCGTAGAAGGTTTTTTTAAACTTGACCCCCAGGTCTTGGTAGACCGATTGGAAATATTTAATGCTCCAATCTCTGGTTTTCTGCCAGAGCTGATAATTTTCTCCTTTTTGGCTTTCAATCTCTTGCATTATCTTTCCGACGGCCTCCTTGGCCGTTTCGTTTTCTGCTAGGGCAGCCGTGGCTTCTTTGTAGGCTGATCCGAGGAGATAGCCCCGGTTTTTGGGAGTTGATTTAATTAGTTTTTGATATTCTTTCTGGTTATTTTTCAAATACCAAAGGGTTTTGGCGACGTGGATACCGAAGTCATTGATATATGAAACGGGCAGAGAGCGGTGACCACTTATATCTAATAATCTGTTGATAGTATCACCGAGACAAATATTGCGGAGGTGGCCGATATGGAGCTCCTTGTGGGTGTTGCCGTTGGAGTATTCAATCATGACCCCGGCTTTTTTACCTGATTGATTGCGACCATAGTCATCCTGGTCTTTTTTGATGGATTTGATAACCGCCGGAGTGAAGCTATTATAGTCTAAAAAAATATTGACATAGGGGCCGACGGCTCGAACCTCCTTGATGGCGGTTTTGAGTTTGGGGCTTTTATTCAGTTTTTCCGCAGTTTCCTGGGCTAATTCAATAGGGTTTTTCCCGCTAGCCTTAGCTAGGCCGAAGAGGGCCAAAGACAAATCGCCCAGCTCTGGGCTGGGGGGATAGCTAATATCTAGGTCATTTTTGAGGGTTTGGCTAAGTTGGCTTTTTATCTGGTCAAGAGTCTCCATAGAGGGCGGAATAGTTTGTTTATAATCAATTATTATGTTATAATAATATCAAACTATAATAAGTTTTTCAACTTTTATTTTTAATTTAATAAGCCAAAATTAAGGCTTTTACAACACTATGTTTTCTTATCGCCAAATCATGCTCCAGGCAGTGAGAATTGCTTGGAAAAACAAGTATCTCTGGTTTTTCGGTTTGTTCGCTTCGCTTTTAAGCATCGGCGCCGAATACCAAATATTAATGCGGGCCATGAGCCGCAGCGCTTCTTTGGAGTGGGTTTATGGCTGGAGTAATTTCTTCCATTCCGGTATTTTCAGCGGTCGTATTTTTATGAATCTAGGATCGTTATTCCAGTCTGATCCGGCGGCTACCAGCATCGCCCTAGTAATGATGCTAGTGGTCCTAGCTGCCATTTTGCTTTTAGTTTGGCTGGCGGTAGTTTCTCAGATAGCTATTGTTAATAATTCCGATAAGATTATTAAGAGCCGCAAAGACGTGGCTGAGGTCGGATTACACCAGGGGTTAAGAGCTGGAGCTAATAAATTCTGGTCGGTTTTAGGTCTTAATGTTTTGGCTAAGATTTTAGTTAACGTTTTGGTCTTGATTGTCAGTTTGCCTTTAATCTTCGTTTTTGCCAATCGCGGCGTGGCCGGTTTCGTTTATATCCTGTTGTTTGTTTTGTTTATTCCAGTAGCTATTAGCGTTTCTTTCCTGATCAAATATGCTATTGCTGGAGTTATTTTGAAAAAAGAAAAATTACTGCCGGCGATTAAAAATGGTTGGAATTTATTCCGCCAGAATTGGATTATCAGCTTAGAAATGGCTTTCCTGTTGTTCGTTATCAGCTTCTTCTCTACTATCGTTATCGTTATCGCCGCTTTAATATTGGCGGTGCCATTTGTAATTTTGGCCGCCGCTTTCTTGGCCTTGTTCTCGGCCGGTGCTTTCTGGTTTATGGCTGCTCTCGGCGGCATTGTTATTCTGGTATTTATAATCGCTTGCGGCTCAGTCTTAACCACCTTCCAAACTATTTCTTGGACTA
This sequence comes from Patescibacteria group bacterium, assembly GCA_022710685.1. Classification (GTDB taxonomy): domain Bacteria; phylum Patescibacteriota; class Patescibacteriia; order Patescibacteriales; family UBA12465; genus CG1-02-41-21. The sequence continues at coordinate 18,321 of JAKLGM010000012.1, read as the reverse complement.
GTCTCTATTTGAAGTTAACGGGTAAGGGCGGGGAAAGCAAGTTAGAGAGAATAGTGCCGGAAAAAATAAAAAATATTCCGGTGACCGTTAAGTAGTTAATGATTTAAATTATTCTTGTCTCGCTATATTATGAGCGGCTTTGATTCTATTTCCAGTCTCCTGAGCCAAAAAAGCAGTGCCAAAGATGATGATACCCCACAAGGCAAACTTTTGGCTAAACAACAGGAGATCCAATTGAAAAAAATTGAAGAGCAGACCGAATCTCGGGCTGCCTCTTTGGGTTTAGACTATGTTAGCCTTTTTGGCTTTCCAATCAGTCCGGAAGCTATCAGTTTGATTCCGGAGGAAGACTCTCGCGAACACAAGGTGGTTTGTTTTTATTATGACGGCGATAATATCAGAGTCGGAACCACGAATCCAGAGAATCCTAAAATCAAAGAAATAGTTGACGCTTTAAATGCCCAGTATTTTACCAAGAGCCGCCTTTATCTCATCTCTCCCAGCAGCCTGAATGACGCCCAGGAGTTTTACAAGAATTTGCCTAAGGTCAAGAAGTATGATTCGGGCGTGGAAATTAAAGAGGAAGATTTGGAACGTTTTAAGAGCGCTATTTCCAGTTACAAAAATTTAAATGATGAGATTAACAAGGTTAATATTTCAGATATTGTCACTTTGATTCTGGCGACGGCTTTGAAGACTGGCGCTTCCGATGTTCACATTGAGGCCGAGAGCGAGGCAGTAGCTATCCGCTTGCGTATTGATGGCGTCTTGCAGGAAGCGGCCGCGATCGATCGCTTGAAGTGGAAGAAGATAATTTCCCGCATGAAGATTTTAGCTGGAGTCAAAATCAATATTGAAGGCAAGCCGCAGGATGGCCGTTATTCCATATTCTTGTCCAAAGAAAGGATTGATGTCCGTTCCTCTTTCCTGCCTACCGCCTATGGCGAGAGCGTGGTAATGCGTTTGTTGCGCTCTAGCTCGGTTGGTTTGCCTTTTGAGGATTTAGGTTTACGCCCGGAAGGATTTGAAATTCTAAAGGCGGAAATTGCTAAGCCAAATGGCCTAGTGTTGACTACCGGTCCGACCGGCTCAGGCAAGACCACTACTCTGTATGCTGTTTTGAACAAATTAAATGAACCTGGAACCAAGATTATTACTTTAGAAGATCCGATTGAATATCAGTTGGAGGGTATCAGCCAAAGTCAGATTAATAGCAAGAAGGGCTATAATTTTGCTGATGGCTTGCGCTCTATTTTACGCCAAGATCCGGACATCGTGATGGTCGGAGAAATCAGAGACTTGGAGACGGCGGAGATTGCCGTTCAAGCCTCTTTGACCGGTCACCTAGTGTTATCTACTTTGCATACCAATGATGCGGCCGGCGTCATTCCTCGCATGATTGATATGGGAGTCAAGCCTTACTTTTTAGTGCCTTCTATTAATGCCGTTATCGGTCAGCGTTTGGTGCGCAAACTTTGTCCAAGTTGTCGCCAGGAACATATTTTAACCGATTCGGAGAGAGAACAAGTACAGAAGATTTTAGCGGTTATCTCTCCTAAATCAGGCATTGATATTCCGACTACTTTACCGACTATCTATAAAGCTGGCGCTGGTTGCGATGTTTGCGCTGGTATTGGCTATAAAGGCCGTATCGGCATCTATGAAATATTTACCATGGATGAGCGCATTAAGCAGTTGACGATTGATAATGCGCCGTCTTTTAAAATTTTACAGCAGGCGATTGAAAATGGCATGATTACCATGCTCCAGGATGGCGTCTTAAAATCATTAGAAGGCCAGACTAGTTTGGAAGAAATCTATCGTGTTATTGGCGACTTTGATTATGTCAATGAGCTCTATGATATTGTGGTTTCTCAGACCATGGGTCGCGGGGTCAAAATCAGTGAAGCTGATTTGGCACGAGCAGTTGATTTGCTCAAGACTCCGGAAATGATTAGCGAATTGATTAAGAATATTCCAGTTAAAGATTTGATTACTGTTATCTTAGCCCTCGCCGTCAAGAGCGAGGCGGGCGATTTGCATATTGAACCGACGGAAGCCGACGTCAAGATTCGTCTGCGTATTGATGGCGTAATGCATGATATTTTGCACGTTAGCAAGGAACACTATCTGCCGGTTTTGGGTGAGATAAAGCTGTTGTCCGGTTTTGTTACCAACGTCAAGCAGGCTACTATGGATGGCCGCTTCTCTATATTCTTGGCCAGCAACAAGATGGATTGCCGCGTTTCTATCATTTCCGGCGGTTATGGCGAAACCATCGTAATCCGGTTATTATCCGGCAAGGAAGGCGCTTTGGATATGGCAACTTTGGGTATCGCCGATTACTCGCTCCAGGTTTTGAGCGAATCCATGAAGAAGACCAAGGGTATTATCATTACCACTGGTCCGACCGGCTCAGGTAAGACCACTACTTTATATAGCGTTTTGAAGAATTTAAATAAACCGGACGTCAAGATTATCACTGTGGAAGATCCGATTGAATATCAGATGGAGGGCGTTATCCAGACTCAGATAAATGCCGAGCAAGGCTATACTTTTGCGGCTGCGATGCGCTCTTTGCTGCGCCAAAACCCTAACATTATGATGATCGGTGAAATCCGCGACGAGGAAACCGCCAAGATTGCTATTGAAGCCTCTTTGACTGGCCACTTGGTGCTTTCCACTATCCATGCCAATAGCGCCTCAGGTGCGATTTCCCGCTTCCTGGGATTAGGAGTGGACCGGCAGCAATTAGCTAATTCTATTGAATGCTCTATCGGTCAACGTCTTGCCCGTAAGATGTGTCCGTTCTGCAAACAGGAGATATCTTTGGATGGTGCCAGTTTGGAAGAGGTCAAAAAGATTTTAGCTGAAATCAAGAATCCGGCAGTCTCAGTGCCGACTGATTTGAAGTTCTATAAAGGCGCTGGCTGTGATAAATGCAACTTCATCGGCTACAAGGGTCGCATCGGTCTATATGAAACCATCGGCGCTAATCCAGAAATCGGAAAAGCTATTCAGAATCCGGATTTTTCTGATTATGATATTGAGCAAGAAGCTATCAAGAATGGCATGATTACCATGCTTCAAGACGGAGTTTTGAAAGCCTTGAAGGGGGACACCACTATTGAAGAAGTATTTAGGGTTTGTAAATAGCATAAAAATTAATAAAAAAATATGAAGACTAGAAAAGCCTTCACTCTCATTGAGCTTCTGGTGGTTATTGCCATTATCGGCGTCTTAGCCACTATTTCCATTATCGCCCTGTCTAATGCTCGAGCCAAATCCCGTGACGCCAAGAGAGCTGGCGATATGAAACAGATCCAGACTGCTCTAGAGCTTTTTTTCAATGACAAAAACAGATATCCAACCGCGGAAGAGTTTGCTTTAGACTCTATTTTTTCCACCTCTACTTACGGCACTTCTACCTACATGCAAATTATTCCAGATGCTCCGACTCCTATAGATGGAACCTGTACTTCTAACCAAAATACTTTTTTCTATACCCAAACTGAGTCAGGAAATTCCTATAATATTTCCTTCTGCTTAGGTAACACTACGGGCACATTGGATGGTGGTCCTAAATGTTTAACCCCGGCCGGGATAATGGATGTAGATTGTAGTCCGGTTGTTACTCCGCCATTTGTCTGTGGCGATTCAGTTGATTATGGTGGCCAATCTTATAATACCGTCTTGATTGGAACTCGTTGCTGGTTCGCCGAAAATCTTAATTTTGGCACCAAGACCACAAATACTGACGAAGTTGATGCTAACGCCGGTGTTTTTCAGAAACATTGTTATAATGGGCTAGATTCAAATTGTACTATTTACGGTGGTCTTTATCAGTGGCACACCGTGATGGCCCTACCTCAGACTTGTGATTCAACTAATTGTTTTGCTCAGATTGGTTCGCCTCATCAGGGCATTTGTCCTTCTGGTTGGCACGTACCAGATTATAATGATTTTATTTCTTTAGGTACGACCGCCAATCCGATAAAAGAAGTGGGTAGCGCCCATTGGACGCCGCCTTACGACACCGGCACCAATACTACTGGCTTCACTGCCTTAGCCTCGGGTTTCTATATCCGTGGTATGAGTTCTTATGCTTATTTAGGAAATGAATTTATGGCTTGGTCAACTTATGACGTTTTAACCTCCCAGCCTTATATATATTATATTCCCAGCGCTTCAAATTCCATAGCTTACAATAGCCGCAATCGTTTTGACGGTCATGCAGTTCGTTGTGTTCAAGACTAACAAGTCAAAATATATAATTATGATTAACAAAAAGTTTGTAGAAAAATTAAAGAAGGAATACGCGGAGAGTGGCAGTGAAAGGCGTCAGATTGGTAGTCTGGCTAATGTGGTTTTGTATGAATCTAAGCGCATTATCTTCGCTTTGCATCGGGGAGAATTGAAGCCAGCTGAGGCAAAATTTAAGGAAGTAGAGGGGATTTTAGCTAAATTAGAAAAGAATTTTGGCAGCGTCCGAATATATCAGGAAGGATCATATAAGGCAGCCGTGGAAGAATATGCTGAGGCTAAGATGCTATATTTGGTTCTAAGCGGCCAGAAGTTAGATGCCATCAAGGGCTTGAAGTTGAACTATGAAACCTATCTCGGCGGCATTTGCGATCTGATTGGCGAGCTGGTTCGGGTCGCTACCAACCAGGCCGCTGCCGGCAAGTTTGAGCGCGTCAAGGAAATAAAAGAAACGGTCAATGAGATTATGGCGCAATTAGTAGACTTTGATTTGACCGGATATTTGCGCACTAAGTATGACCAAGCTCGTGGTCATTTGCGCAAGATTGAGCAGATGGATTATGAAATCAGATTGCGGAAATAAAATAGGAATAAAATGAAAAAAGCATTCCGGAGAATGCTTTTTTGTTTCTTTAAGCTACTGTTAAGCTTTAGCGGCGACCATTTTGCCCTTTAAATCAATGCCGACCTGGATTACCTCCAGCGGCAATAATTCTTCTCTCTTCCCGGTGATCCTGTTCCAGATTGTCTGGCCGATTTCAGGCGGAACTGCCGTCAAACAAATCTCATTTTCGGAGCAATGTTTAAAGGCTTCGTCAATCGCTGCCATTATTTCATGGCCTGATGGCGTGTGGCCGTTGATGGCTAGCCGTCCGTCAGATCCAAGATAAGGGTAATGAATGCCTTTTTTCTCCTGGTGGGCTTCAAAAGCATTAGTCATCAAGACTGATTCCAGGCCGGCTCCAACCATAATTTTGGTAACAATTGATCCATTTACTTCCGGTAGTCCTTCTTGGGCTACTTGATGATGCAGGGGCGCTTTGCTTCCCTTGCCGTCAATTACAATCAATAGCTGTTTTTTCATTTGTCTCATTAAATGTACATTTTAAGTTCAGGGTTATATTAAATATGATTTTGGCTAATTTGTCAATATTTGCTATAATTAAATCATGAAAATAGCCATTATTTCGGATATTCATGACAATATTCCCAATTTAGAAAAATGTCTGAATTGGGTAAAAAACGAGGGTATTGAGCGGCTGATATGCTGCGGCGATGTGGTGGGCATGGATACTATTAATTTCCTGGCCACTAATTTTAGTGGTGAGATTTTTCTGGTCTATGGCAACATGGAGCTCTATGATGATAATGACTTGATCCGCTATCTTAGCATCAAGTATCTGGGGCGCTATGGCGCAGCCGAGATTGATGGCCACACTGTCGGGCTTTGTCATGAGCCAGAATATATTCCGAAAGTCTTAGCCCAAAATCCCGGAGCCAAAATTATTTTCTATGGGCATACTCACAAGCCTTGGATTGAAACCAAAGATGGAATAACATTGGTTAATCCCGGTACTCTGGGTGGAGTCTTTCAGAAAGCCAGCTTTGCTTTTTGGGAGACTGATAGCGGCAGTTTGGAGTTGAAAATATTAGACATGATTTAATTATTAAATATGAAAAATAACAACAAGTTACGGACCATAGCGGTTACCGCCGCTTACTCGGCCGGAGAAAAATTATTAGAACGGTATTACCGTTATGAGCGCAGTGATGCTAAGTTCAAATCTTTCCATGAAATTTTGACTAAGTCGGATTTAATTTCGGAGAAGATAATCATTGGAGAGATAAAGCAGAATTTTCCGGATCATCGCATTTTGTCTGAAGAGGCGGGGAAGATAGCGGGCAGATCTGAATATCTCTGGGTAATTGATCCTCTGGATGGGACTCATAATTTTTCCATGCATAATCCGCTCTGGGCGGTTTCCATCGCTTTATTTCAGAAGAATAAATTGATTTTGGGAGTGGTATTCGCGCCGGCCCTCAATGAGCTATTTCTGGCTGAGGCTGGTCAGGGCGCTTGGCTCAATGGCAAGCGGATCAAAGTCTCAACCTATAACGGGGAGAAGACAATTAATACTTTCTGTCATGGGTCAAAGCTGAGCGACATGAAAAAAGCTTTGAAATATTACCGTTATCGCAAATTGCATGATTTAGATTGTCGCCAGTTAGGCAGCGCTTCCTTAGAATTGGCCTATACTGCCTGCGGCCGGGTAGAATCTATTGTTATTCCTGGCGCTAATAGCTGGGATGTGGCCGCTGGTGTTTTGCTGGTGCAGGAGGCTAAGGGGCGGGTAACTGATTTCAAAAATAAAGCCTGGGGTCTGAAAAGTTCTGATATGGCCGCTTCTAATGGTTTGGTGCACAAGGAAGTTTTACGAGTAATTAATCAAAAATAGTATGAGGATTGATCTCCAGCTGCACTCAATTTATTCTGATGGCTATTTAACCCCGGCTCAGCTGGCGCATTTTATAAAAAAGGAGAAGATAAAGGTGGCGTCTTTGACTGACCATAATACTTTAGCTGGGCAAATTGAATTTCAGAAGGCTTGTCGAAAAGAGAGAATAAAAGTTGTCCCGGGTTTGGAGTTGTATGTCAGGGTGGGCAGCCGGAAAATAAATATCCTCTGGTATAATTATCAAGTTGATTCGCCTGAGCTCTATAAGCTATTATTGGAAACCCAGAAACGTCGCCGGCAAATTATGCGGCAGAAATTGGAGCGCCTGAAAAAGATCGGCTTTCATTTGAATGTCGAAAAGATATTATCTCATTACCCCGAATATGTTCCGGTCAATAAGGTGGCGGATGAGTTTTTTGCCGTACCCTATAATCGTCGGAAGATAAAACAAGATTTAGGCATTAAACAGCCGCGCGAAGAAGACCTTTTTATCCATTATTTCTTTAATAAGAATCTGGGAGTGTTGCGCGACGCTCGTATTAGCTTGGAAAGGGTTTTAAAGCTCAGGCAAAAAATTGGCGGACAGATAATCTTTTGCCATCCGGGCCATTTTAACAAATTACGGGGCAATATCGTGGAAAAATTGAAGAAAATGGGAGTTGATGGTTTAGAATTGTTATCGCCGCACCACAGCCATGAGTCAGTAATGTATATCCAATATTTAGCGCAGCAATTTGATTTTGTCACTACCGGCGGCTCGGATTTACATAAGTTTGAGGGGCCGGATAAAAAGATCAGACACCCCTGGCAATGGTTTGAGATTGATTCGAGGAATCTAAGGAAGGTTGAAAAAATAATAGGTCGGTAGAATATAAGAAAAAAAACTCGCTTGGTGCGAGTTTTTTTTGTTTGGTCTATTTCATCAATCCTTTAATCTTGTCTAGTTGTTTCTCGGTGGCGGTTTCTCCGTCTCTGATCATGTCAGCTATCAGCTTCTGGTCATAATATTTTTTGAGGCGAGGGACCTTGTAGGCGCCGGAAGTGTCAGGTTCAATCAGGACATCGGTATGGCGCGTATTGTTTTTTACCAGGTTGCCTAAGATAACTTCTAGGCCGCGCATGACGATTTTACTAGTTGATGGCTTAGGGCTGTCAAAGCGGTAGCGGTTATAGAGATTAACGGAAACTACGACATCGGCCCCCATGCTTCTGACAACATCATCTGGCACCGGGTTGGAGGCACCGCCATCAATCAAGAGCTTGTCTTTGAATTTTACCGGCTTGAAGGTGAGCGGCACGGAAACACTGGCTCGGACTGCGGTAGCCAGGTCACCTTTTTGGAAGACAAAAGTTTCACCTTCAACCAGGTCGGTGGCAATTATTTTTAATGGGATTTTAGCGTCTTTAAATTGGGCGTTTTGGAGTAATTGGCGCAAGAATCTTTCCAGGCGATCACCGGTCAGAAGGCCGCCGCCACGGGAAAGGTCTAAAAGGAGTGAAAGCTTTTCTCTTTGGTTGCCAATCATGTCAGTTTCTAATTTCTTAATATCTTGAAAGACGGCATAATGAGCGGCAACTAATGAACCGATGCTGGCGCCAGCCAGATAATCAATCGGCAGGTTGTTTTTCAGGATGGTTTTAATAACGCCGATATGGGCCGGGCCGCGGAAACTGCCGCTGCCTAAGGCTAGACCCAGGGTTTTACGGTTGGGAGTAGTCATAGTTTAGGAAAAATATTTTTTTAAGTATCGGCCGGTCCAGCTGGATTTGATTTTGGCTACATCACGCGGGGTGCCGCTGGCCACTAAGTGGCCGCCGCCATTACCGCCTTCGGGCCCGAGATCAATAATCCAATCAACCGACTTGATAACGTCTAGGTTATGTTCAATGATTAAGACTGTGTTGCCTTTATCTACTAGTTTATTCAAGACATCCAGCAGCCGCTTGATGTCATCAAAGTGCAGGCCAGTGGTTGGTTCGTCTAGAATATAGAGAGTACTGCCGGTAGCTTGGCGCGATAGTTCGGTAGCCAATTTGATTCTTTGGGCTTCGCCGCCGGAAAGGGTGGTAGAGCTTTGCCCTAACTTTATATATCCCAGGCCGACATCAAAGAGCGTTTGTAGTTTTTGTCGGATATTCCTTTCTTCCTTAAAGAAGTGCATGGCTTCCTGGACGGTCATTTCTAGGACTTGAAAAATATTCTTTCCTTGATATTTGATATCCAATACTTCCTTCTTGTAGCGTTTTCCTTGGCAAGTGTCGCATTTGACGTAGATGTCAGGCAAAAATTGCATCTCAATCTTAATCAAGCCATCGCCGCTACAGGTTTCGCACCGGCCGCCGACGGTGTTAAAGGAAAAATGGTTGGCTTTGTAGCCCTTGGTTTTAGCCTCCAGGAGACCGGCGAAAAGATCGCGGATCGGGGTAAAGACTTCGGTATAGGTGGCGGGATTGGAGCGGGGAGTGCGGCCGATAGGCGACTGGTCGATATCAATCACCTTATCAATATTCTCTAGGCCTTTAATGCTTTGATGTTCGCCTGGATGGGTTTTGGCCCGATAGAAATGGCGGTTAAGGGCATTGGCTAGGATGTCGGTCATTAAAGTTGATTTGCCCGAACCAGAAACGCCGGTGATAGCGACAAATTTGCCCAGGGGAATATGGACATCAATATCTTTTAGGTTATGTTCCTTGGCTCCGAGAATACTGATTTGCTGTTTGTTTCCAGGTCGGTATTCAGTGGCGGTAGGAATGCTCTTTTTACCGGAAAGATAGGCGCCGGTTAGTGATTTTGGATCTTTTTTGATAGCCTGAGGCGTACCAGCAAAGATGATTTCGCCGCCGTATTCGCCTGCTCCCGGGCCAATATCAATCAAATGATCAGCTGCCAGAATAGTAGCTTCGTCATGCTCCACGACGATTACAGTGTTACCTTTGGCTTGGAGTAATTTGAGGGTTTCAATTAATTTGTCGTTATCTCTTTGATGTAAGCCGATAGACGGTTCGTCTAGAACATAGAGTATGCCGACTAAGGCTGAGCCGATCTGGGTCGCCAGTCTGAGGCGTTGTGATTCGCCGCCGGAAAGAGTATTGGCGCCGCGGTTGAGATTGAGATAATCCAGGCCGACGTTTTTGATAAATTCCAGACGGCGTTTGATTTCTTTAATGATGGGAGCGGCGATTTTTTTGTCGCGCTCTGATAGCTTGCTGGATTTTTCCAAAAGGCTGAAGAATTTTTTGCAATCAACGATATTTTTTTCAGCTACCGCAAAAATATTTTCGCCTTCTATTTTCACCGCCAGTATTTCCGGGCGCAGTCTTTTGCCGGAGCATTTAGGGCAGTCTAAGGTCTGCATGTATTGGCCGATTTTTTGGTGGATGTAACTGGAGTCGGTTTCTTCATAGCGGCGTTCCAGGTTGGCGATGACGCCCTCAAAATACTTGTCACCTTGAAGCAAGATCTCAATTTGTTTGGCTGATAGTTTTTTGAGCGGGACATTAAAGTCAAAATCATTGCGGGCCGCTAATTTTTTTACCTCGTCTAAAAGCAGTTGCTGGTTATGAGAACTGTAATGAGTCCAAGGCTTGACCGCTCCTTGGGCTAAGCTGAGGTTGTGGTTGAGAATCAGTTCCGGGTCAACTTCTAATTTAGTTCCCAGGCCGCCGCAAGTCGGACAGGCGCCAGCAGAAGAGTTAAAGGAAAAACTGCCGGGCTGGAGCTCGTCAATAGTGACGTGGCCGTCCGGGCAGATTAATTTCTTTTTTTCCTTTTTTAATTTTTTGTGGCATTCCGGGCAATGGGGCACGCCGATCTTGGCATACATCAAGCGCAGGTAATCATATATTTCAGTAATTGTGCCGACGGTTGACCGTGGATTATGGCTGACGGAGCGCTGGTCGATAGAAACGGCCGGTGGCAGGCCCTCGATTAAGTCAACATCCGGCTTGTCCATGAGGCCGACGAATTGACGGGCATAGGAAGACAATGATTCAACGTAGCGTCTTTGGCCCTCAGCGTAGAGAGTGTCAAAGGCGAGAGATGATTTGCCTGATCCGGATAGGCCGGTAATGACGATAAATTTGTCGCGTGGGATATCCAAATCAATATTTTTGAGATTATTGACTTTAGCCCCCCGGATTTTGATGAAATTATGGTTCATAGTTGTTTTTTAGATGGCGGAAAGGAAGAGACGCATAGTCCCAACCTTGATTTTGTCCCACCAGTTTAATCTAATTCGGGCGACTTGAAAAGGGGTGGAGCGTCTTTTCCATTTTTCAAATATTTCATCTAAGTCTTTGACCATATCTTTCTGCCGGGAAAAAACCCCGACTTCAAAATTACGGCCCAAAGACATAATGTCCATGTTTTGGGAGCCGATTAGCGCTTCTTGCCCATCGACGATCAATATCTTGGCGTGGTTCATTACTGGGCTGGCGTAGAACTTGACTCCCCAGGCGGCAGTTTGGAAGATATAGGAATAGTTGATTTTATTCAGCGTCTTAATGTCGGTGTCATAGGGGATAATGATTTCAATTTCAACATTACGGCGCCGGGCATCATCCAGGAGAGCTAGGAGCCAGCGGGGCGGAATGAAATAGGGGGTTACCATCTTGAGGCTGGTTTTAGCGGTGATGATTTTGTTCTTGTAATATTCCAGCAAGGAATACATATTGTGCCCCGGCAAACTTTCCAAAACTAAAGAGCGGATTTTCTTTATCAACCCTTTTTTGTAGTAGGCTAGGATGTGGACGTTTTTGCCGCCGCACATTTGGTAGGTGTAGGCGAAAGAACGGAGCACGGCGTTTACGGTTTTTTTTCCTTCTAACTGGATTTGAATATCGTGCCAATTAATAATTTTCTTTTCAATGTTGACACCGCCGACAAAAGCCAGGCGTTTGTCTACTAAAATTATCTTACGGTGGGTGCGATGCCAGAAGTGGCTGAAGAATAGAACCTCCACTCCGGCTTGGCGCAGGTCGGCAATGGTTTGCTTTTTTATCTCTAAGCTGCCGAAAGAGTCTAGGACTAAGACAACTTCAACTCCGGCCAAAGCTTGGGTTTTAAGGAGGCTGACGAAATCGTGCTTGTCGGCCATATCATCCAAAAAAATATACATTTCAATGTAAACCGATTTTTTGGCCTGCTTGATGGCTTTAATCATCGCGCTCCAGGCCTTTCTAGAGGTTGTATAGAGATGGTATTTCATTCCCCCAATTATAGCACGATATTATGGTTTTGTCGCTATTTTTAGCTAAAACTGCTCTTGACAAAATATAATAAAAATGATATGGTTACCGGTTGTTTTTTAACAATTTATTAACCCGAATATTAACGAAAACCACAGATACCATGAAAGCATTAATCGTTGTTATCTTGACCCTTTGGCTTTGGCCTCTGACTCTCCTGGCCCAGTCCGATGATTGCTTGAATATCATCAAATCTCGGTCCCAGCAGATCAAATCTTCCCAGGTGCCGAGCGAATCGGCAGACTTTTTAAACAAGATTAAGTCCCGTTCGCAAGAGCTTATCTTAGCGGACAACAACTCTAATCCCGACGTTTCTCCAAATCAGCCGTCGGCTGAGGAGGATTGTTTAGATGAAATCATGAAGCGTTCGCGGGAGATAGAAAAAGATTTGGCCGCCAACGAGTCCCAATCTGAAGTTTCAGACGAAGCCGATCCGCCAGCCGGCAACGGCACCGCTATCACCGGAGTCAGTTGGCCGTCTAACCAGTCCTTGCCCGTTGATTCTCCTCTGAAAAAAGTCATGGCTGATTCTAAAGCCTCAATTTTGCCCAAAGAGAATAAATTTATCCATAAGATGAGCGGCGTTTCCCGTCCAGTCAAGAAAATTTGGAAAAAGATACTCTCGCGGAAAAAAGCCGGTCCGGAATTGAGTTTTAATCCCAGTGATTACAATGAGGTAGCGGCTTGGGCGAAAAAAAATGGCAAAGTGGAAACAATGCGTCTGGTAGAAAAAAAGTATGGCGCTCAGATTGAAGAACTGTCTAAGGAATTTGGCGTTGACCGGAACATCATTGTTGCTATTGTTGCCCATGAATCCGGCGGCGATCCTAACGCCTACAACAAATCCGGTGCCAGCGGCTTAATGCAGCTCATGCCGTGCACTTATCAGGCTTATGGCCTTAACAGCAGCACAGTTTTTAATCCTTATCAGAATTTGCGCGCCGGCATTCATTGCTTTTCCGATATGATGAAGCTGTTCGGCAACGTCAAAGATGGAATCTATGCTTATGGCACTGGCTGCCACCGGGCCCAAAAGAATTTGAATAAAGGAGTCGAAAGCGACGAAGTCCGCTTCGTCCAAGAAGTCCTTTATCTGGCTCAGAATTAATTGTTTCACCCTAAAAACTGTTTACCGATGGAAAGAAAAAAGAGAATTTCGCCGGCGGGCAACAAGCGTGGCGGACAATTAACCAACCACCACATCGTGCCCTCATCCCGTTTTGATGAACCGGAATATGCTAAGTTCAAGAATGACCGGAAAAATGAAGTTGCTGTAATTGGCGTTTGGCATAACAAGTACCACTCCTTGTTCTATAATATGACCCCGACGGAAGTATTATTCTTTTTAGAAAATACTTTCTGGCGCGGCCAAACAGCCTGGATTGATACTTATGCCAATGTTGATATCGCCCGAAAACGCAAGAAATGGCGCTATCACCCTCCGATTATCGTCAGCTCCGGCAAGAACCCTGGCCAGCGCGGCAATCAGCTCATTGAGATGAGAATTATCCCGATTGCCCGACTGTTTGAACAGGATTATCGCTCCTATCGTGACGACAAAACCAACAAGGTTTTGGTAGTCAAAAGCTGGGCGGTTAACTACAAGATGCTGTTTGGCGAAATGACGCCACCGGAAGTCCTGTATTTTCTGGAATTTACCTTCTGGGGCGGTCAAACTAAATGGCTTGACGCCTATGCTCACAATCGCCCGGAGTAATCCTGGCTAAAGATAAAGCCCGCTATGGTAATAGCGGGTTTTTTATTTAGTAATATTGACTGAAAGACATAAAATGATAAAATAGTAATATAATAATTGATTATATTTTATGAAGACTAAAAGAGCCTTCACTCTCATTGAGCTTCTGGTAGTTATCGCCATCATCGGTGTTTTGGCGACTATTTCGGTAATCGCCCTACAAAATGCCCGCGCCAAAGCTCGCGATGTTAGACGGGTGGCTGACGTCAAGCAAATGCAAACAGCATTAGAACTTTTTTTTAATGATATGGGGCGCTATCCAACCATAGATGAGATTAATAATGGGTCAATTTATTCTATCTCTTCTTATGGCACGACTACTTATATGGCTGCTATTCCCGTAGCGCCCGCTACTCCAGACGGTAGTTGCGATCCCAACCAGAACCAATTTTACTATAATTCTTTTTTAAATGGCTCTTCGTATTCTATTGGTTATTGCCTTGGCAATACTGTCGGAGCATTAGCGGCTGGGACAAAATGCGCGACCCCGTCCGGGGTATCAGATGCTGACTGCTCTAATCTGGGCTATTGCCTTAATCCTAACCCTGATTTTGAAATTATTACAGAAGAGGTGGGCGAATGGAATCTGCGTGGCGCCTCTACATCCGACTTTTCTGATTATTCGCCAACCTCGCCTGTTAAAAGCGGCGAAGCTAATAGCGGAAATTATGGTTTGGAATTTAAAGGTAATAGCAACTATCTTTCTCTGGCCACTTTTGGCGCGCTTTTAAATAGCGGGTCAAGCTACACCGCCAGATTATATGTTAAAGGGAGTGGTAATCTTATGGTTCTTTTTGGAAATAATAATGGCGGTTTTTGGAATTTTACTTTGAATCAGTGGGATTCCGGTGTTAATCCTTTCAGCCCTGATTATTCCTGGGTTGTTTCACCTAGCACTAATTATACAGAGTTTGTGGTGCCAAGCGTAATTGGTCCTGGCTCAGATACCAATCTCATATTGGCTAGTTTAAATGGGGGTATTTTTGTTGATGACGCTACATTTAAAGCAGATGTTTCCGGTACTAATTTAATTGACGAACCCTCTTTTGAAAATTGGACTGCCTTCCCAGACGGATGGTCAAATTACGTCGGGCAAACAGATGGAATTATGGAAGTAGAAAATAACTTAAATAATGTTTATAGCGGTGGTCACTCCATGAAGATTGGCAATGGCGCTTCATATTATGCTAGTGTTGAGCTTATGACGAAGAATTCTAATGTCCAAGATAACTTTGATATTAAATTTTTTGCCAAGTCAAGCGATGCCTCGCCGGCAAAGCAAATTGAAATTTGGGTGAGAACAAATGATCAACAATATTATTATAATTTTAATACGCAATCTTGGCAGTTAGGAGGCTGGATCCCGGGGATATCCATTCCGCTGACAAATGAATTTCAGGAGTATATAATTGAGGATATTCCGCCGCCGCCCGCCGGAGGATTAAATGTGACTTTTCTGCCCGGCTCAACTGCTAACGCCTTTAATTGGATTGATCGGGTTTGCGTAGTTGATCATGATTAAATTATATTTATTTTAAACCATAGCAAGAAGCCAGCATTAGTCTGGTTTTTTGTTATTTTTAGCGAAATAAGCTATAATTAAATTGAGGAAAATTTTTCGTCTTAACTATATTATTAAAAACTAATAGTTTAATCTTATGAAATTTATCAAAGAATTCAAAGATTTTGCCGTCAAAGGAAACGTCGTTGACTTAGCTGTCGCGGTTATTATCGGCGGCGCTTTCGGTAAAATTATCAGTTCATTGGTGGCCGATATAATTATGCCTCCTATCGGTTTGCTTTTGGGAGGGGCAGATTTTACCAATATCAAGATAAAATTGAACGAGGCAGTCGCCATTAATATCGGCAGCTTCATCCAGGCAGTGGTAGACTTCCTAATCATCGCCTTGGTTATATTTATCGCGGTTAAAGCTATTAATAAGTATAAAAAGAAAGCTGAGGCAGCAGCTCCGGCTCCGGAAATAACTTTGTTGACGGAAATTCGTGATGCTATAAAAAAAACAATAAGCTGTTTATGAAACCTAAAAAGGCCTTCACTCTAATTGAGCTCCTCGTTGTCATCGCCATCATCGGCGTCTTAGCTGCTATCTCAATTATCGCTCTCCAAAATGCTCGCGCCAAAGCTCGGGATGCCAAAAGAGCGGGTGACATGAAGCAGGTGCAAACAGCTCTAGAGTTATTCTTCAATGACAATAACCGCTATCCCACCGCAGAAGAGTTCTCTTTGGGTTCTATTTTTTCCACTTCTACTTATGGTACTTCTACCTACATGCAGATTATCCCTTCCGCTCCAACTCCAGTTGATGGCACCTGCGATGACACCCAAAACACTTTTTCCTACCAGCAAACTGAAGGCGGTAATTCCTATACTATCTCTTTCTGTCTGGGTAACACTACTGGCACACTGACTGCCGGACCAAAATGTCTGACTCCGAGTGGGATAATTGATTTTAATTGTTTACCGTCAGAGACATGCTCAGCCTCTACTATCTGCGGCGACAGCTGCGATTACGGCGGTCAGAATTATAATACGGTAGAAATCGGGGGACAATGCTGGTTCAAAGAGAACCTCAACGTTGGCACTCTTGTTGCTAACGGCGGGCCGACCTGTATCGAAATTGACGTCAGCCATAGTCTCTGGTCTTGTCAAACCGATGATAATTCTGTTGAAAAATATTGTTATGGAAATTTAGAAAGTAATTGTGATGTCTCCGGCGGACTCTATGAGTGGCCCGAAGCCTTGGGCTTCCCTTATAGTTGCAATATTTCTCCAGCGGTTGATAACGGTGACGGGACCTACACACTATCCTGCGGCTCGACTATAAATATAAAACAGCAGGGAATTTGTCCGGGCGGATGGCACATACCAACCTACAATGAATTACAGACATTAGCCCAATCAGTTGACGATGATCCAGGCTGTTCTTTCGGAAACTGTACCACCGCGGGTGAAAAATTAAAGTCCAACGTTTCTTGGGACGGAACCGATGATTATGGTTTTAGCGCTTTGCCAGCCGGCTATCGTGATGCCGCTCAGGGATTTCGTTATCTCGGCAGTCGCGATGATCTTTGGTCAGCGACGCCAACCACTTCCAACCAGGCCGAATATGCCAGCCTTTTATCCTCTGATGCTCAATTCTTTGGCGATGCCCTGGGCCGAATGGAAGGACGCTCTGTACGCTGCCTCAAAGATTAATTAAATCATTTGCAAAATAACAAAAGAGCCCTATATAAAAGGGCTCTTTTTGTACTCTTCTACTGTTTAATTATCTTTATTAATTTTTTTAACAAAACCATCGAAGGCCTTCAAGATTTCTACTGGTGTTACAAAAATTACCGTATTGGATTGGTCAGAGGACAAATCATTTATCGACTGTAGCGTCCTAAGGTGCAAGGCTCCAGTCGAAGTCGCTAAAATATCAGCTGCCTTGGAAATATTTCCAGCAGCGGCTAATTCACCTTCAGAATTGATAATTACTGCTCTTTTTTCTCTTTCAGCTTCAGCTTGTTTAGCAATAGTTCTTTCCATAGATTCTGGCAAAGAGACATCCTTAAGTTCAACATTATTAACTTTTAAACCCCAATCGCTAGTTTCTTTGTCGACTATTTCTTTGATTCGTTCAGCAATTTTATCACGTTGGGCTAAAAGCTCGTCTAAAGTTACTTCACCCACTATATTCCTCATGGTTGTTTGAGCATATTGGGAGATAGCGTAATAAAAATTTTCTACTTCAATAATCGCCTTAGAAGCATCGGCAATTTTATAATAAATAACGGCGTTGACAGTTACTGGCACATTATCACGGGTAATAGCTCTCTGATCCGGAACATCGACAGCTTTAATTCTCATGTCAACTTTTTTGTAAGTTTGGAAAATCGGCCAGAGAATCTTCCATCCCGGTTCCATGATTGATGAAAAACGTCCCATTGTAAATTTTACACCCCGTTCGTACTGGTTGATTTGTTTCAGGCTGGCCAATACTATAAAGACCAAAATGATTGGCAAAATGATAATCAATTCCATAATTTTTTTGTTAATTTTAATTATATCAATAGAGTATCGCGGTTTAATTATTTAGTCAATAAAAAAGGTGGCCATATCTGAAAAAATTACCTTAATATTTTTAACTGCCCATGATGATGTTAAATATTAAAATATTTATTATTTTAAAAAATTTAACAAAAAAAACACTATTTAATTAGTGTTCATTTGTTTGTACTCCTCCTGCAGTTTAATTATAAATTCAAATAATGCTTTACATTAAGGAAAATATGGAGGAGGGCCATAAAAGTCTTGTTTTTTGATATTTGTGGTTTAGGGGGTGAGAATGCTATAATATTAAGGAAATAATATACTATTATCATTCTTTATGCCTAAACCTAAAAAAGCCTTCACTCTCATCGAGTTGTTGGTAGTCATCGCCATTATTGGCGTGTTAGCCACTATCTCTATCATCGCTCTCCAAAATGCTCGAGCTAAATCCCGTGATGCTAAAAGAGCCGGGGATATGAAGCAGATCCAGACTGCCTTGGAATTATTCTTTAATGACAAGAATAGGTATCCCACAGCCGAGGAAT
>JAKLGM010000011.1:21277-28521 GCA_022710685.1 Patescibacteria group bacterium | reverse complement strand
CATTAGCATTAGTCCTGGGAATAGCCGCTGTTTGGGCCATAGCGGGCGCATTAATCGTCATAATCGGCTTTTTGTTCCTTAGGCTAAGTAAAAAAATCAGAGGCTAGAATCTAGCCTCTTTTTTTATTAAAAATCCAACTCCATCTCTTGCTTTTTTTTAACTTTTATGTTATTCTCTCCCTATACAAACCTAGGCCCATGAAGTTTTTATGCCCAGACTAACTCCGGCGGAGATTGAAGCCCGCTACAACAATATTAACAACATCTACCAGGAATACAGCCAACGGATAGAAAACATCCGCGGCCAGGAACGCCAGATCTTGAGCGACTTCATCAAACAGCTAGAGTTAGAAAAAGTAGCTGATATCCGCCGCTCTATCCAACAAGAATATCAATCATAAATATATTATATGGATTTTGAAAAAGACCAAGACAATGAGCAAGAAAAAAACAAACCGGAAAAACCCAAGAAAATTGAGTTCACTCCAGAAACTTTAGAAGAGGTGGCCAAAGAAAAAGTGGCTGAAGTGGAAAACGCCTACCAATCCGGCAAGAAGACTATCAAAGAACTAGCGCAACAAGCTCTAAAATTCATTGCTGGCGGCGACAGCCGTTTGGACAAGGTAAAAACTGACGTCAATGTCTTGGAAGGCAAAGCCCAAAAATTAGCCCGCGAGGCTGAGGAAAAAATAGAATCCGAATCTAAGACCTCCGTCTTTGAACATCTGCCTAATTACGACAACGAATCACCGGAAGCCGCCTTGGTTGACTTAATTCCGGCCAACGAAAAAATCCAAGAACGTTTTGACCAAAAAATCTCACCCGATATGAAGGAGGCGATCGCTACCGTCTGCGGCCAAGTCTTCAACAAAGGTAAATACCCCTACGCCCTCATCGGTTCCAATTGCTACGTGCCCCACACCAAATACTCGGAAAAAATCCCGGATGACCTGGATGTTGTTTTTGGTATCAAAGATTTAGGTATTGATCTAAACGACATAACTGAAGACCAGATTGCCGTTACCGACACTGAAGCCATTGGCGCTCCTGGCGGCAAAGAACTTAAACAAAAGTATAAGGTAGAAAAATATTCTGATGGCGCCTACGCCGAATTAGTCAAGCTGCAAGAACAAGGTTTGGTCAAGGGGCTGGAAGTGTCCAAGTTAAAGAATCTGAAGAATGAACTAAATGGCTGCGTCAAGGTTCATTGCTTTGTCAAAACTGCCAAAGGCTGGAAAGAAATGGAGGCTTTTGCCCAGAATATGCATGATGAAGTCGTAAACCAAGGGAAAGAGACTAATGGTATCATCAATTTAGGCGTTGAAAACCAAACTATAGAGATGGTGGATATTGATGGCGTTAAAGCTAATATTGGCAGCGAAAAAACCGCTGAAGAACTATACCTCAAGAACACTGTCAACGAATTTTCCCTCTATGACTTAAATGGCTGGAAAAACCGCGGCATCCTAAACGCCAAAGCCCTACAACGCATCTTCAATATTATCAATTTAGACGAAAATGATTTTGAAGAATCAATCGAAAAAGTGATCGAAAAGATCGGCCAGCTAAAACCGCCGACCGATGAAACCCGTGAAGCCCAAGCTGCTATCCAAGCTATCTGGAATCAATTCAAGAAATTGCCTGGTAACGGCAACGGCTTGGTAGAACACTTAATGAAGAAAAATGATATCAGCACCGAGGGCCGCAGTGAAAAAGAAAGCAAGATATTAAATACCGAAAAAGCCGTTGACATCATGACGGCCGAAACCAGCCGCTCCATGAGAGTAATCAACGACCAATATAATTACTTAGCCGAACTCTATCTAGATGTAGAATCCACTGAAGACGCTTCTAAATCTGAGATTGAAACAACCATCAATGAAATCAAGAAAGGCATTGATTTATCTTTGTCCATCGGCCGCCGCTACAAAGAATATATCCAAGAAATCAATACTGAAGACAAGAATGACTTTTGCGCTTACGCTGCCCTGCCCCGTCTGAGAAACTATTTTATCAAGCCGACCGTCCTTAAACTATTAATGTTCCAAAAGAATCTGGAGTACAAGCTAAGCCAAACTAAATCATAAAAAATATGAATAATAATAACCAAACAAATAACGCCGCCATGGATGACAACAAAGACAAATCCGAAACCCTGACGCCTCCGGTAGCACATGACGACTACCAGAAGACCCTGGGCGAGTTGAACCACGGAGATATCGTGGATCAACTTAAAAAAAACGGCATCTCAGAAAAAGAAGCCGAAGAGTTAGCTAGTGAATACGATGAAGACCGCTAGGACAAAATCCGGGCGATAATCTGCCGCATCGGTTCGTTAGCCGATTTAATAACCTGTTTCACCAAGCCGCTCATCTCCATGTGCGGCTTTTTTCTATCCACCAATTTCCTGGCTTGAGCAATAAAAATATCACTCGAGATATTTTCCTCCGCCAAAACAATAGCCGCGTGCTTTGCCCCGAATAACTGGGCATTATCCTCTTGATGGGACTTAGGCATCGGGATCAATATCGCCGCCTTACCCAAGGCCGCAATCTCAGTCAAAACCCCTAAGCCGCAGCGAGAAACTACCACTCGAGCCTTGTCCATAAACCATAATAATTCGGCATGATCCATAAACTCCAGAGGGCAATAACCGCTCTGGGGCAAAACTCCAGCGCCCTTGCCGGGTCCGGTAATATGGAGCACTTGCGTAAAACCTAAAAGTTCAGACAAACTATCTTTGACCAGCCAATTGATAAAAGCCGATCCAGTACCGCCGCCCAAAACTAACAACAAGGGTCGCTCCTCATCCAAATTATACTTCGGCCAAAGATTCTCCGCTATCAGCTTGATCTCAACCATCGGATTACCCACCCAAACTGCCTTGGCGCCATAATCAGCCAGGGACTTTTCAAAAGTCACAGTCACCTGTCGCGCTACTTTAGCCATTAGCTTGTTAGCCAGGCCAGCGCGGACATCTTGCTGATGGATCAAAACTGGAATGCGCAGAAACCAAGCGGCATAAGCTAGGGGGACGCTGACAAAACCGCCGGCCGACAACAAGATCTGCGGCCGCTGCCGCAACAACAAAAAGAGCGATTGGAAAAAAGCCAAAAATATCTTGCCTAAATCAAAAAAGTTAAGCAAGGAAAAATAACGGCGCCACTTGCCGGCAGTAATGGTCAAAAGCGGCAAACCAGCTTCTTCCACCAAATATCTTTCCGGGCCGCGCTTGGTGCCGACAAAGACAAAATCATAGGCGCCCGGATCTTTCTGCTTTAGATAATCTGCCAAAGCTAATAGGGGCGTAACTGATCCGCCAGTACCGCCGCCCGAAAGCATGATTATTTTTTTTTGACTGCTATCTTTCATATATAATAGATTACATCTTGCGCGCTACCACCCTGGTTTGGCGACTGATATTAACTAAAATGCCAACGCCAGCGAGCGCTGCCAAAAGCGATGAGCCGCCAGCCGAAACGAAAGGTAGCGGCACTCCGGTCATCGGGATAAAATTCATGGCCCCGCCGATATTCAAGAATGTCTGGACCAATATCCAAGAGACGATGCCAATAGCTAGAATCCGGCCATATAAATCAGGCGCTTTTTTGGCAATCAGGAAACCGCGATAAAACAGATAAAGGTAAAGGGCTAACAATCCTAGACAGAAGACGAAGCCGATTTCCTCGGCAATGGCCGCAAAAATAGAATCAGCCCAAACTTCAGGCAAATACATAAATTTCTGCCGGCTCTCCCCTAACCCCCGCCCCCAGAAACCACCCGAACCAATAGCTATTAATGATTGGCTAATCTGATAACATTTGTCATCAGCGCTGATCTCCGGATTCTTGTAGCACTCTATCCTATCCATCTTGTTAGACTTGATATTCACCAAGACCAGCAAGCAGATAGCCGACAGAACTAAAGCTATTAAAATATGGCGCCACTTGCCCCCGGCGACAAAAAAAACAATCATGGACGTCCCGAAAATAATAGAAAGCGTTCCTAGGTCAGGTTGGAGCAGCATCAAAAAACCAATAATACCCAAAACCGTCAGGAAAGGTCCAATGCCATGAGCAAAGTCCTCTAGCTTACTCTTCTTCACCTCCAGCCAAGCAGCGAGATAAAGCAAAAAAGAAATTTTGACGAATTCCGAAGGCTGGAGCGAAAATCCGAAAATATTAATCCAATTCCGGGCCTTGCCATAACTAGCAGAAAGACCAGGAATGAAGACTAAAAGCAATAAGGCGATGGAAATTAAAAGAAAAGAAAAAGCATACTTGCGCCACAGATGATAATCAATTCTGGAACAGATAATAAAGGCTGGGATGCCAACCAGAAGACCGATCAACTGCCGCTTCACAAAATATAAACTGCTTTGATGGGTCGCCAAGCCAGCAACCGAAGACACGCTAAAAAGCATAATCAAGCCGAAAATAAGCAAAGCCGCAGCTGCCAGAAGTAATTTACGATCCGGTTGGTGATAAGTTTTTTTGAGAGCCAGCAAATCCTTGAAAGCCATGGAAAGAGATTTTAAATATTTTTATCCAACAAGAAAATCATCAGACCCACCGCGGCCATAATACCGGCGATAAGCCAGAAGCGCATAACGATCTTGGTCTCGGGCCAACCCAAAGCTTGATAGTGATGATGAATCGGAGCGGACAGAAAAACTTTCTTGTGCCGGAACTTTTTAGATAAAAGCTGAATGATAACCGAGACTGATTCTAGAGCGAAGATGAAACCGATGAACGGCAGGATAAATATATTGTTAGTCAATAAAGCAATAATACCTAAAGTGACGCCCAGACTCATAGACCCAGTATCACCCATATAAAAACGCGCCGGAGCGATATTAAACCACAAAAAAGCAATGATCGCACCGACTAAAACACCGCAAAAAGCCGCTAAATCATAGCGTCCCATGGAAAAAGCGATAATGCCGTAGGAAACGTAACCAACCAGTAAGGTGCCACCAGCCAAGCCATCTAAGCCATCAGTTTCATTGACCGAAAAAGAGGTGGCCACAATGACAAAAATGAATATCGGTATATACCACCAGCCAATTTCAAAATTACCAAAGAACGGCACATGAATAACCGACCAATCAAGCTTGTAAAAAAACCACAAAGCGCCGATAACCGCAATGGCAGTATAAATCAATAAGCGATGGCGCATCTTCAGGCCGCCGCCACCAAGGCTTCCCTTGCCTCTGACGTCTAACCAATCGTCAAACAAACCAATTAAAGCCGAAGCGACTAGAGCTCCCAAAGGTAACAGGGTTTCTTTCTGAGTCAAGAAATTTAAACTCTTGAAAATATCCAGAGGCAGAATCTTTCCCAAGACAAAAAAGAAAATAATAAAAACCAACAAGGTACCCCAGATTAAAACTCCACCCATAGTCGGGGTGCCAGCTTTATGGGCATGGAGCTGGGAGAAAATCGGAGTCGCGCCGCTGTTCCTAATCTGCTTGCCCAACTTATACTTATACAAAATATTAGCCCAGAGCGGCGTCCAGGCCATAGTAAATACGAAAGACAGGGTGATTAAAAATATAATTTTGATTAAATAGAAATCCATCATATAAAGCTACCTAAAATTAATTAAATAAACCGCCAAGACGGCTAATAGCAAAAAGACATTGACCAACACTGCTGTGGCCCAAAGGAGATAGGCAATGAATTTAAAATCTTTATGCCGAGCTAACAGCAGGATTAAAATTAAATTCAACAGGATCAAGACTAAGCCTAAGATCGGATTGAAAAATAATTGCCCCCGATGTCCCACCAGATCAATGCCGAAATCAATATTATAATGGAGCACGGTCAGCTCATTCCCCAAAGACCGGAAAATCAAGACCGTTCCCAGCCAAGCCAGGAGGTTCAAAACTACTGCCACGATGGCATAGAGACGAGAAAAGGACCAGCTGAACACTTCGCTCCAGGCCGTAAAAAAATTGTCTTTGAAAATAGCCAAATTATGGCTAATCTTACCAGTTGCGGGCATAAAAGATAGAAATAATTGAATAATTCTGCTAATATCTTAGCACATTTTTGAATAATACAAAATAATGCTATAATTAAGAAGATTATGAAAATATTCTGCGTCATCCCCGCCTATAACGAGGCTAAATCAATAGTCAAAGTCATCAACCAGGTCAAACCCCTGGTTACTGAGGTTGTAGTCGTGGACGACCACTCCCAGGATAATACTTTGGGTCTAGCTCGGTCCACCGGCGTTACTGTCCTGCACCATATTGTCAATCGCGGCCAAGGCGCGGCGCTTCAGACTGGAAACGACTACGCCATTAAAAATCAAGCTGATATCATCGTCCACTTTGATGCTGACGGCCAGTTCTTGGCCGAGGAAATAAAAGATCTGACCAGACCGCTAGAACAAAACCAAGCCGATGTCGTCTTCGGTTCCCGCTTCTTGAGCAAAAAATCTGACATGCCGGGGTTAAAGAAAAATGTCATTATGCCTCTGGCGAAGATGATAAACAAAAGATTCTTCCATATTAACCTGACTGACCCCCAAAGCGGCTTTAGGGCGATGACTAGAAAAGTAGCCGAAGAAATCAGAATAGAAAATGACGGCATGGCTCATTGCAATGAAATACTGATCAAAACCCATAAAAACAAATATCGCATTCAAGAAGTCCCCATCACTGTCATCTACCACGAATTCGGCCAAAAGCTCTCCGGTGGTTTCCGCATCATTAAAGACCTAATCTATAAAAAACTAATCAAATAATATGTTGCAACAATCATTCGCCCTCCTCATCATCGCCTTCTTTCTCACCCGACTATTGAGACAAAGACAAAAGAAGCAAATCACCAGGAACGAAACTGCTTTTTGGCTGGCCTTCTGGGTCTTAGCCGCCTTGGCTGTCATATTCCTCAAAACCATTGACAAAGTCGTGGCTTCCTTGGGATTCTCCGGCTCCGGCATCAACTTTCTACTCTACATCGCTGTCATGGTCCTTTTCTACTTCATATTTAAAATGCGCCTCAAGATGGTAAAAATAGAAAAGAATATCACTGATATCACAAGAGAAGTGGCGCTGAAGAAATAGATCCAATTCATAACTTTTGGCGTGCGACAAAACTCCTCGATACGACTGGATAGAACTATCTAATAATTTTCCATCTATTAACCCCTTGTTATAACTAATCAATCTAGATTGCAGCTTTTTAATAAGTCTGTTTTTAGTTTTAGTCCGGAGCACGATATAGCGAGGCAAA
>JAKLGM010000011.1:0-21267 GCA_022710685.1 Patescibacteria group bacterium | reverse complement strand
CCCCTGCCCTAATTTCCTAATACTAATTTTATTAGGATGCAATTCTATCTTTAACCTATTTCTTAAAAATTCTCTGATTTTTTCAATCAATGGCAATAAATATTCCAGCTTATCGCTCAAGATGATAAAATCATCACAATAACGCAAATAATACTTAATTTTTAAGTCTCGTTTTATAAATTGGTCCAACTCATTTAGATAAATATTGGCGAACAACTGGCTAGTGACATTGCCCAACGGAATCCCCATATCAAAACTATTTATTATCGTCTCTATCAGCCATAAAGAATCCAAATCATGAATCGAGCGTTTAATCAAATTAAGTAAAATATTTTTATCGACCGAAGCAAAAAATTTTCGAATATCACATTTCAGAGCGTAAACCGGACGAGAATAATTAACTGAAACTTTCCGACTAAAACCGACTAAGCGTCTGACTCCGGCGTGAGTGCCCTTGTCAAAACGGCAAGAATAAGAATCAAAAATAAAACTGCGATCAAATATAGGGTATAAAATTCGAAACAAGGTCTGATGTATCATCCGATCGCGCACTGCCGCCTTACTAATTAAACGTTGTTTCGGGTCACAGACGTAAAAAGAAGAATAGGACCCGTGCTTATAGGTTTTATTCGATAAAGACTGATGTAGAGACAAAAGATTGTCTTCCAGATAAAATTCAAATTCTGCTATATCAGCCTTGGCTATTTTCCCGCGCCTAAATTCCCTCCAGGCTAAATATAAATTATCCAAGGAAATAATATCTAAAAAACTATGACAACCAACACTTTTAATGCCCCCCCCAACGGAGTTAACGCGCCTATCGTTCATAAAATAAATGATTTTTATAAAGCTTTTTATCAATTAAAAAAAATAATCCCAAAATCCGATCGTTATGGCCTCTATCTAAAAACCGAGGAATCAATTTTAGAGTCTCTCCAGCTAGCTATTACCGCCGCGTTCTCCGATAGAAATAGAAAAATTGAAATATTACAAGAATTAAAAATAAAAATTGAACTTACCAAGCGCCTGATTAGACTAATGATGGAATTGAATATAGTTACCACTAAAAAATATTTATTTTTAGAAACCGACTTGCAAGAAATTTCAAAAATGGCCACCAGCTGGCATAAATATTGTCTAAACAAAGAGTCCTGATTAAAGGACTCTTGTTATTTTAGAAACTTCTACGCGGGCACGCAAGTTGTCGTTGGAATTGTCAGGATTGTACCAATTAACGTTGAGCTTAGAATCGTCAGAGTTCCAATTGACGTTAGGAACGTTGCCGTCAGAGTTACGCGAGCCGCATTTTGCCCAATTTCCTCTTTAAATCACCAAAAATTCTCGGAAGAATTTTCTGCGTTATCTGGCGCCAAAGCCAGCTCTGTTTGTGAGTCTTTAAACTCGACCAAAATTAAGCAAGCAGTTTCTTTATTAAAGGTAAATCGTTATCAAAAAATGACCGATTTATTAACCATAATATAATTATATATAAAAAGAGGCCCGTTCGTCAAAACGAACGGGCCAAGGGCAAAAGACACAAGGTACAAGGGTCAAGGGTCAAACTGCTACGCGGGCACGCAAGCAGCCGCGGGAAAGGCCAGGAGAGTACCAATGAACGACGAGCTTAGAAGCGACAGAGTCCCAAAGGACGTAAGGAACGTGGCCGTCAGAGAAACGCGAGCCGGAACAAAGCGTAACGTTACTAACATCCAAATGTTCTAAGGTGGCAGAAAAATACAGAGCCTCCAGAAGCAATCTTTCCAATAAGGTGATGCCGCTGATGCCTTTTTCCTTCAATTGATTGGCTGAGAGATTTTTAAATTCTTCATCAGCTTCAATATTTTTGCGAAAAAGAATAGCATAGTCTTTATCAGCGATGCGATCATTAGCGGTGACATTGGCATCAAGGTCTTCGGTGTAGAGATGAACTGTAAAGAGTTTTCTTAAGCCCTTTACCACTTCATTCAGGGTAATACCTCTAGCCGCAATAATGCAGAAATGTTTTTTCGGGTCATAGTGGTCAGGGATAACAACATCAGCTAAATTAACTCTGCGGTTAAAATACCTTTTATAAATTCTGGTCCAAACCGATTTAATATCACTCGGTTCAGTCGCCCGGCAAAGATCAGCGATTTTTTTAGCCAATTCTCCATCGGAACGAATTGTAGCCAAATGATCAGTTGTTACTCCGGCATCTTCCAGAGATTTCAAAGTAGCGCCGATTTTACCGAAACCAGCATTCCATAAACCAGACTTGTTCATAACTTGTCCTCCAAATTTTATGCCTTGTCTTTATATCTAAAAACTTTGGCGGGTTATTAAATAACAAAAATTAACTGGCCATATTATACCATATTTACCAATTTTAGTCAATATATCATAAAAAGGTGTAATAATATATAATGAAAACAGATAAAAACTAATAATCACTATGAAAATAGCCCAAATAGTCTGCGTCTATCCCCCATATGCCGGCGGTATTGGCACTAGTGCCGAGCAGTTTGAGGCGCTCTTGGGGAAAACTCACGAAATTGAGACTTTCCACCCCAAAAACACCAAACCTCTCCTGAAACTAGGGCATGGCGCCTTTATCCCTTCCCTGTACAAAAAACTATCACGCTTTGATGCCATCTTCCTCCACTACCCCTTCTTTGGCACCGCTGAATTAGTCTGGCTCTTCAAGCGCCTCAATCCCAACAAAAAGCTGGTTGTCTACTACCACATGGATGTCAAAGGCTTGAACCCTTTGGCCAAGCTGCTCAGCCTGCCCTCCCTCATTAGCCGCTCTTGGCTTTTGAAACGGGCTGACAAAATAGTCTGTTCCAGTTTTGACTACATCAAGAACAGCCAGATCAAGGAAATCTTCGCTGCTAACCCGGAAAAATTTGTGGAACTTCCTTTTGGCATTGATACCAAAAAGTTCGTGCCGCATCATCCCCACACTGATTCTGTCAAAAAAATCCTGTTTGTTGGCGGCCTGGATAAAGCCCACTACTTCAAGGGAGTTGATAATCTAATAAAAGCCTGCGCCGGCCTAGCCATCAAGGATTGGCAATTAATAATCGGCGGCGAAGGCGATCTGAAGGCAAACTATGAAACTTTGGCTAAGGAGTTAGAGATAAAAGACAGAGTGATGTTTGCCGGCAAGCTCAAAGCTGAGGAATTAATCAAGGCCTATCAAAGCGCTTCCGTCCTAGTCCTCCCCTCAATTAATTCCAATGAAGCTTTTGGCATTGTCTTGATTGAAGCTCTCTCCTGCGGTACGCCAGTCATTGCCTCTGATCTCCCTGGAGTCCGCAGCGTCTTTTCTAATCATATCGAGGGACTGTTGATAAAACCGCGCAGTGTCAGCGATTTGACGGAAAAACTGGAGATAATATTGAATGACAATGATCAGCGCGAACTGATGAGATTAAACGCCCGCGAATTAGCAGTTAACAAATACGATATTAGCCTGACTGAAGCCAGACTAAACAAACTCTTCCTATGAAAATCGGCGTCATCAACAACCTCTACCCGCCCTTTAACCGCGGCGGTGCCGAAATCATCGCCCAAATAATGGTTAACGACCTGAAAAAACTAGGCCATGAAGTGTTTGTGATAAGCACTAGCCCCAAAGCCCAGTATCAGGAGAATGGCGTCTATTACCTGCCCTCCCAATACTATAATCTGGATAAAATGCCATTATTCTTACGCCTTTTCTGGCAAATAAATAACCTGGTGGATATCCAGCAAAGACAACGGGTCAAGGAGATAATAGAAGCCGAGAAACCAGAACTTGTCATCACCCATAATCTCATGGGCCTGGGGCTATCACTTCCCGGCCTATTCCACTCACTCAAGATAAAGCACTTGCATGTCCTTCATGATATCCAACTGATCCATCCTTCCGGCCTGATGTTCTACCAGAAAGAAAAAATAATAAACTCTCTTCTGGCCCGAGGCTACCAATCCCTGACCAGAAGATTAATAGGATCACCCTCAACTGTTATTTCTCCTTCCAAATGGCTCCTGGATTTACACCAACAAAAAAAATTCTTTCCCAACTCTCAGCTGATCCATTTGCCCAACCCGGTAAAGGCTAATTATGAACTAGGAGACAATGACCGAGAAAAAAGTTCCTTTCTAGCTGTCGGCTTAGTTGCCAAGCACAAAGGCTCTGATTTACTCATTGAAGCTTTTAATGACCTGCCTCAATTCAATTTAACCATCGTGGGCGACGGCTCATACCTGGAAGAAGCAAAGAGAAAAGCTAAGGGGAATATAAGATTCATGGGACGACTGGACAATGACGCGGTCAAGAAGCTTATGCTCCAAGCCAGCGCCCTGATAGTTCCATCCCTCTGCTACGAAAACTCCCCCACTGTCATCTACGAAGCTGTCGGCTCCAAGCTGCCAGTTATCGGCTCTGATCTGGCCGGCATAGCAGAATTGATAGGCTATTATGGCGGCCTGCTCTTTACTCCCGGCAACGCAAATAACCTGAAGAAGCAAATAGAATATTTTGTTAAATATCAATCCGACATCAACCAACACTTCCCTAAAAATCCTCTGCCCCCAGATGATTACGCCCAAAAGATATTAGCCCTCTAAAACTAAAACGCCGGAAATTATCCGGCGTTTTATATTAAACTGATATAAATTGCGCTAAGCGTTAAAACCTCGAAGCTGCTTCTTGGCCTGGAGATCAAAAATAGTCTTTTTCAAGCCGTTTCTCAAGGTAACAACCGGCATCCAGCCTAAATCATTACGAGCCTGATAGATATCAGGCAAAGGCAACTCAGTCATGAACAACTTTCTTTCCTGGAAGGCTATCTTAGAATTAGTCGCCCCGGTTTCCTCAATGATAATCCGGCCGACATCAGCAATTTTGACATCTTCATCCGAACCGATATTAATCGGACCGGTTAAGGGTGAATTCATTAGCTTGAAAGCGGCGTCAACCGCATCGGAAACATAGCAGAAAGAAGAAGAAAAATTCTCGTCGCCATAAATAACCAAGTCCTCATTATTCAAGCAGCTATTAACGAAATCCGGGATCATTTGATCATCGTTGAGCATCATGCGCGGGCCATAGGTGCGGAAGATGCGCATAATCTTAGTATCCAAGTTAAAAAGCTGGTGATAACTAGAAACCATAGTCTCGGCAAAACGCTTGCCCTCGTCATAGCAAGCCCGGGCGGATAAATGATCTAAGCGCCCCAGATAATTTTCTTTGATATTCCCAGCGCTCTCATTCAAATGACGCGGACCATAGACTACTGAAGACGAAAAGTGCAAGAACCTTGACCCATACTTAACAGCGATGTCTAAAGCATTTTTGACGCCCAAAGAATTAGCCAACAAAGTAGCATAACAATTTTCGACAAAATGTTTAGGTGAAGTCGGGCAAGCCAAATGATAGATTTCTTGAATTCCCTGGAAAGCCACCTTGAATTTTCTGAGCTCAGGCAAAGATTCCAAGTCTATCGGCTGGCTGATATCATGATTAATGAAGACGAAGTTAGGGTTGGGCAATAAGTGTTCAATATTGGTAGCCGAAGAAGTGACAAAGTTATCCAAACAGATAACCTTGCATTCCTTAACTAGCTCGTCACATAAATGGGAACCGATAAAACCGGCCCCGCCAGTGACCAAAACATTGCGCTTATCGAATATTACTTTAGGCATATATATAATTATACATTAATTAGTCATTTTTATAAAGCCCACGCTCACTCCCTTGCTAAAGCCCTCCGGATAGGCATAAAAGGACTCCAAGAGCTCGCCGGTCGCTGAAAATACGCGGACATGAGGCGCCCCGCCCGGTCCAGTGCCGGTGATTATCTCTCCCCGGCCATCATTATTAACATCGCCAGCGGCAATACTGACCCCATTCTTAAATTTCTCGTCATAGGCCATAAACTGTTTCTTCAGATTGCCATAACTATCAAAGATTTTTACCAGCGGCTCCTTGCCTTCAAGCGGAGAAACAATAATTTCAGCCTTATTGCGTTCCACCCGGCCGTCAATATTGCTAACTGCCAAATTAACGCCGCCGCGAAATTTAGTTTCATAAGCCATAAATTGGCTCTTTAAATTTCCCTGACCATCAAAGACCCTAATATGCGGTCCGCCAGTCTGCCCTGGAGCTACCACAATTTCTATCCGGCCATCGCCATTCACATCGCCGGCGGCCACGCTAACGCCGCCCTTGAATGATTTGGTATAAGCTAAGAATTCTTTTTTCAGTTTTCCCTTATAATCAAAAACCTTGACCAGCGGTTCCGCACCATAGCCCGGAGCCGTGATAATTTCATTTTTCTTGTCTCCATCCACATCGCCCACAGCGATACTTACCCCGCTTCTATTTTTGGCATCATAGGCCAAGAATTGGCTTTTGAGTTTTCCTTGACTGTCAAAAACGCGCACCAAAGGCTGGCCCGAATAGCCATTAGCTGTTATCACCTCGCTGACACCATCACCCGTGACATCATCAGCCGCGAACTTCAAGCCTTCGCGATATTTCTTATTATCGCTCAGCCATTCTTTGAATAATTTGCCCGAAGCGGTCAGAATTTGGATTTTGTTCTGATGGTCTTCTATATTACGAAACTTAGAAGAATAACTGGAGAAATAAGGCGAGAATAATATCCGGCCGGAATAATCATTCAGTTTTTCCATCGACCAATTGACAGCGGCGCCAACATTCAAGCGTCCGACGCCGAGCTTGCCGATATAGTCCGGATTAGCCTCGTTAATATTATCAGTACTGCGTAGCAAGACATTGATCAAATCATCTTGATTTAAATTAGGATTTGACTCCTTAATCAAGGCTAAAGCGCCCGAAACTAATGGAGTTGCCATTGAAGTTCCAGACCAATAGCCGTCAAATTGCTGGTCAAACAAGCCAGCGCCATAATTCGGATTATAGGTCACCGTATTAAAAAAGCTGATACCTGGAGCTGAGATGTCTATACATTGGGAACCATAGCTGGAAAAAACCGCTTTTTGATCCATGGTGTCGGTCGCGGCCACGCCAATAACTAAATTCTCACCTGAATCGCCCTCATAGCAAGCCGGGTAAAGCGGTGTTTGGCTAGTATTATAGCCATGGTTTTCGCCCTGGTCATTGCCCGCCGCCGCCACGACAATCACGCCGGCGCGATAAGCTCTTTCAATGGCCTCTTTCAAACCCTCACTATAACTTTGGCCGACAAAGCTCAGGTTGATAATATCAGCCCCGTTGTTAGTGGCATAATCAATTGCCCTGATAACATCAGCTATTCTCCCTTCCCCTTTATCATCTAAAGATTTAAGAGCCATGATTCGGGCCTTCCAAGTAACGCCACTCACACCAAAACTATTATTGCCGCTAGCAGCGATAATGCCGGCTACCATGGTGCCATGAGAAATAGCTGACTCAGTAAATCCAGAATTAAATTTAGGAGACGGATCAGGTACATTGCCAACAAAGTCCCAACCGTTTATATCATCAATGAATCCGTTGCGGTCATCATCGATACCATTGCCAGCAATCTCACCCTTGTTAACCCAGATATTATTCCTCAGATCCGGGTGCTTTATCTGGACGCCAGAGTCAATCACGGCGATTACGATATTAGGGCTGGAATTTATTTTTCCCCAAGCCTCGTTGGCCTTAATCTTTTCCAAATACCATTGATTGCGATAATAGGTATCATTAGGAAAAACAGCCGCCTGCAGCGAATTAAAAGGAAAGGCTAATAATAGCCCAAATATTAAAATTTGGCTTATTTTCTTTAACATATTAATTTCATTCTATCACATCTTAGAGCCTAAAAGCAAATAAAAAAACACCCTTTTTAGGGGAGTTTTCCACTTAAACTACTATAACGCCTTAATCGCTTCCAGGGTTTCCTCGGCGCATTTTCTCCAGCTAAAATGACTCGCCCGTTCATAGCCACGACGTACCAAATCAGCCCGCAATTTGTCATCACTGATAATATCTTTTAGTTTTTCGGCAATATCATTTTTGCTTTCCTTGTTAAAATAGAGAGCGGCCTCTCCGGCCACTTCCCGCAAAACCGGGATATCAGAAACCGCAGTCGGAACGCCGCAAGCCAAAGCTTGAATCACTGGGATGCCGAAACCTTCGTGCCGGGAAGGAAAAACAAAAGCCTGCGCGCCATGATGGAGATAGGGCAAGTCAGCTTCGGCTACCCAACCCAACAGCAGGACTTCGGAATTCAGATCATATTCTTCAATAATATATTTTATCTCATCATAGCCAAAACCGGCATGACCGATCAAGACTAGTTTCGTCTTGATCTCAGGATTATTTTCCCGCAATAAAGCAAAGGCCTCTAACAGCATCGGAATATTCTTTTTCTTTTCTAGGCGGCCGACATAAAGGAGGTAGGGGAAATTTAACCCATATTTTTCCAGAGTCGCTTTCAATTTAGCCGGCTCATCATTCTTCCGGTAAAGTAAATTATTATACCCATTATGGATAACCGTAATCTTGCCCGACCGAACCTGATAGGTGCGCTCGATTTCCTCTTTGGTGTAATTAGAAACAGTGATTATTTTCTTGGCATGACGCAAAGCGTAGCGCGTCGACCAATCCAAATAAGTAGTGGAATCATACTTGTAACCCTGTCCCGTAAATAAAGAAAAATGTTTGATTAAACTGACTAAAAAACTTCGCCAGAAATGACTGCCCCGATCAACTGTCTGCTCTAGATAAACTCCGCCTTCGCGCTTGAAGGCAATATCATGAATAGTGGTAATTGTCCGGCGCGGATGAATCAAAGGGATGGAATGGGCCGGCACAAAAAGAACCCGTGGTCGGCGGAAAAGCATTTCTAAGCTTAAACGACCCAGGGTCCAAAAATAATGCGACGGCCATTTTAGACAACGGGCCGTAAAGTTTTTATGCTGTCTGACTATCTGCGCTAATTCTTCGGCCAAAGGCTGGTCGGTATACAAAATATAGCGATTTTTGTGGTCAATTTCCGCTAAATTCTTAATTAAATAATAGGAATACCACTCAGTGCCAGTCTTGTAAACTCGATTGGCGCGAGAGGCATCAATGCCAATAGTCATAGTATTATTTAGCCGCTAAAATACTGCGCTTGTAAGAGTCTAAATTATCCAAAGCAATGCCAGTGCCTTTGGCTACGCATAAGAGCGGATCATCAGCAATGTAAGCCGAAACGCCAATGGCGCGAGAAAATAATTGATCAATGTGGCGCAACAAAGCGCTGCCGCCGGAAATCACAATGCCCCGGTCAATAATATCAGCCACTAACTCCGGCGGAGTCTGCTGTAATATTTTTTTAGTAGCATTCAAGATTTCTTCCAATTCGCCCTGGATAGCCTCCGTGACATCATCGCTAGTGATAACTAATGTCCGCGGCAAACCAGAAACCGTATCGCGGCCGTTAATTTCCATACTTAACTTTTCTTCATCTGGCAAGAATAAAGCTGAACCGACTTTGATCTTGATTTCTTCGGCTGTTCTTTCGCCGATAACCAAATTATGTTTTTTCTTTACATATTCCAAAATCGCACCATCAAACTTATTGCCGCCGACCCGAACTGAAGTCGAGGCGACCACGCCACCCAAAGAAATAACTGCCATTTCCGCCGTACCGCCGCCGATGTCAACGATCATGTGACCGGTAGCCGAAGAAATCGGGATATCAGCGCCAATGGCAGCTGCCACCGGCTCCTTGATAATATAAGCAGCTTTAGCGCCGGCAGCCAGAGTGGCTTCAATCACGGCCCTTCTTTCAGTTGAAGAAATACCAGCCGGAACCGCCACCATAACTTCCGGACGGAAAATGCGCATCCCGCCCAAAGTCTTGTTGATAAAATAACGGATCATGGCTTCGGTTGTCTTGTAGTCGGCAATAACGCCATCTTTCAGAGGCTTCAGAGCCATGATGGTATCCGGAGTTCGTCCCACCATATCCTTAGCTTCATTGCCCACAGCTAAAATCTTACGGTCGTCCACGGACACCGCCACCACTGAAGGCTCATT
Organism: Patescibacteria group bacterium; assembly: GCA_022710685.1. Classification (GTDB taxonomy): domain Bacteria; phylum Patescibacteriota; class Patescibacteriia; order Patescibacteriales; family UBA12465; genus CG1-02-41-21. The sequence continues at coordinate 11,261 of JAKLGM010000011.1, read as the reverse complement.
AATAACCACTCCCCTTTTGGGCAGGTAAACCAAAGTATAAGTTGTGCCTAAATCGATTCCAATGCGTTTGATAAACATATGGTTTTTCTAGTAATACTAGACAATTTTAACTCATAACCCACAAATAGTCAATGTAATAATCCCGAGCTATTCCCTCCTCAAAGCTTCGATCGGATCCATATTGGCCGCTCTTTTGGCCGGATAGACGCCAAAACCGATACCGCAAGAAAAAGCAAACACCAAAGAAACAATAAAGGCTTTTAGCGGTATAGAAAAATGCCAAGTCAGGCCAACGGCGTTAGCGCCGACGCTAATCAACCAGGAAATTAAGATGCCGCCGATAATGCCAAAGACGGCGCCAACCATGGTAATCATAGTTGATTCCACCAAGAATTGCAGCATGATAGAAGAGTAGTTCGCTCCCACAGCTTTACGCAGACCGATCTCAGCCGTCCGTTCACTGACAATAACATACATCACATTAAGAATGCCGACACCACCTACCAAAAGCGATATGGCGACGATAGCCAGAAGCAACCAAGTGATAGCATCAGTGACGGTGTTTAATGTCGCCATCATGTCTTCCATAGTGGAAACACGGAAATCATCCCGATCCGGGTCAGTGATGTTATGGTTCGCGCGTAAAAGTGCCTTAATCTCCTCGCCGGTATCAGCCACTATCTTCTGATCGTTGAACTTATGAACCATATACATAACATAATCAATGCCCATAATCTTTTTTTGCAAAGTCCTGATGGGGACATAGACATAATCATCAAAATCCATACCCATTACTGCTCCCTTGGATTCCATAACGCCAATAACTTTGAATTTAGACTTACGCAAAGTAACATACTTGCCAATAGCATCCGAATCGCCAAAGAGCTTCTCTTTCATCTTGCTCCCCAAAACCACGACATAAGCCAAACCCCGGTCTTCTTCTTCACTAAAAAACGTCCCTTGAGCTATCTCGGTTTTATCAATCTTGGCATAATCAGCGCTAACGCCGAAGATAAAGGCCTTACGCAATTCGTTGCCATAACTGATTTTCTCTTGGCTTAAGACAGCCGCATAACCACTGTTGATATTCTTCAAGCGCTTGATATCTTCCATATCCTCCAAAGTCATGGTCGTCACTTGAACGCCGGAAGCGATAGCCATCGCGCTCTGAGTTTCTCCCGAACTTCCCTTTTTCCCGGTCGGAACTTTGACTTCGGTCTGAATAATATCAGTGCCAAAAGATTCCAGCTGGTCAGTTAATAGTCCTCTGATGCCCTCACCGGCCGAATAGACTATAATGACGCTAGCGATACCGATCATGATACCTAAAACCGTGAGTGCCGTCCGCGAACGGTTGGCATTCATCGATTGCAGTGATATTTTAATGGAAGTAGATAAATTATTCATAACTCAAAGCTTCAACTGGTTCTAGTCGGCTAGCTTTCCGGGCCGGATAGATACCAAAAACCAAACCGATTAAAGTAGAAACTGACAAAGCCAAAATAACAGAAGAAAAGGTTATGACTAAATCATAGTTATAACCTAAATGGTTGACCACCAGATAGACCAGCCAAGATAATATAATCCCCATGATAATTCCGATGGTACCGCCCAAAAGAGTCAAGACGACTGCTTCTAACAAAAATTGGCTGATAATATTATTATTATTTGCTCCCACGGCTTTACGCAAACCGATTTCCCTGGTCCGTTCATTAACTGATATTAGCATAATATTCATAATGCCGATGCCGCCGACAATTAAAGAAATAGCCGCCATAGCTATCAGAAAATAACGCAAAGCATCAGTGATAGTCGTAATCATATCTAAAGCCTGAGCCATACTGCGAACAGAAAAATCATCAGCCGCTCCAGATGGATCGTCTATCTCATGCCGCTGGCGCAAAACAGCCTGGACTTCAACTAAGGCCTCATCAATATTTTCTTCCCTGTCAACTTTAGCTCTAATAAAACTAAGGTAGTTAACGCCATTAATCAGCTTCTGCGTCGTACGCAAAGGCACATGAATCTGATCATCATAATCTACAAACATTACCTTACCTCTTTCTGCCATGACGCCAATAACTTCAAATATCTGCTTTTTGATCTTTATCTGCCGGCCGACAGCGTCCGAATCGCCAAATAACTCCTGTTTGACCGTACTGCCCAAAACCACGACTCGAGCTAAATTATTATCCTCCTCGGCGGTAAACCAACGGCCAACTAAAACTTGGCCGCCTTCAGTCTGCAAATAATCAGCTGAGGCGCCGTTAATGTTGGTATCATAGCTATTATTTCCCCAAGTGGCCGTGGCTAAAGCACGGGAATAGCCGGTAGCGGAAACTAAATGAGGCACTTGGGTTTTGATAGCCTCCATATCTTCAGCGGTCAAGGTGGTGATAACCACACCCATAGCTGTAGCCGGCGGTCCATCGCTCTCTGACTTGCCGGGCAAAACGCCAATCAAATCGCTGCCGGTACTTTTAATCTGATCCAAAATTAAACTCTGGGCTCCGGCCCCCAAAGAAATTATCAAAACTACCGCACCGACGCCGATGATAATTCCCAGCATAGTCAAAAAGCTTCTGGCTTTGTTGGCCAGAAGGGCTTTGATTGATATTCTAATCGATTCTTTTATCGGGAAGACCATAAAAATTATTTCAAGGCTGCGCCATCTTGGGCAATGCGGCGATTCTGGACCACTTCATCGCCGACAATCAAGCCGTCTTTGACACGCAAAATCCTTTTGGCGTGCTCGGCAGTATAAGTTTCATGAGTAACCAAGATGATGGTGTTACCGGCATTATTTAACTCTTGCAAAATTTCCATAATCTGAATACCGCTCTTGGAGTCTAAATTGCCGGTAGGTTCATCGGCGAAAATAACCGAAGGTTCATTAACCAGAGCGCGAGCAATAGCCACGCGCTGTTTTTCGCCACCGGAAATCTGGTTAGTGTGATAGTGCAAGCGATGACCTAAGCCGACGCTTTCCAAAACATCCTTAGCCCTCTTGTCAGCTTCATGACGATGGTCAGAATAAATCAATGGCAACTTAACATTCTCCAAGACCGTAGTCCGAGGCAAAAGATTAAAAGCCTGGAAGACAAAACCGATCTTGTCATTTCTCAATTTGGCCAATTCATTATCGCTCAAAGAAGTCACATCCCGTCCTTCTAAGACGTAGCGGCCGCTCGAAGCCCGGTCCAGCAGACCCAAAATATGCATTAAGGTTGATTTACCGGAGCCGGACGGGCCCATGATAGAAACAAACTCTCCTTGGGCAATATTAAAAGAGAGGCCGTGGAGCACATTGGTCACGACCTCGTCGCTCGTATAATTCTTCTTCAAGTCAGATACTTCTATGAGCATAATCTTATTTTCCATTTTTTATGAAGGTCACGATCTTGTCACCTTCTTGCAGCTGGGGCGAAGTTACTTCTACCAAGCCTTCACTGCCGCTTAAACCGACACGGACGACAACTTCTTCCATCTGATCTTTGTCGCGCAAAACGCGGACAAATTTACCGTCACCATTCTTTTCTAATATTGCCCGAGACGGGACAGCCAAGACATTCTCTTTACTATTAGTAGTGATAATCACGTTGGCAGTCATGCCCGCTTTGATATCAAGCAAGGTATTGGCATCATCAATTAACTTCACTTTGACCTTGTAGTAGATAACGTCAGAAATAACCGTGGAAGCCGGCTCAATGAAATAAACTGTTCCCTTGAACTTGCGGCTTTCGCCTAAAGCGTCAAAAGTGATGACAGCCGGATTATTGACTTTGACCTTAGAGATATCGGACTCGGAAATATCAACCTCCACTTCGAAATTATTTTCCGTCAACATCGTCACGGCCGCCTTGGCGGCATTGACCTGTTCGCCAATTTCATAATTGATCTTGGTAATCTGGCCGTCCATTGGCGCCAGGATGGTATTATCAACCTGTTGTTTCTTGACTAAATTTAAATTAGCGTCGGCTTGAGCTACCTGGGCTTGAGCCAAGGCCACATCCTCATTTCGCGCCGGAGTTTTGACTTTAGCTAACTGCTTTTGGGTTAAATCCCAGCTCTCTCTAGTAGAATCAATCCGAGAACTGGCTGTAGCCAATTGCTGCCGGCCGTTAACTTGAGCCGAACTTAAATTATTCTGAGCTGTCTTGATGGCGTCAGTCAAAGCTACTAAGGAATTTTTGTAGGTATAGCTAGCGCTCTGCATGGCCGAAATCGCCGTGCTGATAGTGTTGGTATGACTATTAACGTTGGTCTTGAAAGTCTCTAATTCCGCCTGAGTAAACGAAGCTGAAGTGATGGAATTTTCTAAAACGCTAAAAAGATTAGAGGTCACTTGGAAAACAACGCTGAGGTAATCCCCAACGCTAGCTATCATGCTGTCCAGATTGGCTTCGCTACTATTAGTCTTAGCGGCCGCCAAAGCGTTTTTAGCAGTAGCTTCTAGAATCCGCGCCTGGCTATAGTAGTTTTTGGTATAGGAAAGATAGATAGTATTTCTGACGCTCAATAAATCCTCAATATCTTTGTCACTCAATATCCGATCAGCATAATCTAGGGCAACGCCAGCGGCGGCGACCTTAGAATCAGCGCTAATCAATAAATTATTGCGATTATTATTGATAGACTGCTGATAACTGTTAATCAAAGGGCTGGTGGATTGCAAATCATTTAATTTCTTCTGTGCCTGAGCGATGGTTTCATCAACGCTATCCTTAGCCTTCTGATAGTCTTCCTGGGCGGCTAAATAGGCAGTGCGCGCCTGGTTGACCTGAGATTCATAAACCGCTAATTCGCTCGGCGTAGCTCCGGCTAAAATCTTTCTCAAATTAGCGCGGGCCACTTCTAAAGCTGAGCGGGCCTCCTGTTCCTTGATTAAAAGGGAGCTCTGATCCAGCTCTAATAAAATCTGATCTTTTTTTACCAAGTTACCTACGGCCACATCGATTTTGCTCAGGCGGCCGACGGTGGAAAAATTCAACTCCAGCTCTTTACTGGCCTTGACCGTCCCGACTTCGCTCACCGTCTGGACTAAATTAGTCCGGACCAAATCAACCGTGGTATATTGGACTGGAGTGCTACGCTTAGACAGCCAGACACCCAGGGCGCCAATTACTACCGCTACTAAGATGATAATCAGCCATTTCTTTTTCATATTGATAATTTGTATTTATATTTTATTAAGAAATTTTTTTAATAATAGCCAGCAAAGTCTTCTTCTCCGTTTCGCTCAGCCGATTAATATTCTTTTCCACTAAAGCCAACATCCGCTTAAAACTATTTTGCAGCAAGCTGCGACCGGTTTTGGTTAATGCCAGCTTCACTACCCGGCGATCAGATTCATTATTAACCCTGGACAAAAAACCGCGGCGAACCAAAGAATTTACCAAAGAAGTAGCCGAAGGCGGAGTAATATGCAAAAAATTAGCGACATCTTTCATGCTAGCCGCCCCATTTGTCTCCAAATAATGCAAGGTGTGCAGGTGCAAAAAAGAACAATCCGTCAGATTGCTTTCCGCTCGTGCCCGCTCGCGCCAGATTTGGCCGGCCTGCAAGATGGAATAAACCAGGTCTTTGGTGGTAGGACTACTCATAATTAATTAGAGGCTAAAATAGTTAGACCTTCTAATAATAATCAATTCCCGACTGGCTGTCAAGCTTTATTCTAAAACCAGGTCATTCTCCTCAGCATCATCAGCCGAAGCGTCGTTAACCTGCTTGTTCTCAATAATCTTCTCAACTTTATCGGCAAATTCGTGAATATCCATCTCACTCTTCAAGAAGAAATAATTAGCGCCCAAGCCCACGCTCCGAGTCTTAGAATCTTCATCGCTTAAGTCAGTAAAAACTAAGACTTGAATTTCGGCAGTTTCATCATCGGTCTTCAAGCGCTTGATGATTTCTAAACCATCCAGCTTTGGCAAGAGCAAATCTAAGATAACATATTTCGGACGATATTTTTTTATCCGAACCAACAAATCTTCCAATTCTTCATCGGCGGTGCTGATTTCTATTTCATAACCGTCAGAAGTAAAGTGGTCTTGCAGACCGTATAAGATATTCTCCTCGTCTTCGATGATAAAAATTTTATTAGACATAGTTTTGGTTTTTAATATTATTAATTAATTTTTATTTTATTTAATATTTTTTCTGCCTCCCCCGATTCATACTTCCCTTGCGGCCAGAGCTCTAGTCCATCACCGGGATAGCGCGGAATGACGTGAAAGTGAATGTGAGGAATTACCTGTCCAGCAATCGGATCATTATTTTCGTAAACATTATAACCCGCGACTCCTAAATTATCTTTCAAGCTCTGCCCGACTTTTTTCACCGCCCGCATCACCGCCGCCAACCCCGCCTCATCAATTTCTTCAAAATTAGCATGATGGGCCTTGGGCATGACCAAAGTGTGGCCGGGAGTAGTCGGATTAATATCCAAAAAAGCTACGCTAGTGTCATCTTCATAGACTAGCTGCGCTGGAATTTTCCCCTTGATTATCTGACAAAATACACAATCCATATCATTATTCTATTTTATAAGGCGAGTCGGGATTACTCTCCCACCGGATTTCATCCACAACCTCGGATTTGTTCTCACCCTTATATAATCTGTCCGGCAGATTAACGGAAAAAGCTCCGCTAGGCGAAACGCATTTATAGCCATGGACCACCCCAGGCGGCACAATAACAGCGCAAGGCTCAGTTTCTCCTACCCTGATTTCCATTTTTTCCCCTTTAGTAGCGGAATCTTCACGCCGATCCCAAAGATGAAGGATGAAATCCCCTGGTCCGGGAAAAACGAAAAAATCGCTTTGGCCAACGTGTTCATGCGGGCCGCGCGCCACATTCTGCTTAGTGTAACTTAAATAGGACATGAGCGGTTGATAGTTGTCAGCATCCCGACGGTAAATTTCCATCAGCCAGCCGCGGTCATCCACGAACTTTTCTAAAGGTTTAATAATAACTCCGTCAATCATATGCTTAAATTTTATATTTAGTTAAATCCGCTTTAATCAACAAACCGTTCTGGGCTCCGACTTTAGACACCACTGAGGCGGTATTCAAAACTGCCAGACGCAGAGCGCGCTTAATGTCGCCCCGATAAAGCTCCAGCCCGGCCCAGAAGGAAGAATGAAAAGCATCACCGACACCGGTAGTGTCGCGGCGTTTCTGTTTCTGGACAATAGCTTGGTGATAGAAGCGGGCGCCATCATAAAGGTCGGCTCCCTGGCGGCCATTGGTAATCACCACCATCTTCGGGCCCCAAGACTGGATTAACAGTAAAAGCTTTTTAATATCCATTTTTTTAGTTGAAACAGAGCTTGCCACTACGAGCTCCAAGGCTTCATCTTTATTCAAGCAAAAAACATCAGTCTGCTCCAAAAACTTAGCAATCTGTTTCCGACCGCCAGCTAATTGCGTTTGGCCTGGATTCCAGATTTTTCTGACCCGCGGCAAAGAAAAAATCTTTTTCAAATCTGATTGCCAATACTTGCCCGACAGAGAAGCTATATAGACCCAACCGGAAGACTTGATCGCTGCCAAATCTTTGGCGCCTAAGCGTAATTCGGTATTAGCGCCGCGATGGGAAAATATGATTCGTTCGTTATTCTTATTGATGACGATAAAAGAAAAACCGCTAGTATCACCTTTGATCTGTTTGACCAGCGCGGTCGCCACTTTCTTCCGCCTCAGATTATTAATCACTTCCCGGCCCCGCTCGTCATCGCCTAAAGCTAAAACAGCGGCCGTCTTGAATCCCAAACCAGCTAAATTTACGGCGGTATTAGCGGCTCCGCCGCCAAAAGTGGAATAGACTCGGTCAATGCCAATCTTGGCGCCATAATCAAAGGCGATCTGCTTGATAAGCCGGCCAGCCTTTGACTCTTCAATTAAGCGGCCCTCGTGGGTATAAAAAGAAAAATCTTCGGTAGCGCCGCCGACGGTCACAATATCGTATTTCATAAGAAAAATGGTTATTTTATCCTCTATTATTTTAGCATGAAACTAGCGTCTTTCCAAGAAAATCGGCTTCAAACGATGACTAGTCAAGCTCATAGTCCAAAAAATCAGGAAAACCGCCCCCAAATTCCAAAGCAACTCCAAACCCAAGCCCAGCCAGAAAGTGCCGGAAAATAGAAAAAAAGCCTTATCCGTCAAGAAATTACTCAGATAAAGCAAGAAGTATAAGAAAAAATTATAGAATAAGGTGGTAAAAAATGTCAGGGCCAAGAAGGAATAGGTAGAGCGGTTGGTAAACCAATTAGTTAAAAGCAGGTCTGCCAGAAAAACCGTAACAAAAAAAGTCATCGTATAAGCGCCAAAAAATTGGAAAGAAAATATATCTAGCAAAAGACCCAGACCTAATGACAGAATCAATACTTTCTTAAAATCCAAAAAGAACAAAAAGACAATAACCAACAACAAAGATAAATTGAGGCGACTAAACCAATAAGGCAAAGAGTTAAGTCCGGCCTGCTGTAAAACCACGGCCGCTATTATCAGGATGATATAAAGAAAAGTAGCAAAATATTTTTTCATAAAAGCCTAAGGCAGAACCACCGATACCACTCCTAGGTTATCAAAATTAACCAGTGGCTCTACATTGATATTCTGCCAAACATCATTTTGATTATTATCAATCTGACTGACTCGCCCCACTACTAGCCCGGCCGGAATGCTGGTTTCTAAGCCCGAGGTCACTACGATTTCTTCCGGATTAATTTTTTCCGTCTGCCCGACGAAGTTAATTTTAACGGTTAATCCTAAATCACCTTCAGTCACGCCGATAGTCCGGTTCTGATTTAAGATGCTGACTGCCAGCTTGCAAGTATTATTAGTCAGCAAGCAGACTCGGGAAGAATTATCAGCCACGGCCAAAACCTTACCGACAACTACGCCCGAGCTATTGATAACTGCCAGTCCCGGGACGACGCCATCTTTCTGCCCCCGATTAATAACAATGTTCTGGCCATATTTAGCGGCATCTAAAAAGTTCTCCTGGGCGGTAACGCGGGCTAAAAGATAATTTAATTTCTGCGTATCAAAAAAATTCAAATATTCCCTTAACTTCTGGTTTTCTCCTTCTAATTCTTGCAATTTAGCATTAGCGACGGTCAATTCGCTCAGCTGCCTTTCCAAATCGCTAATCCGGGCATCTTTGTCTAGTTTATTGACCCGAGCGTCATATTTAGCCCGGCTGGACGAACTCCATTCATAAAATTTATTATAGAGCGGCTGGCCAGCCTTAACCAAAAGACGCTCCACCGGCGCTAAAATCCTGGTGTAATGCAAAAAAATAAGTAGTCCGACAACTACTATTAATTTAAAATGCCGTTTTAATTTTCCCATCAACATAACTAAGCGATATTAGGCAGCACTATAACTTTCTCTAATATTTTTTCATTAGCGAATAAGATACCAGTTCCCCGCGCCATGCAAGTCAGAGGATCGTCAACCACTACTACCGGGGTCTTAGTGGCTTCAGAAATCAATTTATCCAAACCATAGAGCAAGGCACCGCCGCCGGTCAAGAAAATTCCCCGCTCATAAATATCAGACACCAACTCCGGCGGAGTAGTCTCTAGAGTTAATTTGATATTTTCTACAATTTTATTAACCGTCCGGCTTAAAGCGCTCCTGATTTCAGTATCGCTCAGAGTGATAGCTTTAGGCAGACCGTTAATCAGATCGCGGCCCCGGACCTCCATCTCGCGCGGCTCATCAAAAGGAATCGCTGAACCGATTTGGATCTTGATAGCTTCGGCCATCTGATCACCGATCAAAAGATTAAATTCCTCACGAATATACTCAATGATATTATTATCCAGTTCATTGCCGGCAAAACGCAGAGACTTGTAGGAGACAACGCCGCCCAAGGAGATAACTGCGATATCCGTCGTGCCGCCGCCGATATCTACTACCATATTGGCAGTAGCATCTAAAACCGGCAGACGGGCGCCGATAGCGGCCGCCATAACTTCTTCCACTAAATACACCCGGCGGGCGCCGGCTGATTTAGCGGCATCCTCCACCGCTTTTTTCTCCACTTCGGTAATATCCAGCGGAATGCCGATAATTACGCGCGGACGCGGGATAAAAGAAAAATTTTCGCTATGAACCTTCTTGATAAAATACTTTAACATCTTCTCAGTCACCTCAAAATCAGAAATTACGCCATCCACCAGCGGTTTAACCGTCTGGATATGGCCCGGGGTCTTACCCACCATCTTCTTGGCCTCACGCCCGATTTCTAGAATCTCAGTGGTACGGGAATTGACGGCAACCACACTCGGCTCATTAATGACTATTCCCCTCTTCTCAACATAAACTAGAGTATTCTTGGTGCCCAAGTCTACTCCGAGGTCATGGCCGAAACGGCTAAATTTTCCAAATATTTTTCCCCACATGCTATTAATTATTTAAGTTTATCAACAATCTGATCTAAAGCGATAATCTCCATTTGATCGCCGGATCGAGCCTTGAGCTCTGCTCCGCCCGCCGCTAAAGTCTTAGCTGATACTACCAGGCGATAAGGGCAACCGATAAGGTCGGCATCAGCGAATTTTTCACCGGCTCCGACTTCTTCCCGATCATCATACAAGACTTCAATATTATTCTGTAATAACTCCTGATAGATCTTCTCAGCCGCGGCATTCTCTTTGAGCGAGAGTAAATGAACCTTGAAAGGACTGACGCTAGCCGGCCAAACAATGCCCTTTTCATCCTTGAAGACCTCCACGATGGTGCCCAATATCCGACTCGGACCCATACCATAGCAACCCATGATCACTTCGCGGGCGACACCGGCGGCATCCATGTATTTCATTTCAAAAGCATTAGAGAATTTAGTTCCCAGCTTGAAAATATTACCGACCTCAATCGCCTTCGCTTCAGTTAAATCAGTATTGCCGCAAACCGGACAAGATTTCTGCTCTTCGATGATTTCCCGGTTAACTGCTATCTTGCACTTCGGACAAATATAGATATGGTCTTCGCCAGCATCAATCAATGTCTGAAATTCATGGGAATATTTAGAAAAAGCCCCGCCGGAAGAATAAGTCAGATAGGTTAAATCTTTCAAGCCCAAGCGTTCATAAATCCGGAAATAAGCCGCTTTGACCTCATCATAATATTTGTCCAAACTATCTTGGTCCGGATGGAAGGAATACATGTCCTTCATAAAGAATTCCCGACCACGCAATAATCCGGCCTTAGCTCTTTTTTCGTTACGGAACTTCACCTGGATCTGA
>JAKLGM010000010.1 GCA_022710685.1 Patescibacteria group bacterium | reverse complement strand
AACCGAAGGACGCCGTTTGATCGCTGATATCTACAAGCACAATAAAGGCAAGACGGTCGCTTTGTTCTGCCACGGCAACATCATTAAATCCATAATTACCAGTATCCTTAGTGCTGATATTATCGGCTTCCTGTCTATGGAAATTTTTCAATCATCCGTCAGTAAATTAGTGGTTGATCGCGATGGTTATATCAAGATTAATTACATCAATAATGTCGGCCATTTGCCCCATGAGCCGAATGAGGATTTATTTATTACTTTAGTGGATTAAGCTAGCCTGTTGATAAGTTAGGGGCTTGTTTCAGGGACAATTTAATAACTTGTGAATAAATAGGGATAAACGCTGATTTATCCCTATTTTTGTTGATTTTTGGCCAAAATTAGAATGTTGACGGCAGGGGATTGGTGGTGTATAATTATAGTATTAAGGTGAAAGGTGGTGAATTATGGGGAATGCCTAATTTTAATTAAATTCTATGTTTATCGGCGAATACAATCATACTCTTGATGACAAAGGACGCTTAGCCATTCCGGCTAAGTTTCGCGCTATCTTGAAAAAGGGCGCGGTCGTGACCAAGGGTTTGGATAATTGTTTATTCCTTTATACCAAAGAACAATGGGGGAAGATTGCCGCTCGTTTTGCCGCTTTGCCTATCAGCCAGGCTAAGAGCCGGGCTTTCGCCCGCCATTTGTTAGCCGGCGCGATGGATCTAGAATTTGATAATCAGGGTCGTATCACTTTGCCGGAATATCTCCGTCAGTTTTCAACTTTAAAGAAGAAAGTTATTATCGCCGGTCTTTATAATCATTTGGAAATTTGGGATGAGGCTAATTGGCAGGCTTACAAGCTAGAGACCGAGAAGAATAGTAATGCTATCGCCGAAGAGTTGGGAGATTTAGGTATTTAACATCCTACCACCATGTCCTACCACCACATACCAGTGATGTTGAACGAGGTGATGCAAGGGCTTGATCCGCAATCCGGACAGTTCTTCGTTGATGGAACTTTGGGTGGAGCCGGTTATACCACCAATTTATCTCAAGCCGTGGGCGAGAAGGGAAAAGTATTGGCAATTGATTTAGATGATAGCGCGATTAAGAATGCCCAGAAGATAATTAAAGAGAGGGGAATAAAAAATATTACATTAGTTCAGGATAATTTTCGGAATTTAGAAAAAATCGTTCATCAAAATTTCAATCAGTTCCAGGTCAATGGCATCGTGTTAGATCTGGGATTGTCGTCAGCTCAGGTAGATGAAGCGGAGCGCGGTTTCTCTTTCTTAAAAACTGCCCCCTTGTCCCTGGCTTTTGCCAAAAATGAAACCGAAGATGCGGCTTATTTGGTAAATAATTTAAGCGCTAAAGAGTTGACTGATGTAATCGCCCGCTATGGTGAAGACCGTTTTGCTTTCCGCATCGCTAACGCCATTGTCAGTGCCCGGCAGGAGAAGCCGATCAGGACCACGACCGAATTAGCGGAAATAGTGGTAGCGGCAGTTCCGGGGCAATTCCGCCGCGCCAAGATCCATCCCGCGACGAAAACCTTTCAGGCCTTACGCTTAGCCGTTAATAGGGAATTGGAGAGTTTGGAGCTGGTTCTGCCTCAAGCTGTCAGATTATTAGCCCCTGGCGGCCGCTTAGCTATCGTTTCCTTCCATAGCTTGGAGGACCGGATAGTAAAGCATTTTTTTAAAGACCAGATTAAGACTTGCGTTTGTCCGCCCGAAACCCTGATTTGCAACTGTCACCATCAGCCGGTTGTCAAGCTGATAACCAAAAAGGCCATTATCCCGACCGCCGCTGAAATCAAGAATAATCCGCGGTCGCGCAGCGCTAAGCTGAGAATAATAGAAAAGTTAAAATAAAATTATCTAAAAATAACAATAAATATATGGGTCACATTAATTCTTCTAAACCGAATATCTTAAAGATTAAAGCTCTTAATTTATTCTTGATTGCTTTGATTCTTGTCGCCGGCGCTTATTATCTGGTTGGTATTAATAACTTGGTGGTGAAGGGTTTTAAGTTGCAGGAATTGAAGAAGCAGGAGCAAGTTTTGGCCACTGAGAACCAGGAGGTAACGGCCCGCAAAGTCGCCTTAGAATCATATCAGAATATTGAGGGCCGCTTAGCTGATTTAAGAATGGTAGCGATTGATAAAATGGAATATTTGACTGTTAACGAAGATGTTATAGCGAAGAGGTAGGCATCTAGGCCATAGCTCATAAGGCCCGACCTTATTGCGTTATGAATTATGGCCTAGTTAGCGATTTTTCTTATGGCCACGACACTTAAAACCAGCGACTTTTCTTCCAATCGTCTGAATCTAGTTTTGGCGATTGTTTTTTTATTGGTTCTATCTTTGGCTTATCGCCTCTACGTCCTCCAAATCAAAGAGGGTCAAGCTTATTCGGCTAAGGCCGCCAAACAGCAGAGCGCTTATAGCGATCTGCCGGCTTCTCGCGGACAAATTTTTATCAATAATTATAGCCCCAGCCTAGGAACGAGCGAATTATCAGCCGTCGCTGTCAGCAAAAGCTTTGCTACCATCTTTGCCATTCCCAAAGATCTGCCGGCTGAGTTAAGAGAGGCGGTGGCGCAGAAATTTTATGAAGTTTTTGATCAGGCCGGAGTAGAAAAAGAAGTTGATAATTTTTTGGCGAACGAAGACCAAAAGGGTCTGGATGAAGAGTTGAAATATATTGAGAGTTTGCCGCTGGCCGCGACTGAGAGAGAACAAAAAAGGAATGAAGTCTTGGCGCGCCGCTCAGCCCTACCAAATGATGCGGAGTGGAGTGAGTTTCGCAAGATGAAGCGGGACCTGGAAATCAATGAACGCCGCGCCGTTATCCTTAATGCCTATTTAGAAAAATTAAATAAAGCTGACGACCCTTATGAGATGATGCAGAAAAAAGTCAGCTCCGAAGATCTGCTTCGATTATATGCCGCCCTTTTAAGTACTGAGCTCAGCCCGGTGGCTGGCGCTGATTTGGAGATCAAGAATAATTTGATTTATAAGAAGAGCGAAATTGATTCTGGCAATCCGATTACTTTTAAGGGCTTAGCCTACGACATGGAGCCATACCGCTATTATCCGGAAAATAATCTCGGATCCCATCTTTGGGGCTTTGTTAACTTGGAAAACAAGGGTAATTATGGTTTGGAGGAGTTCTTTAACGAGGAGTTGAGCGGCTCTGATGGTTATGTCAAAAGCGAAAAGAGCGGCGGTCTGAGTCGCAAGACTATCATCGTCAATGATCGGGAATATATCAAGCCGGAAGCCGGCCAGGATTTAGTTTTGACCATTGATCGGACGGTAGAGTTTTATGTTTGTCAAAAACTGCAAGACGCCGAGGCGCGCTACAAGTATGACAGCGCGACGGTTATAGTCGTTAATCCTGCCACTGGAGCAATTATCGCAATGTGTTCTTGGCCTGATTTTGACCCGAATAATTACTCGGAAGTCAAAAGCGTCAGTACTTTTTTGAATCCGGCAGTTAGTCGCCAGTATGAGCCTGGGTCAGTCTTCAAGACCTTGACCATGGCTGCGGCGCTCGACCAGCAGAAAGTCACGCCAGCCACCACTTATAATGATACGGGCAAAAGGATGATAGAAGGCTGGAATAAGCCGATAGCTAATTCGGATTATGAAACCCAAGGCGCTCATGGCAAGTCGGATATGAAGACTGTATTAGAGAAGTCTCTCAATCTGGGAGCCATCTTTGCCATGGAACAAATCGGTTCTAAGACTTTTGCTGATTATGTAAAGAAGTTCGGCTTTGGCGAAAAAACCGGTATCGAGCTTAGCGCTGAGAGCGCGGGCAATATTAAATCTTTGCTACGCGAGAAGATCAGACCCATTGATGCCGCTACGGCTTCTTTTGGCCAAGGCTTAGCTGTCACTCCGCTCCAAATGGTCATGTCATATGCAGCTCTTGCTAATGGCGGTGTCGCTATGAAGCCCTACATTGTCCAAGAAATAATTTCTGAAGATGGCAGCAAAGCGGTTACCCAGCCGCAAGAATTGCGCCGGGTAGTTTCGCCTGAGGCCGCCAGAACAGTCTCGGCGATGTTGGCTGAAGTGGTCGAGAAAGGCCATTCTAAATTAGCTGGAGTTCCGGGTTATTATGTCGGTGGCAAGACTGGCACGGCTCAAATTCCTTCCAGCTCTGGCGGTTATCTGGAGGGGCAGTACATCCATACTTTTGTCGGATTAGCTCCGGTTGACAAGCCGCGCTTCGTTATGTTAGTTAAGTTGGACAAACCCAAAGGTTTTAAATTCGCTGAAAGTTCAGCCGCGCCGATTTTTGGTGATATTGCTGACTTTCTCCTAAAATACTATCAAGTACCGAAGGAAAGGGAATAATATTATATGAAAAAAATACTACAATTTATTTTGAAATCAATGGCTCAGGCTGTGCTTTGGCGCTATCGGCCCGAAGTTGTCGGCATTACCGGCAGCATTGGCAAGACTAGCACCAAGGAAGCAGTCTATGCTGTCTTGCAGGGCAAATTCCATGTCCGCCGTAGCAGCAAGAACTATAATAATGAGCTGGGAGTGCCCCTGACTATTTTAGGCGTCGATTCGCCTGGGAAATCAATTAGTGGCTGGATTAAAGTTCTGGTTTCTTGGCTAAAGCTGCTGTTAAAAAAATCCAAGGACTATCCGACGGTCTTGGTGTTAGAAATGGGAGTTGACCGTCCGGGTGATATGAAATATCTGCTGAGTATTGTCCGGCCCCAAATTGGTATTGTGACCAGCGTCGGTTCTTCTCATTTGGAATTCTTTTCTAAGCCGGAAAATATCCAGAAAGAAAAGCAGGTGTTGGTAGAGGAGTTGGACAAAGAGTCATTAGCCGTCTTAAATTATGATAATGAATTAACCAGAGAGATGGCCGGAGCGGTGAAATGCCAAGTGACAACCTATGGCTTGGATGAGGCGGCTGATCTGAAGGCGCAGGAGATTAATTTTAATTTTCATCAGTTGGGCGATAGCGAGAATTTGTTGGGGTTGAGTTTTAAATTGAATTACAAAGGGGCTATCGTCCCGGTATTCATGCCCCAAGTTATCGGTTACCCCGCGCTTTATGCGGCTTTAGCCGCCAGCGCCGTGGCTTTGCGCTATAGTATTAACTTGGTCGATATTGCCCAGGCTCTAAGTCAATTTAGTCTGCCGGCCGGTCGCTTGAATCTGATTTTGGGTCGCAATAATAGTAAGATAATCGACGACACCTATAACTCTTCGCCCGAGTCTACCTTAGCCGCTTTGTCTTTGTTAAAAGAGATCCGTTTGGCTCGGGGTAAGAAAATCGCTGTTTTGGGTGATATGTTGGAGCTGGGGAGCGCTACTGAATCTGGCCACGGCGAAGTCGGGAAGGAGGCGGCCCAGACCGTTGATTTTTTGGTGGCGGTCGGGGAGAAAGGAAAATTAATTGGCGAGGCAGCTGCTGCTAGTGGTTTGAAAAATGTAGTTTATATGAAAGACAGCTTGGAGGCGGCCGAAAAGATTTTGCCTTTGGTAAATGAAAATGATTTGATTTTGGTTAAGGGTTCTCAGGGTGCTAGAATGGAAAAAGTCGTTAAGGTATTAATGGCTGAGCCGGAAAAGGCGGGTGAACTCTTGGTGCGCCAGGACAGGAAATGGCAATAATCTAATATAAAAAGAAAAAAGAGTCGGTTGACTCTTTTTTTTGTTTGGGAGATAGGCTATGTCTCTCTTCTTTTCTTTTTTTTGTTCCGGTTATCTCTGGTTTTTTGGCGATTTCCTCCCTTCATTATAGGGAAAAATTCTTGCGGAACACGTCCGTCTTCTTCTTGGACCCTATGGCCCTTGGTGCGCTTGTCTGTCATCGGTTTGATATTTAAAAGTACTTTCCTAATCTAACACAATTTGCGCTTTTGTCAAATAAGGGGTAGAATGGGAGCACTATGAAATTAGCTGTCGGTTTTATTACCTATAATAATTTAACGGCCAAGTACTTGCCATTCTTTCTGCCTAGCCTGCAGGCGGCCTTGTCGTCTGCCGCTGTCAGCGATGCTCTGGTCGTTTGTTTGGACAATAGCGATCAGGCCGAAAATGATAATAGCGTTTATATCAAGGATAACTTTTCTCAGGTCAGGCTAGCTTGGGCTGGGTCTAACTTAGGCTTTGCCCGCGCCTATAATCTCCTAATAGACAAAGCCTTGGCGGCTGGAGCTGAGTATTTTCTGATGATCAACCCGGATACGGTCTTGGCAGAAGATAGCATCAAGGAGATGATAACCGCTTTGGATAGCGATAGATCATTAGGAGCCATTGCGCCCCGAATCTTGCGCTGGGATTTTACTCGGAACGAGCGGACAAATATCATTGATAGCGATGGCTTATTATTTGCTTCCAGCCATCGTTTTTCCGATCGCCATCAAGGGCAGGAGGTTTTTCCTCTCGGCCCGGAATTAGTTTTTGGCTTTACCGGAGCGGCGGCGCTCATCAGACTGGAAGCGTTGGAAGATATTGTTTACGAGGCAAACGGGAAAAAAGAATATTTAGAGGAGCTGATGTTTATGTATAAAGAGGACGTTGATTTATCCTACCGCTTGCAGCTGGCGGGCTGGAAGATAAAATTATTACCCGCGGCTTTAGTCTACCATGATCGGACGGTCAGTCCTTTGGGGGAAAATCTGCGCCAGATTATTAAAAATCGGCGCGCCAAAAGCCGGGCGGTCAAACAGTGGTCTTTTTTAAATCATTGGATCTTGGTTTTAAAGTACGGCCGCTTGCCTTACTCGCGCCGGGCGCGCTGCCGCACTTGGCGCTATCAGGTTATGAGCACGGTTTTTGCTTTATTCTTTGAGCCGTATCTGATGAAAGAATTAGGCCGCTTATGGACTGTCAGAAAAGAATTGAAATTAAAGCGGCAGAGCCTGAAATTGCGTTTAGGCGCGACTGAGATGGAGAAAATGATGGAGAAATAAGGATAAAATGGGGCTTTTGTCTACCCCTTGACTAAGTAAAAAAAATGTGCCAATATAGAGTTAATTAAAAATTATCTTTCCTTATATGGAGAATATCTTGGAAAAAATTGTCAAAAATAAGAAGACGGAAGAGCTGAATAAGCTAAACGCCGTCAAAATCGTCAATAATTTGTTTGGCGATTTAATGGAGCGCGAACGCGATGTTTTGGTGCGTCGTTTTGGTTTGAACGGCAACGAAGCTGAGACCTTAGAGAAGATCGGCGGCTTGCATAATTTGACCAGAGAGCGCGTGCGCCAGATTGAAGTCGGCGGCATCCGTAAATTAAAGAAATTGGAAAGTCTGGAAGGCTATTTGGCTGACGTCAAGACCGCAGTTTCCCAATTGTTGGAGGCCCATGGCGGCCTGATGGAGCGCGAATTTTTGTTAGACATCCTGGCTCTTTTCTGCATTGACGCTAAAAGTTCTGACTCTGAAAGGGAGTTATATAAAAAGAATTTTGACTTTATCATTTCTAAATTATTGGAAGACCAGGTGGAGCGGGTGGACAAGCATCAGAATTTCAATTCCTTCTACCGCTTGAAGGATCAAACTATCAGCCATTTGGAAGATTTAGCGAAGGAATTATCCAGCAAGATTAATAAGGCGAAAAAGACCGTAACCATCGAAGAGCTGTTAGGATTAATCAAGGAGTTGGAATCTTATACTAAGCATCAGGAGAAGTTGGATAATGGAAAAGAGGCTGACATTACTCCGATTTTCAAGAATGAAATTTTCCCTGAATTAGGCGAAATTATTAACGCCAATAAATCCCTCTACTCTTTAATCCAAGCCGCTAAGGATATTGATCGCAATAAATTTGGCCATTGGGGATTAAGCGAGTGGCCGGAGGTCAATCCGCGGAAGATTAGCGACAAGATTTATCTGGTATTGAAGAATAATGGCAAGCCGATGCATTTTACTGAAATTGCTGACAAAATCAATGAGATTGGTTTTGACCGCAAGAAGGCTAATCCGGGCACCTGCCACAATGAATTGATTTTGGACGACCGCTATGTTTTAACCGATCGCGGCATGTATGGCCTGAAAGAATGGCAGTAATTAAAACTTTAATTAGACCACAAAAGACGCTGATTTTGACCAATCAGCGTCTTTTTATTTTTTTAGCTTTGTGATAAAATAAGGGTATAATATTTAAGCTAATTTTTATGAATATCGTGGTTGATTTATCACCCATTAGTGCTTTTTTTCAATTGCCGCCAGACGTCATGTTGTGGCGTTTTATGGCTTATTATGGCTGGATGATAATCGCCCTGATGTTTCTGGCGGCAGCCAAGGAAATGTGGTTGATCAAAGTCCAGACTAATTACCTTTCCGGTATTAAGTATGTGCTTTTAGCCATTGATATCCCTCGGGGTAATGAACAGTCGCCGCGCGCCGTAGAAAACATGCTATCTTATCTGGCTGGCGGTCACGGTACTATTAATTTTTTCGAAAAGTATTGGGAGGGGAAGTGCCAGCTTTATTTCTCCTTTGAGATTATCAGTATCGATGGCTACACCCAATTCATTATTCGGACTCCGGTTGATTTCCGCCATTTGGTAGAATCAGCAGTCTACTCGCAATATCCAGATGCGGAAATATCCGAGGTGGATGATTACACGGAGAGCGTCCCTAAAAAATATCCCAACGAAGAATATGATGTCTGGGGAGCGGAGTTTATCCAGAGCGCTAATCAGATGTTTCCTATTAAGCTTTACCAGGAATTTGAGCATAACTTAGGTCCGGACGAGAGCTACTTCAAGGATCCGATGGCTTCATTGATGGATTTATGCAGCAGCTTGCAGCGAGGAGAACAACTATGGTTCCAGACTTTAGTGATTCCAACTGGTTTTGATTGGGTCAAGGAGGCTGACAGTGAAGTGGACAAGATTATGGGCAAGAAGCCGACTACTAGCTGGGCCAATAATGCGATTGATAAAATTATGGAATTGATTGGTGAAATTAGCGAAGCAATTTATAAATTGTGGGGGGATGTTGATACTAAAGAGAAGGAGTTTAAGCCCTTGTCGATGGTAGAGCTTCGACCTAAACAGAAGAAACAAGTCGAGGCTTTGCATAACAAGATCGCCAAGATGGGATTTTATGGCAAGCTTCGTTTCGTTTATGTTGCCAAGAAAGAGGTTTTTATGCCGAAGAAGGTTGTTAATGGCTTTGTCGGTTTTATCAAGCAGTTTTCTGCTTTAGATTTGAACGGTTTCAAGCCGGATATGAGCATTACGGCCACTAGCACGGCTTATTTCGCTAAAGTCCGGCGCGTCAATGAGCGCAAGACTAAGATAGTCAATAACTATATAAATCGGAGCGCCGGTTCCGGCCGAAACCCTGGAATTTATAATACCGAAGAATTGGCTACGGTTTGGCATTTCCCATTGGAAGCTACTGTTAAAGCGCCTCTTATCCAGAAAGCTCCGATGAAGAAAGCTAAGCCGCCGATGAGCTTGCCGAGCGAAGATAATGCTATTGCTTTTCAGGAGAGCTTGGAGCCGATCTTTTCTTTAGAGGAAAAGCCCGCGGCAGCAGTTGAATCTGCGCCGCCTGTCAATGAAGTGGAGCTGGAAATCGAGAGCGGCCGTCCGCCCGTCAATTTACCTTTTGCCTAATTAATCATAAAAGCAAGATATGTTTTGGAATATCGTTATTGTTATTTTGGGTTTATCCCTGTTTGAAATTATCAGCAGCGTTGATAATGCTATCGTTAACGCTCACGTATTAAAGACCATGCCGGAAAAATATCGGAAGATCTTTTTGTTTTGGGGCTTAATCTTCGCTGTTTTTGTTGTCCGCGGCTTATTGCCTTTTTTCATAGTCTGGATGGCTAACCCGGCGCTTTCTATCGGCGGTGTCTTTACTGCAGTCTTTTCTAATGATCCGCAGATTCAAAATTATTTGGAAGCTTCCAAGCCATTATTGCTCTTGGGTGGCGGCGTCTATCTTTTTTTTGTGTTTTTGTCTTGGCTCTTCTTGGAAGAAAAAAAATATGCCTTCTTGGTTGAAGGTTTTATCCATCGTCAAGGCGTTTGGTTTTATGCGGTTTCATCTTTGTTCACGGTCTTGGTGGTTTATTGGTCCTTGAAAGCCAATCCGATTCTAGCTTTAGCGGCGACTATCGGTATCAGCGCCTTCTTTATCACTGACGGTTTCAAGAAAAATGCGGAAGAGCAGGAGAAAAAGATGATGACGGCGAGCGGCATGAGCGCTTGGAGCAAGATCCTTTATTTAGAGATTTTGGACGCTAGTTTTTCCATTGATGGTGTTATCGGCGCTTTCGCTTTTACCATCAGCGTTCCATTGATTCTTTTAGGTAACGGCTTGGGCGCTTTCGTTATCCGAGAATTTACCATCAAAGGGATTAATCTGATTTCCAAGTTTGCTTATCTGAAAAACGGCGCTATGTATTCTATCGGCATGTTGGGGGCCTTGATGATTGCCGAGAGTTTTGGCAAGGAATATCCGTTCTGGTTGGCTCCTTTGAACATGGTGGTTTTGATAGCTATATTTTTAGGCCTTTCCATCAAGGAAATCAGGCAGGCTCAAGCCAAATAATTCATTTCGGTTGTTCAGAGAGAATTTATGATCAAGACAAAAAAAACCATCGGTATTGACGCCCGTTTCTATGGCCCTTTAGGTAAGGGGCTGGGGCGTTATACCCAAGAAATAGTTGATAATATTATTAATATTGATGCGGCAAATAACTATGTCGTTTTTTTGGGTCCGGACAATTTTGATGAATTTATCATCCCTACCGGCGCCGCAGAAAGGGTGAGGAAGGTGAAGATTAATATTCGCTGGTATACCTTGAGAGAGCAGCTATTATTTCCTTTTTATATCTGGCGCTCCAAGGTGGACTTGATCCATTTTCCTCATTTTAATGTGCCGATTTTCGTGCCGCGGAAATTTGTCGTGACCGTACATGATTTGATTTTGACTAAATTTCCGACAGTCAGAGCGACCACGCTTAACCCGGTGGTTTATAAGATAAAGAATTTAGCCTACCGGCTAGTTATTTGGTTGGCGCTGAAGCGGTCAGCCAAGATAATTACGGTTTCAGAATTTACTAAAAACGATATTGTTGAACAGTTTGGAATCCAGCCGGAAAAAATAGTGGTTACCTATGAAGGCGTGGCTAATTTAGCGAAGGGGCGTGATACCTTGTTCGTCAACAAGTTGGACGAGCAGGGGACTTTGGATCGCTATAATATTGAAAGCAATTTTCTGCTTTATATCGGCAACGCTTATCCCCATAAAAATTTAGACGGCTTAATCAGAGTTTTTTCCGCCGTCAATAAAAAATACCCCCAGATCAGATTAGTTTTAGTGGGGAAGAGTGATTATTTTTATGAACGAGTGAAAGAGTTAGCGCGATCCCTTAACCTTTATCGAGACAAAGACCCGAAGAGTCCGATTATCTTTCCGGGCTACGTTCCGGATCAGGAGCTGGAGGTGCTTTTCCGCCACGCCTTGTTTTATATCTTTCCTTCTCTTTATGAGGGTTTCGGCTTGCCGCCACTCGAAGCTATGGCTAAAGGATGTCCGGTTTTGAGTTCTGATAAGTCCAGCATGCCGGAAATATTAGCAGCGGCCGCTGAATATTTTGATCCGGCCAAGGAGGGTTCCATGTTAGAGGCAATTGAAAAGATGATTAATAATCCTAGCCGGAGGGAAGAGCTGATTAAAGCCGGTTATAACCAGGCAAAAAAATATAATTGGTGGGAATGCGCTTATGCTACCCACAAAGTTTATCAGCAGGCATTCTATGGCGATTAAAAAGCATAAGGTCAAAATCAAGGTGGTTAACGACGCCGGGTCGGCGCCAGCGGCGTCGGCTTTTGTCGTTGACTTAAAGAATGATTATCGCGCTGAGCCATCCGGCTTTGATGTTCCATCGCTAAGTCCGACATCTGATCGGCCTAATTCCGATTTTTTAGCAGCCAGCAAAAGATCCAGCGAGCTCTTAAATTTCAAGGAGGAAAAAATGGAACAGATGCTATTCTATCCTCTCTGGCAGTTGTTGCGTCGGGGTTTTTCTTATATGAAAGCCGGCGCTAGAAAATTAAATTTTAATTTTCCGAGAATACGTTTCCCCCGGCTTCGTTTTCGCTTCAAATTTACTTTGCCCAAGATTAGAAAAGCCCGGGCCCATCGTCCCTTAATCAATCTTAGTTATCAGGCGCCGCATTTGGAAATAATTGAAACTGAGGAGCCCTCGCCGCCATCCCATCGTTGGCGTTCCGTCCTGCTGTTTGCTTTAGTCTTGTTGTTATTGATTATCCCGTTTAAAATATTGAGCTATTACAAGGTAATCCGGCCGGGGGCTTGGCAGGATAGTCTATTGGGCGTTTCAAAATCCGGCGCCGCCAAGATGATTTCCGGCTCAGAATCGGCTCTGGAATTCCGTTTAGGGGAGGCCAGCCAAAATTTTACTCAAGCTAGTTTGGATTTTGTCGCAGCGCAAGAACAGATGAAGGAGATTGATGAATTGGTTTTGGCCTTAGCGACTTTTTCGCAGAATGATAATATCAAGCTGGCCTCGCAGAGCAAGAAACTTTTGGCGGCCGGAGAAATCGGGGCGCGTTTAGGCAATGATTTAGCCTTAGCAGTTGATAGTCTGTTGGGTCCGGGACAAATGAATGAACCGCTAGCGCCGCGCTTAGCTAATTTTGTCCGCTTAGGTCGCCGCGCCACGGTTGATGTAGAAGATTTAAAGCGGCAGATAGATAAGGTTAATGTAAAATATCTTCCAGCTGATTATCAGCAGAAATTTTCTGATTTAAAGTCCAAGCTAGATGTCCTGCAATCCGGCTTGGGCAATTTTGTTTCCTTGGCAGCTGAGTTAGATGAATTTTTAGGCGCCAATCAGGACAAGCGCTATCTGCTGGTTTTCCAAAATAACAATGAAATGCGCGCTTCCGGCGGCTTTATCGGCAGCTATGCCTTATTGGACGTTTCTGAAGGCAAGATCAAGAATATAGAGGTTCCGGCTGGCGGCTCATATGATACGGCCGGCGGCTTGCGGGAGTTAGTGGCAGCCCCAGAACCATTATGGCTGGTTAATCCATTGTGGCATTTTTGGGATGCCAATTGGTGGCCGGATTGGCCTTTGTCGGCCAAGAACCTGATGTGGTTTTTGGAAAAAAGCGATGGTCCCAGCGTTGACGGCGTAGTCGCTTTTACCCCGACCGTGATTGAAAAACTATTAGCAGTTACCGGTCCGATAGATTTAACGGAAAAATACGGCGTGACGATTGATGCTGATAATTTTTGGGCGGTGACCCAAGGCATCATTGAAAAGACCGGCAATCCCGAACTTTATGCTTCCTCCACAACTTTAGGCCAGAAATTAGATCAGGCCATAATTGATAATGAGGATTTGTTAGCGCAGCAAGCCACTGAGCGCCCCAAAGAGATTATCGGCGACCTGATGGACAAGATATTGTTAGAGTTGCCGCGAAAATTAGATAAGGCTAATCTGGGGAAGTTGCTGCGTTTAGCGGATGAATGCTTGAATGAAAAACAGGTTTTGTTTTATTTTTCTGATTCAGCTTTAGAGCAGAAGATGATAGAGAATTTTTGGGCGGGGAAAATGAAGTCTGCCCCGAATGATTATCTGTCGCTCATTAATACCAACATCGCCGGCGGCAAGAGCGACCGGATGATAGAGGAAACTATCAATCATAAGGTGGAAGTCCAGTCCGACGGCTCTATCATTGACACTTTGACTGTCACTCGATCCCACCGCGGCGTCAGGGGCGAACCATTCACCGGCATGCGCAATGTCGATTGGATGCGCTTCTATGTTCCTAAAGGCAGCGAGCTATTGGCGGCTAGCGGCTTTAGCCGACCGGATGAAAAATATTTTGAAGCCCCGGACCCGGCTTGGACTAAAAATGAATTATTAGAGAAAAGCGAGAACAAGGCCCAGGTTCATGAGTCGAGTGGCACCAAGATTTATACCGAAAGCGGCAAGACTGTTTTTGCTAACTGGTCCATGGTTGACCCGGGCGAGAGCGTTATTTTGGTGGTAAAGTACCGCCTGCCTTTCAAGTTGCGTCGAGCTGACAACGAGCAGCCTTTGGTTAGCCGGATTAATCGCTGGTTCAAACAGGAGCCGATTGTCTATACTTATTCGCTTTTAGTAGAAAAACAACCCGGCGCTAAAGCTAGCAATTACCAAGGTTCTTTAAGCTTAGTCCAACCCTTGGATATTTTCTGGAAATATCCTGATAATTTAGCTATAATGGATAGTAGCTGGCAGATATTTGACCGGCTTAATAGCGACAAATACTATAAGATATTGCTCCGCTAAAGCATTATTTGATTTATAAATAAATTGACCTATATGTTTAGTAAAAAAGAAATCAAGGAAAGCGAGCCGATAGAGTCCCTGAAGATCAATAAGGGGCAAAAGTCGTCTTTGTCTGAATTTATTGAGCGGCCCTTGCCGAGCGATTCTGAGGTTAACCAATTTGAAGCTAAGATTGATGAGAAACTTAAGGATTCCGGTTCCCGACCAGCCGAAGATGAGCTTTTGGAAATCTATGAAGATTCTCAGGGTAACATCATTGATGTCAAAAAAATCACCATCAAGCGGGGTCGTGGCATTTTTGCCAAATTTTTTCGGACGGTATTTTGGTTGATAATATTGGGCGGCATCGCTTACGGCGCTTATTTTTACTACAACAAATTTCAGTCCCAGCGGGCTAATTTATTAGAATTAACTACTACCGTCCCGGCCGAGATTAAGTCGGGCGATGAGTTGCTCTATGTTATCGATTATAAAAATCTGACTAATGGCGCCATTAAGAATATAAAGCTGGAAGTGTCTTATCCGGAAAATTTCATTTTCATTGATAGCTTGCCGGCGCCGATCATGAATAAGAATACCTGGGAAATTTCCAATTTAGACCCTAAGAGCAGCGGCACTATCAAAATCAAGGGGCGGATTATAAATAAGGAAGGCCAGGACAATTTATTTATCGCTAAAGCCAATTATTATTTAGATAAATTTAGCACCGAGTTTAAGCGCGAATCAGCGGCCGTCGTTAAGATTAAAGGTTTGGGCTTTAATGTCGATTTTAACTATGCCTCAACTGCTTTAGTGGGCGAAGACAATGAGATCAGTCTCAGCTTCAGTAATTTTACCGCCGTGCCGGAGAAGGTCAATCTGGTCTTTAATTTCCCCCCCAATATGGAGTTGAGCGGCGGCAAGGCGACCAACAGCGGCTTGGCGACGAGTAGCGAAAGCGTGATTTCTTGGGAAAAAACAGCTGATAACACCTGGCGGTTATCTAATTTTAAGGCCGAGGCCGGAACTCAGAATTTATTAGTTAAATATAAGATAAAAGAGAAGACTGAGGACCAGCAAAAGATAGTTTTGCGCCTGGAAGAGCAGGCTGAGAACGGGCAATATTATACTTTTGTGGAAAAAGAGGTATTGCTGGATGTCGTAAAAAGCAGCCTGAACTTGACCTTGGCAATTAATGGTGATAAAGGCGGCCGGGCTATTAATTTCGGCGATACCTTGAATTATTCCTTGAATTATAGTAACAAAGGCGACTCGCCCATGAAAGACGTGGTTATTATGGCGGCTCTAGATAGTGATTTTTTGAACTGGGATACTCTGAAAGATAAAAATAACGGCCAACGGAAAAAAGGACTTATCACTTGGACTAAAGCCGAGATTCCGGATTTGAAAGAATTGCCGGCCGGAGGAGAGGGCTCAATTAATTTTTCTATCAATGTAGTTGATTTTAAGGAAAGCGATTTGGGCAAGAATTTCCAGATTAAGAGTTATGCCCAGTTTAGTATTGGTAATATTGAAGAGCTGAAAGAGGGCAGCGATAACAAGAGCAATGAGATTATCAATCGGATCAACAGCGACTTGAATTTCAAGGAACAGGTTCGTTACTTTGATGAAGATAATGTGCCGGTGGGTGATGGTCCTTTGCCTCCTAGCGTCGGCCAAAAAACCAGCCTGAAGGTCTATTGGAGCCTGACTAATAATCTGCATGAATTAAACAACTTGCAGGCCGAATATTTATTACCGTCCTATGTCACTTTTGATGAACGAGTTAAGACTTCGGTCGGTAGCTTGAATTATGATAGTTCTAATCATAAAATCTTGTGGCAAGTGGGCCGCCTGCCTTTGACGGTTGGTTCGGCTAGCGCTGAATTTAACATTGCCATCACCCCGAACGAAAGCGATCGCAATAAGATTATGGTCCTCTCCGATGGTATTAATATTAGCGCCCTGGATACTGAGACGCAGGAGATTATCAGTCAGAAGGGCCGCGCCCAAACGACTAAATTAGAGGATGATGATATTGCCAGCTTGAATAATGACGGTCGCGTAGAATAATTATTACATTATGTTTAAGGCTAATATTGCCCGGCGGGGAGCAAAACTCCGCCGGGGCGAAATTAAAACCGCCCACGGGGTATTAAAAACCCCGTTTTTTATGCCGGATGCCACCCGGGGCTTTGTCAAGCAGACTAATAATAACGATCTGCTGGCCGTTGGCATCCCGGCACTTGTCGTTAATACTTTTCATCTCTATCTCCAGCCTGGGTTGAAGGTAATCAAGGCTGCCGGTGGTATCCATAAGTTTATGAATTGGAATAAGC
The DNA here is from genome assembly GCA_022710685.1 of Patescibacteria group bacterium. Taxonomy (GTDB): domain Bacteria; phylum Patescibacteriota; class Patescibacteriia; order Patescibacteriales; family UBA12465; genus CG1-02-41-21. The sequence continues at coordinate 12,639 of JAKLGM010000010.1, read as the reverse complement.
CGCTTTTGTCTGATAGCGGCGGTTTTCAGGTATTTTCTTTGATCCATAAGAATCCGCAGATGGGGAAGATCAGCGCTGACAAGGTAATCTTCAAGTCTCCGCTAGATGGTTCTCGGCATGAATTGACCCCGGAAAAATCTATTCAGATCCAGTTTGATTTAGGGGTAGATATGATGGTCTGTTTGGACGATTGTCCGCCCAATGATTTTGACCGCTTGGCGCTCGAAAAGGCTGTGGTTCGCACTATTGCCTGGGCCAAGCGTTGTAAGATAGAATATGAGAAGCAGGTAAAGAAGCGGAAATTATCAGGAGCTAAAAGGCCGCTCCTCTTCGGTGTTATTCAGGGTGGCGCTGAGTTGGATTTGAGAAGGGTTTGCGCGGAGGAATTGGTAAAAATTGGTTTTGATGGCTATGGCTTTGGCGCCCGGCCGGTTGATAAGGAAGGGAACTTCTTGGCTGAAGTTTTGCAGTATACTGCTGACTTGATTCCAGAAAAAGCCATTCGTTTCGCTTTAGGCATTGGCACGCCGGAAGATATCAGGCGTTGTGCCGCCATGGGTTGGGATATTTTTGATTGCGTTATTCCGACCAGGGAAGGTCGTCATGGCCGTCTATTATTAGAACAGAAAGGTAAAGAGGAAATAATGAATATCAATAATGCTAAATGGCAGACTGATTTCAAAGCCATTAATCCTAAGAGCGATTTACCTTTACTCAAGAACCAGAGCCGCGCCTATCTGCACCATCTTTTCCGCTTAGACGATCCACTGGGGCAGAACTTGGCCAGTTTGAATAATCTGGAATTTTACACCAGGCTCATGAAGAAGATAAGGGAAGGGAAAAAATAAAATATATGATTAATAAGTTCAAAGAGAAATATAATTTAGACTTTTTAGATGGCATCAAGGCTAATCCGGAAGTAGAAATTTACGTTTTTGGCGGGGCTATCCGGGATATTATCTTGGGTCGCCCCTGGAAAGAGATTGATTTGAGGCTTGTTTATAACCGAGATAGGGATGAGCGGGAAGCGGAGATTGAGAGATTGCTGGATAAGTACAGTTTAGAGGGAAAAACTAGGATAGATAATCAGAATTTAACCGTTTATCGTTTTTTACCGGCGGGGAGCAGTACCGAAGTCCCAATTGACCTGAGCTTAGTCCCGACCATTAATGACAATTTGCCCGACTTTACCATTAATTCTATCTTCTACGACTTGAAGGCCGAATCCTTGGTCGATAGTTACGGTGGCCAAGATGATTTGGCTGATAAGATTATTCGGACAGTGAAGGACCCGGTGGGCCAATTTAAAGATGAGCCCCATATGGTTTTTAGGGCCCTGAAATTTTCTTGCCAATTAGGCTTTAATATTGAACCGGAAACTTTAGCGGCTATAAAGGAAAATAGTGGGGTAGTCCAAAGCACTTTTAATTTTATTAAAAATACCAGAGAGGGGATATTAGTGGAACTATTTTTAGGGAACATCTTTAAAGGTTTGAAGGATGATCCTTTGAGATATTTTGATTATTTGAATCAGACCGGACTCTTCGGCGAATTTATTAAATTCTATTCTGTCGCCAGTGGCTTGGTTGTTGCGTCAGAGCAGGAGATAGAAGCTAGGGACTTAGGGTCTTATGAAAATAATATTTCCTATTTATTTTCAGAAGTGATTAATGCCTTTAACATTGCTGACAGGGAAAAGCATTTTAACAGATTAGCTGATTTGCTAGCCGTTTCCACCCCTAAGAAATATTCCGATCTCGTCATTGATATCCAGTTGTTAAAATATTCAGCCGGTTAGATTGAGTTTTTAATTATATTTCTAATAGGAAAAAATAAAAAAAGGACCGGGGTTGGTCCTTTTTTGTTTTAGTGGGGTTTGTTTGGATCAAATAATAGTCAAATTATGCAATATTTTATTAATATTGTCAATGTGTTACTTAAAACCTTGACAATATTAGAGGATCTGTTATTATAGAGATAACAATTTGTCTTACCACAGACAGCAAGCAATACCAATAAGACTTGCCGAGGTAAAATTAAGCGATTTTTGCTTTATTTTTAATCTGTGGTCAGCCACAGTTTTTTTATTATTAAATTAACAATATGCCAAAAAGCAAGCAACAAAAAACCGAAGTGTTAGCGGGCTTGGCGGACAAGGTCCAGCGGGCCAAATCTATTGTTTTTACGAGCTTCAATGCTTTGACCGTGAAAGACAATGAAGAATTGCGCCAGAAGTTGAGAGCCGAAAACAGCGAATATTATGTCGCTAAGAAGACTCTCTTGGACCTAGCTTTCAAGAATAAACCCGTGGAGGGCTTGAAGGTGAAAGATTTGGAAGGCAAAGTCGCTGCTATCTTCTCCTACCAGGATGAGGTCGCTCCGGCCAAAGTCGTTCTAGATTTCCGCAAAGAGCGCGAGGACAAGATTGCCTTTATCGGCGGCGTCTTGGAAGGTCGTTTCTTATCCAAAGCTGATATGGAGAGCTTAGCTAAGCTCCCAAGCAAACAAGAGCTGTATGCCAAGATGGTGGGCTCTATGAATGCTCCGATTTCCGGCTTCGTCAATGTTTTAGCCGGCAACTTAAGAGGTTTGGTAACCGCTTTGAAAGCGATCGCCGACCAGAAGAGTGCTTAATTAATAAATTATTAATCAAAATTGCCCCGACGTTAGGGAGCGATTAACAACAAAAATATGGAAGACAACAAAAAAGTTGAAGTCCCGGCTAAATTTAAATCTTTAGTTGAGGAAATCGAAAAGATGAGCGTTTTAGATTTGGCTGAATTAGTCAAAATCTTAGAAGAAAAGTTTGGCGTTTCCGCAGCTGCTCCGGCCATGATGATGGCTGGTCCGGCAGCTGGTGCTGCTCCGGCAGAAGAGAAGACCTCTTTTGATGTTGAGTTGACCGAAGGTGGCGCTAACAAGATTAACGTCATTAAGGCTGTCCGCGAATTGACTGAATTAGGCTTGAAAGAAGCTAAGGATTTAGTCGATGGCGCTCCGAAGATGGTAAAAGAAGGCGTCAAGAAAGAGGATGCTGAGGCCATGAAGAAGAAGTTGGAAGAAGCTGGCGCTAAAGTAACCTTGAAATAAGCTTTAATCAGTTTATCATATTAAAAAACCACCCCGATAGGGTGGTTTTTTAGTATGTTTTTATAGAGGTAATTCGTAGACTACATTTCCGGCCAAGAGATAGGCTTTCTTGTCTTTTTCATTGATGGAAAAATCTTTGAGATCGTTTAATTGATCGGACTGATATTGCTTGATAGCCTTGCCGTTCTTATTGAAGACGGCTAGGCGTTTATTGGCCGGGTCAAGGATATAAATATCATTTAAGACTTTGATGATTGTCGGGTTGGAGAATTTAGGTTCGATTATGTCCAGGGTGAAAGTTTTTTCACTGCCATCATAGAACTTCTTGACCTCGCCGGATGCTTTGAGAAAATAAATATCGCTTTGGGTTCCAGTGTTATCGATAGCAAAGGAATTAACATCAGCCGCTTCTAGTTTTGTTTTGAGTCGGGCTTCACCTTGCGGGTATTCATCGTTGGTTAGGCTGTAGCGGTAGAGCTGGTTTTTAGCTTTATCCAGAGCGTAGAGTTTGCCATTGTAATTATCTAAATCAATAATATCCTGTCCTTCGGTTATTACCATCTTGTTGGCGCTGATTTTTTCATCTTTGGTGTTGAGCGTTATAATCTGGCCTTCACCCAAGTAATATATCAGGCCGTTGGGGCCAAGGGCGGGGTATTTCAAATTGGATTTGATTTGATCGGAGCTGATGACCGAATTGAGATTGTCCTTGAGGCTAATGCGGTAAATAGTTTTTTTGCTGCTGTCGGCGCCAAAGATTTTCCCATCTACAAGCATGATGCTTTCCGGGCTGGCCAAATCAGAGAAGTCAGCGGCAACTTTCAGTTGTTCCACCTTGGTTATGTTTTGCGCCCAAGACATTAGCTCTTCAAACTTATTCAACCATTCCTGGTAGCCTTCAATTTTATCTTTTTTCTCGGTTGGAATATTATCAAGATAGGTTTGGAGCTCGGTCAGAATCTCTTTGGTTGATTTTTTGTCTTCATAGAGCCGGTAGGATTCAGCCTGGTTTATCTTTTGGCTGATATAATCTTCATAACTCTTATTCTCTTGCCGTTCTTCGGTTTTCATCACTTTGGTGCGCTGGTAGACCATATTAGCCAAGAACAGGACTAAGGCTAAAATCAAGATAAAGATTAATATTTTGCGGCCTCTTTTAGAGGAACGGGGTGTCTCAGAGCTCAAGGCGGTCCGGTCTAGGGTGGTGGTGGAAATATTGGCTAAACTGGAGTCGCGCCGGAATATCTTCTTGAATAAGCGGCCGATTAGCCGGAAGGGGTTTAGCGCCCTCAAAGCGCGAGCGCAAAAATTGGAAACTTTTTTGGTATTGACACCGCCGCTCGGAGCTAGAATCTGGGCGGTTTTTTCTTCGGTGGACTTCAGGTCTAGGGACGGTTGTTCGTTCCGGCTATTACTGATTATCTGGCTCGCTTCGGTCTGGCGATATTGGGTGATATTTTCCGCCTCGTCGCCGTTTATATTATTTTTGATAATTAATCCCAGGAAGGGGATATAGGAGTTTATTTTCACTAAAGTGTTTTTGATCTGTTCGGCCGCTCCTAAGGGGGCTAGTTTAGTGATAATTTCAATCAATTCCTGGTTGAAGAGATATTCGGCTAAGGCTTCGTTGGCGAAAAGAAAATAGGATTTGCTCGGCATCTCACCGGAGATAATGGAGGAGAATAGTTTTTTAAAGCTAAGATTATCGCCCCCAATTTCTTTAGTGTCCTCGCTTTTTTCTACATTAATCATCTTGTAGGAGCTATCAGAGTCCTCTTTGTAGAGCAACAAGGCTTGGTTTGTGCCGATATTAGAAAAATGTAGTTCGGAGTTGAAGATGATGCCGATGGTGGCATTGATACTGCGGGGGGAGAGGGCGATTCTTTCATTGGAGAGAAAATCAATCAAGTTCTTGTTGGTTTTGACTAAGACTGTTTCAAAGATGTTTTCGATTTTTAAAGCTTCAATTTTTTCCCGGAGCAACAGCTTGTCGTTTTGGTAGTAGTTAGTGTTGATGTCGGAAATAACAAAATCAATGATTTTGTTAGCATCACTTTTTTTAGCTTCCACTTCAATTAGGATAAATAGCTTGCCCGCCAGCTGTTCTTGGCTAGGCGCCGGATCAGCAATAAAAATTTTAGCCGCCCCATTGGCCTTTTTTTCAGTGTTAATGGTGATCGGGGCAATTTTTGTATACATAAGCTAGTCGCTTGTCTTTTTGGCTAATATGATATAATATTATACTATAAAACTATAAAATAGGGAAATATGATTGATGGATTTTTTGGCTCTAAAACCAGGGTCAAAATATTGCGCCAATTTCTACTTAATGATGAATCCAAGTATTACCTGCGCCAATTGGCGCGGGATTTAAGCTTGCAGGTCAATTCTGTCCGGCGCGAGTTAAAACACCTGGAAACTTGCGGTTTGCTCCTTGAGGTTGACCACCATAATAATAGCACGATTTTGCCCGATAAGTCTAATTCTGAGGGCATTAAGGGGGCCTCAGACAAGAAATATTATGAGGTGAACAAAAATTTTGTCCTTTTTCCGGAAATCAGGTCGTTAATCTTGAAATCTCAGACTTTAGCCGGCCAAAATCTCGTAGAGGAGCTAAGGGCTATTTGCGACCCAAAATTACTACTTTTGACAGGTGCCTTTGTCGGGCAAGGCAATTTTCCGACCGATATGCTCTTGGTAGCCGATGTTTCTAAGGGCAAGTTGTTGGAGCTGATCAAAAAATTAGAACATGATTTGGGCCGAGAGATAAATTACACCGTGATGGATGAGTCTGAATTCCGCTATCGCCAGGAAATTGTTGATATCTTTCTCCATAACATCCTACAGGCCAAAAAACTAATCTTGATCAATGAATGGAATCTGGCCTTATCTGAAGAAAAAATAAATAGTTCGTCTTCTAAATAATCATTTTAATCTATGCTTAGATATTTGCGTTATTTTATTTTAATCGTAGCGGCGGCGCTTTTGCTGTTTGTAATTGTTAATTTTTCCGCTGCTAAAAATTTACAGAAGGTTTACGCGGCGAGCTTATCCGCCAAGAGTGACGTCACTAAGTCGCTCCAACTTTTAGAGCAGAATAACTTCGCGGACGCCGTAGTCTATGCCAGTGACGCGAGCGATAGCTTGGCGGCCGCTTCGGAGCGCTTGGTTGATTTGGAGGATAATTTTTGGGTAAAGCGTTCCGACTCCTTGTTTGCTCAGATAAAGGATCTGGAATATATGATCAAGACGGCTGAAGTTTTGGCTAAGGCCCTAGCTCAGGGCGCGACCATTGCCGAAAATGTAAATTCTATCATGGCCGCTAATCCAGGTACTACTTTTTCTGATTTAAAAGCCGCAGACAAGGCCGCAGTTTTGAAAATGATTTATGAGGCCGGGCCAGACCTAAACGGCATCCGAGCTAATTTGGATTTAGCGCTGATGGATTTGAAGAAGGTTGATAGCTCTGGTTTTTTTGGTCCCTTACAAAAACAATTATCACTAGCTAAATCCGAGCTCCAGACCGGGGCTGAATTAACGGCTAAAACCATTACTCTGTCTCAACTCTTGCCGGTCTTGGCAGGCTATCCGGACTCTTCTAATTATTTAGTTTTACTCCAGAATAGCGATGAGCTTCGTCCCACCGGAGGTTTTTTGGGAACTTTAGGCGTACTCCAGACAAATTTAGGAGATTTGGAAAAATTCCGTACTAGCGATGCCTATCACCTTGATATGCCGGCTAGTTTGGACAAGGGCTTCGTGGTAGCGCCACCGCCGCCGATTGCCAAGTATCTGGGCGTGGATCGCTGGTATTTGCGCGACAGCAATTGGTCCCCGGATTGGCCGGAAAGTGCCCGACAGATCCAATGGTTCTATCAGGCTGAGGCTAAATATAATTCTGATCCGGAAATCAAGAATACTCCGGCTTTTGACGGCGTGGTAGCTATTACACCGCGTCTAGTGACTGACCTCTTATATCTAGTCGGTCCGATTACTGTCGGCGGCCAGGAGTATAACAAGGACAATTTCACCGATCTCTTGCAGTATGAAGTAGAGATGGCTTATCGCGACAAAGGCGTTTCCGAGTGGGACCGAAAAAAGGTTATCGGCGATATTCTATCGGAGCTGAAAGAAAAATTATTTGCCCTTCCGACTAGCCGTTATCTGGAGCTGGTCAATACTTTAAATTCTAATGTGGAACGGAAGAATATCCTGTTCTATTTTAATGATCCGCAAGTCCAAGCTACGGCCCAGAGCCTAAATTGGGGCGGAGAGATAAAAGCCGTCGCGGGCGATTATCTGATGGTGGTTGATTCCAACTTAGCGGCTTTCAAGACTGATCGGGTGATGGAGAAAAAAATATCTTATGATTTGATCCGAGATAAGTCTGGTTTGAATGCCAAGGTGACTTTAGAATACAAGCATACCGGCGGCTTTGATTGGAAGACGACTCGCTATCGCAGTTATGTCCGAGTCTACGTGCCTTTAGGGAGCGAACTTATCAAGGTTGATGGTTTAAGCGACGGGACAGCCTACAAGAATGATACTAAACTAGGTCGGGAAGGAGCTGACAAAACTTATTTTGGCGGTTTTATCTCGGTGGAACCGGGCCAGACCGGCACCCTGACTTTTACTTATCGTTTGCCGCAAGCCCTGGCCGACCAGGTGGCTGCCGGCCAATATGATTTATATTTGCAGAAGCAGCCAGGAAGTAATATCGCGGCCCTTGATTTAGATTTAGAATTAGATCGCGACATTAAGAGTCGGATAGATACTCTAGCCGACAAATCTGATTCGTCCGGGTCTAGATTCAGCAGCCGGAGCGGTTTTGAAACTGATCGGGCTATCAGCTTAGGGTTTTAATTATCATTATGAAAGAAAAACATCGTTGGCTTATATTTTTTTCGATTTTATTAATAGCGGCCCTGGCTTTGTCCGGTCCCTATACTCTTTATGTCGGTTTAGTCACTTTGGTCTTGGCGGCTCTTTTATTATTTGCCTTGAAGCCGGAATTCGGCCTGTATCTCCTGGTTTTTTCTTTGCCTTTGATAAATTGGAATTTTGATTGGAACAGTTTGAGTGCTTCTTTTGTAGAAATAATCGCCCTCCTGTTGTTCTTGGGCTTTAGCTTGCGCCAATTATATTTATTTTCCTGCGGGGAATTGAAGCGGGGCAGCCTGAAGCTGCCGCTCTGGCAGCCGTTTTTGCTTTTTGCCTTGGTGGTTATCACTTCAGCTCTAAGTAGCCATTATATAGTTTCGTCTTTGTGGTATGCGGTCCGTTGGCTTTTCTTTTTTTATATCGTTTATTTAGCGGTGCCTTATAATATCATCAAGGATGGAAAGATTCTGCGCAATGCTATCATCGCTTTGTTGCTGTCCGGCCTGGGCGTAGCTATCATTGGGTTGATATCGTTGTCTTATCAGGATTGGTATAATGAATTCTTCCGCGTCCAGCCAATAGCTATCGGCGGCATCTATCCCATCGGCCAGAATCATAATTTGATTGCGGAGTTTTTGGTGATCATCACTTTTGCGGTGTTGTCGTTAAAATATTGGGTGACTTCGGCCCGCGGCCAACGCCTGGTTGATATCCTGTTCCTTTTTTTCTTAGCAGTGACCGTCGGTACCTTTTCTCGAACGGCCTGGATCGTTTTAGGCCTGGAGATTGTCGTCTTCTTGGCCCTAGACACTCTCTATCTGAAACGCAAGCATTGGAGCAGTCAGAATATCATTTTTGCCCTCATCTTGTCGGCTATTATCTTGGTGCCATTCGTTAATCGGATGACCAAATTGCAAGCAGAAAATGTCAGCTCTACCGAGAATCGGGTTCTTTTGACCCAGATAGCTTGGCGGGCTTTTGCCGCTCAGCCGATTTTGGGTCATGGGCCGGGGACTTTTGTCAGCTTAGTGGATAATAATATCAGGTTCCGGGCAAAATATGGCGATCCGCTTGATTCTCATGGTTTAGGGCAGAAATTAATTGCTGAAGTCGGCTTTTTGGGAACCGCAACTTTCGCTCTTTTCACCGGTTTAATTTTTTGGAATCTATATCGGGCCTTGAAGCTCTACAAGAAAGAGGCGCAATTACTCTTGCCTCTGGCCGTAGCGGCTTTGGGCGGTTTAACCTATCAATTTTTCAATACCTCATACTACAAAGGCAAGCTTTGGGTGCCGATAGCTATCGCGGTAGCCGCGATGGGGCTTTTGCAGAAGAAGTATGCGGCTAAGAAGATAAAAGCATGATAATTGAAAAGAAGGTTTGGCCGCCTTATTTTGATGATATTTTGTCCGGCCGAAAAAAATTCGAAGTCCGCTTAGCTGATTTCGCTTGTCATGAAGGCGATACTCTCAGGTTGCGCGAGTGGGATCCGACGAGTCAAAGCTATACAGGCCGAGAAGTAGATCGGGCCGTCACTTATGTCGCTCAGTTTAAGGATTTTAATTTTTGGTCTGAGGCTGATATCAAGAAGTATGGTTGGCAGATAATTTCTTTGGAATAAAAATAATGATAATTTTGTGGTAAAAGAAAAGATAAAAATCGCTTATGTCGTTCCGGCGCTTGATGCCGGCGGCGCTGAACGCTTTATCCTGGATCTGATTAATAATCTAGATAGGGCAGTTTTTAGCCCGACTCTGATCTTATTTGACCATGGTGGTTTTTTTGTGGCCGAAGCTGAGGCGGCCGGAATCGATTTGGTAATTTTGAAAAAACGTTTCAAGTTTGATCCAATAAATTTTTGCCAATTGCGTCGGGCTTTGAAGCGCTTGCGGCCCAGCATCGTCCACACCCAATTAGGGGGAGATTTATATGGCCGTTTGGCCGCCCGGATGCTGCATATTCCAGTCATAGTTTCCACCGAGCAGAACGTCCAGCCGCGCGAATCCGGATTGATGCGGCGTCTGAAAGCTTGGACCGGAAAGTGGGCTAATCAAGTCGTAGCTATTTCGCGGGCGGTTAAGGCCGACATGGAAAAACGCTATTCTTTGCCGGCTGCTAAAACTAGGGTGATTTATAACGGGCTGGAGATAAAAAAATTCTTATTAGAAGAGCGCCGCCCAGTCGGAGCCAAAATTATTTTAGGTTCGCTCGGTCGGTTGACTCCGCAAAAGAACTATAGCTTGCTCTTGGGGGCTCTAGCCAAATTGCCTTTAATTAATTGGGAGTGTCGCTTGGCCGGGGAAGGAGAGTTGCGGCCGCAACTAGAAGCCCAGATTAAAGAGTTGAATCTAACGGATAAGGTGAGGTTGGTGGGCTTGAAGCGTAACGTCAAAGAGTTTTTATCTGATTTAGATATTTTTGTCCTGCCTTCTTCTTGGGAGGGCTTAGGCATAGTTTTGTTGGAGGCCGGTTTAGCCGGTTTGCCTGTAGTAGCTTCCGATGTTGACGGCATTAAAGAGATTATTAGCGACGGTGATAACGGCCGCTTGTTCGTCTCTGGCAATGTGGCTGATTTGGCGGCCAAGCTGGAAGATTTTATCAAGAATATTAACCAGCCGGAGATTAAGCGCTTGGGCGATAATTTGCGCGCTAGCGTCAAGGAGCGTTTTGATATCAGAAATATCGTTAATCAATATCAGGATCTGTATCAGGAATTATTAAAGTAAAAATAATTTTTATGAGAGTATTGCAAGTCAATAAATTCCATTACTTACGGGGTGGGGCAGAAAAATATTTTTTAGATATGACGGAAAAGCTTTTGGCCGCCGGCCATGAGGTGGCGGTTTTTTCCATGCATCATCCCAAAAATCTGCCGAGTCCTTGGTCAAAATATTTTGTTTCCCGCATCAGCTTTAATGAAGCTAAATTGAGAGACAAGTTGATAGCGCCAGGAAGAATTATCTATAGCCTGGAAGCCAAGCGGAAGTTTGAAAAATTGGTTAAGGATTTCAAGCCGGACATTATCCATTTGCATAATATCTATCATCAGCTTTCACCTTCGATTTTGCCGATAGCCAAGAAGTACGGCATTCCGGTGGTGATGCACCTCCATGATTACAAGCGGGTCTGCCCTAACTATCAGCTTTTTACGAACAACGAGATCTGTTACCGCTGCCGGCCGCAAAAGTACTGCCAAGCCGTGAAACAACGCTGTTTTCGCGGGCGGACGGCTGACAGCATGCTGGTGGCGCTCGAGATGTTCTTGCACCATCGGGCTTGGAAAATTTATGAGAAAAATATTGATCTCTATATCGCCCCGAGCCGTTTCATGAAAGAGACGGTAGTCAGTTTCGGCGTTCCGGCCGAGAAGGTGGAAGTCTTATATAATTTTATTGATCCGGTCAAAGCCCAAGTGGAGAAGGAAAATGACGGTTATTTGCTCTATTATGGCCGCTTGTCATACGAAAAAGGTATTCATGTCTTGCTTCAGGCTCTGCGCTTGATGAAGCAATCACCCCGTTTGAAGATAGTCGGCTCTGGTCCGGAAGAGAGTAATTTGAAGGCCAGCGTCAAATCTTTAGGCTTGGAAAATCAGGTCGAATTTGCCGGTGCTAAATTCGGCGCGGAGTTAAAGGAGATTATCGTTAAATCCAAGGCGGTTATATTGCCTTCGGTTTGGTTGGAAAATATGCCCTTTGTCTTGCTAGAATCTTTGGCCTTGGGCAAAGTTGTAGTCGCTTCCCGCACTGGCGGTATGCCGGAAATGATTGAGCCGGAAGTTAGCGGTTTTCTTTTCGAGAATGGCGATGCCGCTGATTTAGCCGCCAAGCTTACGGCGCTGGATAATTATAATCTGGAAAAAATCGGCCAGGCCGCCCAGAAGACCGTAGCTGATTTGACATTAGATAGGCATTATCCTAAATTAGAAAATATCTACGGTCGTTTTATTAAAACTAAATGAAAAAGATAATCTTGTTATTAACCATCCTGTTCCTGTTGCCGCTTACGGCACGGGCCTACGACGAGAGCATTAGGGTCAAGAATCCAAAAACCGCTAATGCTTTTTTGCGTTGGGATTTGACTTTGGTTGAAGCCGAGCGTTTATCCCGTTATGATTTAGTCATCTTAGATATGGAACAGCAGGTTAATCACCCGGAGTTAATCAAGCGGATGCGGCAATTGAATCCGAAGATAACTATCTTGGCTTACGTCAGTTCGCAGGAAATCAGGAATGATACGGCGATTCATCCGGAAATCACTTTGCGTCAGGAAATGTTCGCGCGTTTGCCGGAGTCTTGGTATCTGCGCGATAGCCGCGGCTGGAAGATAAGCTTCTGGCCCCAGACCTGGATGATTAACCTGAGTAATCAGGCTCCGCTGGACAAAGAAGAGAGATGGAATGATTATCTGCCACGTTTCATTGACGAGAGAATATTGGCCAGTGGCCTTTGGGACGGAATCTTCTATGATAATCTCTGGGATAGCGTCAATTGGTTGAATGGCGGCCAAGTTGATATTAATAATGACGGTTTAGTAGAATCGGCCAGTGAATTGAACCAGGCTTGGCAAGAAGGCGTCTTGGCAATATTAAAGAATACCAGGGCCAGGGTAGGGTATGACTATATCCTGATGGCTAACAGTTCTTCTTTTTCTCCCTATCAGTCCTAT
>JAKLGM010000001.1 GCA_022710685.1 Patescibacteria group bacterium | reverse complement strand
ATCAGCCGTGTTAGATTTGCCCGAACCGTTCGGGCCGACAATGGCGGTAATACCTCTTCGGGTACCAGAAATTATACCGGGAAAAACCAGCTTATTCTTGTGGGCAAACGACTTAAACCCTTGTATTTCCAGCCTTTCTAAATACATAATCCAGGAAAGTAAAGAGACCAGAAACCGGCCTCTTTTGCTTTTTACTTTTAGTCCTAATGTGTTATGATTATAATATAATTTATTTTTCTAAAAAAGTAAATCATCGCTATGATCATATCCCTTTCCGGGGCGCACGGTTCCGGCAAATCAACCGTCGCCCAGCAATTAGCCGAGAAACTGGGCTGGCCCCGCTACTATATTGGCGGTTTAAGGCGCGAAGCAGCGGAAAAACGCGGCTTGACTTTGGCGGAGTATAATAAGCTAGGAGAAAGTGACCCCCAAACCGACCAAGAAGTAGACGAATATCAGAGAGAATTAGGGAAAACCCAGGACAATTTTATCATTGAAGGCCGGACCTCTTGGTATTTTATCCCCCACTCCCTCAAGATATATTTAGATACCGCCGAAGAAGTGGCAGCTAAAAGGATTTGGAAAGATATTTCGGAAAAAGGCGCCAGGAAGAATGAAGACAGCGATATGAAAAGCTGGCAGGATGTTATGGCCAGCATGCGCCAGCGCCTCAAAAGCGATATTGAGCGCTACCGCAAATACTACAATATTGACGTCCATGACCGGAAAAACTATGATTTTTACCTAGATGCCACGAATTTAACCCCGGATGAGACCCTGGAAAAAGTCTGGAATTTTGTTAATAGCCGTATTGACAAGAGCTAATTTTACTTATATTATAAGGAAAGTTAAATAATATTAATAACCTGCCACTAACGCCTGACGGCGTTTTGGCTATTTATGGTAAAAATATGGCCGAAAGCAAACAAGAAAAATTCACTGATCTGAAACCCGGAATGACCGTCCGCGTTCACCAGAAAATCAAGGAATTAAATTCCAAAGGTGAAGAAAAAGAAAGAATCCAATTCTTTGAAGGATTAATTATCGCCCGCAAACATAACAAGGAAAAAGGCGGCACGATTACCGTCCGCAAGGTTTCCGATGGCATTGGCGTAGAAAAAATATTCCCTCTGAACCTGCCGACTATTGCTAAGATTGAAGTCAAAAAAATCGCTGAAGTCCGCCGCGCCAAATTATATTTCCTGAAAGACAAGAAGTTTAAGAAAAAATTGAAGGAAAAAGTGGTCAAATAATTCCGACCGGGGGCGAGTGGTGAAATTGGTAGACACACAAGCTTGAGGGGCTTGCGGCGTAAAAGTCGTGGAGGTTCAAATCCTCTCTCGCCCACCAAACTGTCGGGCGCATAGCTCAGCTGGTTAGAGCACTTCGTTTACACCGAAGGGGTCCAGGGTTCGAATCCTTGTGCGCCCACATAAAATATACTCAACAAAAAACAGGCAAACGCCTGTTTTTTGTTTATTTTATTTTTGATATAATATCTAGGTAACAAATAATTATCTATTATGAAGACCAAAAAAGCCTTTACTCTCATTGAGCTTCTGGTGGTTATCGCCATCATCGGCGTCCTGGCGACCATCTCTGTTATCGCCCTATCTAATGCTCGAGCCAAATCCCGCGACGCCAAAAGAGCTGGGGACATGAAACAAATTCAGACTGCTTTGGAACTGTTTTTTAATGATAAAGGCCGATATCCAACTTTTGATGAATTCAGCTCCGGTTCAATATTATCCACTTCCACTAATTTTGACACCTCAACTTATATGCAGATAATTCCTGCTGCCTCTTCTCCTGCGGATGGTGGCTGTACTAATGACCAGAATGCTTTTTCCTATACTCAAACTGAAGGCGGCAATTCCTATGCCATTTCCTTCTGCTTGGGCAACACCACCGGCTCCCTGACTCCTGGCCCAAAATGCCTGACCCCGGGCGGAATCGTTGATACTAATTGCCTGATTTATCCTTTCACCGCCTATTTCGCCGGCGGCAGCGGCAAGGATGTTCCCGCGGATATCATGATGGATGGCTCTAACATTTATATGGTCGGAAATTATTCTGCCGCTACTGTTGACGGTGGCTTGATGAAATACGATAAAAATACTCTGCGAACGGTTGCTGCGGCGCGCTATGGCGGCGGCGCCAATGATAGCTACAAAGCGCTCACCCTGGATGATAGTTATATTTATGTTGCTGGCGCTTACGGAAACGAGCAGATAATGTTAACAAAATACAACAAAAGCGATTTAAGCCTAGCCGGCCAAATATATCACCTGGGCTCAGCCACAGATTATGCTAATACCGTGGCCGTTGATGATAATTATGTCTACATTGGTGGCCGGGACGACTCTTCAATTGCAAACTCCGCCGCAACCATTATCAAATACGACAAGAATAATTTTAGCAACAACCAGAAAATGGTTTACAACATTCCCGGCTCTTCTTATTCGGAGATGATTAATAAACTCATTGTTTCTGGCAATTATATCTATGCCGTAGGGCAGTCCAATGATAATGGTAACGATGCGGCTCTAGTAATGAAAATAAATAAATCGGATTTAAGTCTGGCCAGCGCCAACTATCTTTCAGGATTCAGCTCTGAGACCTTCTTCGGGCTGACTGAAGATGCTGGGTACCTTTACGCTGTCGGCTCCACTAATTCTATAGGCGCCGGACAGCCCGACTGTTTAATAGCCAAGATTGATAAAACCGATTTATCTATTGATGCCCAAAAAATTTATGGTGGCAGCCTATCTGATAATTTCCGAGCGATAGCAATCAATGGCTCCGATCTTTATGCCATTGGCGAAATCTTTTCCGAAGGTAGCGCTAACGGCAATATCCTTTTAATAAAATACGATAAAAATGATCTTTCTATTTTAGAAAAGAAAATAATTTATAACGCTGCTGGTGCTGGAGCTAAAGGCGTTATTTATAACGATTATCTCTATATATCAGCTTATTCCAATATGGGCGTAAGCAGCCAAGACTTTTCCTTAATGCGGCTGAAAAATCTGAAATCTGGGACATTAAACACTAGCCCGGCTGGCCTGACTTGGCAGACCAGCAACCTAACCGAACAAAATTCAACCCTGACCGCAGCAGCCAGTTCAATAACTACTGCGACCTCATCTTTGACCGACAACACCACCCCGCTTACTTCTGCCATTTTCACTCCCAGCGACTACGGCCCCTATGTCATAAACTAGGAGTTAAATTTAATATTTTAAATCTTTTGAGCCGCAGACAAAATTCCTAAACAAAAAACAGGCGCTTGCCTGTTTTTTGTTTATTTTATTTTTGATATAATATCTAAGTAACAAATAATTATCTATTATGAAGACCAAAGAAGCCTTTACCCTCATTGAGCTTCTGGTGGTTATTGCCATCATCGGTGTCTTGGCCACCATCTCTGTTATTTCCCTCTCTAACGCCAGGGCTAAATCCCGCGATGCCAAAAGGGCTGGGGACATGAAACAAATTCAGACTGCCTTGGAACTTTTCTTTAATGACAAAAATAGATACCCCACGCCAGAAGAATTTGCTCTAGGGTCCATCTTTTCTACTAGCACCAATTCTACTTCAACTTACATGAGAATAATTCCAACAGCCCCAACCCCAGCTGATGGACCTTGCACTGGCGACCAAAATACAGTCTACTATCAACAGACCGAAAGTGGCAATTCCTACACTGTTTCTTTTTGTCTGGGCAATACCACCGGCGCCTTAACCGCTGGACCAAAATGTCTAACCCCGAGCGGGGTTGTTAATATGGATTGCGGCCCCTGGACCTGCGGTCAAGACACTGTCCAGTATGACGGCGGTCCATACAACTCGGATGCCAGCATTCGCAATAATGATGGCTATTATCGCACTGTCCAGATCGGCAGCCAATGCTGGCTCAAAGATGACATTAACGCTGGCGTACAAATAACCCCTTACATCGATCATGTTGGAGGCAGAGATAACTGCGTTATGACCAACTATGACAGCTACGACCATTGGTCTTGCCAGCAAGACGATAATCAAATAGAAAAATACTGTTATGATAATGACTTGAATAATTGTCTGAACGTCGGCGGTTTATACGAATGGCATGAAGCTCTACAGTTACCCGGCTCCTGTTTTGCCGCTGATTGTTCAGCACAAATACAACCCAAACATCAAGGCATCTGTCCCTCCGGCTGGCACGTCCCCAGCGATGGCGAATGGAGCACCCTAGAAGCCTACCTAGCCGATCCTAGCGGCTCTTGCGACCCGAACCGTATCGGATTTGATTGTTCTCCAGCCGGAAACTTTATGCGCGATCCTAACGAGATGAACATAATATATGACGGAGTTTATTATTCCTATGATAATTCTTATCGCTATTCTTATGGAACTTACTACACCTTTACTACTGATCAATATAATTTAAACCGCTCCTATGGTCGCCTGATACATGAATCTTCTGATGGTATATATCGTTGGACCACCGCGCATAAAGCTGACGGCATATCCATTCGCTGCTTGAAAGATTAAGATAAGAATCAAAAATAGTAAATATTTACACTCTCACCAAACAAAAAACAGGCAAACGCCTGTTTTTTTATATCTCAAAGTTAAAAACTATGGACACTGTCGGCAAGTCCCAGACCAAGAAGAATAAACCCCGCTCAAGCTTCTGTCATAGCACCCATTGACGCTTACCTGGCGTCCATCTACATAATAAGTGCCAAAGCAATGCCACCGGCTGCCACAACCGGTCGGAATACATTTGCTACCGCTGCTACCGCTAGTGTTAGTAGTGCTGTTGCTACAGCACCAGACTCCGGCGATACCGTCAGAACAATTGTTCCGCGGATTAGTAACAGCGCTCGATCCGGCCGAACAGGTGAAACAACTGCCGTTGGTGCCATATAATCCCGTCTTGCCGGCGCTGGTAGTGCAAGCGGTACCATAGGTATGGCTAGACGACTTGATGCCCGATGAATCAAAATCTCCGGTCGCCAGATAGAATATGACAAAGATAATGATGATAGAGAAAATAAAAGATCCTACCCATTTATTACTACCTTTAACCGGTGTTGCCGCTGGCGCAGCTGCCACTGCCGCCTTGGGCTTAGTGTCATTTTCTAACCCGCCATATATTAGATAAAGGAGAACGCGCCAAATGATATTAATGACTAAAGCATAAGCCACTAAGCCAACAAAGACCAGAACAATATTCTCCGCTAGCGCCAGGAAGAAACTATCCCGCAGACGCAGATACTTGATAACCGCAAATAGCAGCGGCACTAAATAAAAAAAGACTTTGGCCACGCGATAATACCATTTCTGCTCCAAGTATGATTTTTTAATGGGCATAAAATTTTAGTTATATATTAGACAATAATTAATCTAACAGCTCATCAATCTGATCAAATTCTTCCCGGCAATAATCCGGCGGATTATGAAAAGACTTAGAGCTTAAGCCTAAATTAATAGTATAGTCCCAAGAAGCATCCATAATTTTTTGTTCCGGACAGTCTGCCGTCATTAACCCTGAATCCTCTATCCGTTTAATAACCGCCTGTAGGGCTGGCTGCTCCAAGGTCTTAGTGCTGACCGATGAAGTATTATTCTTGTCGGCGCCAAACCAAAAATATTCTTGCACTAATTCTCCAGTAGAATAAAGATAATTGCGGTAGAGGCAGCCGCCATCTTCACCTTTATCATTGCCACATAATCCCGAGCCGGTAAAAGAAGCATAGATGAGAAGCGGGTCAGCTAAGCGCACATTTTTCGAATCATCAACGAACAATACCACTGAGCCGGAAGGACTGCCTGAAAGCCCTGAACTGATTTGGGTCTCTACCGCGGCCACGGTGATAAAATACTGCCCGGCAAAAAATTTCTTTCCCGGATACACTTCAACCTGCTGATTGTCAGGGCTATCAGCCGAAAAAAATATTTGTAAACCGGCAACTGGGCCATTCTGCTTAACCCCCGCCTCATCTTGATATTCCGACTTAGTTACTGACGACACCCCGATATGCATGTTGCCAACGATGCCTTGCGTTCCTTGGCTGATGGTAATTTTCTCCGCCGTACTGCTAGGCGGCAAAATTGGATTAACATTGTCCTTAGACGAGAGATAAACCATTAGCAAAACTAGAAAGAGCAGCGCTCCCAGCACCCAAAGGAATATTTTTAATTTTTTGTTCATAGACTTAACTTTATAAATAAGATTTTATTGGCTAACTTTTCTAATAATATTACACCTTAATTAAGCTATTAAATCTAATAAGATAATCCGGCTAAAACCTTTTATGTGGTTTTAGGCCCGATTCTGGGTATTTATCGCTATCATATTGACTTTTTTTGAATTATGTGTTATTATATAGCCGTAGTAGTTCTTGAAAAAAGGCTTTTTTATCGGGCTATTAGATCGGTTTTTCCAGTTTCTAGGCCAAAGAAATTGAAATAACCGATTTAACCCACAAAAACAAAGTTATAATGAAAACGCTTAAAGACCTCAGAAACGAAAATCCTAGCGGCCTGCTGCCAGTTAGGACACCCCTCACCCGAAATGAATACCGCGAAGCCCTTGGCTTCAGACTCAGAATGGGATTTGAAATTTTTGAATCTGCATTCATGAGATACCAAGACGAAGATTTTTTTGCCTTCCCCGGCACCACCGAAAAAAAACTGGAAAAACTTTTCCAGATTGACAGCCAACTGGAGAAAGAAAGACCGGTAGTCATCGTGGTGGAAAGCTCTAAGGATGGTAAAATCCATTGCGAACTCGTGCTCTCAGATGCCGCCTTCAGAGGAATGCTGGCCGAAAAAGAAAAAGGGCGCCGGACTATTTTAAGAGCCGAACAATTCTACCTGGACTGCCTGCTGGAGCAAATCACCTGCCCCGCTCAATAAGACTGCCTTATAAAAAAGAAAAACAGAGCCCTGATCCAAAAGAGAAGGGCTTTTTTTATTTTTCCCGCCATGATATTCTATTACTACTATGATTACTTTTACCACCGAAAACAGCCGCGAAACCTATCAGCTCGGCCAAGCCTTGGCTCAGTCTTTTGCCGGTGGCGAAGTCCTAGCCTTACTGGGAGATTTGGGCGCCGGCAAGACTTGCCTGACCCAAGGAATCGCTCAGGGATTGGGGATAAAACAGAAAATAAATAGTCCGACTTTCGTCATTATGAAAGTCTATAACATCAAAGGAAGAGCAGGGATAAAAAAGTTCTGCCACATCGACGCCTATCGCCTCAACTCCCACCAAGACCTTGTCGCTATCGGCGCTCTGGATTATTTGAATCGAGCTGATACTGTCACCGTAATTGAGTGGGCTGAAAAGGTAAAAAAAATCTGGCCCCAAGGGACCAGAATAATAAAGATAGAACACCGAAAAAAAGATAGCCGCAAAATTACTCTGAAAAAAATAAAATAGAAAATGAAAAAGGACTGTTTTGAGACAGTCCTTTTTTAGTTGGCAGAGAAATTGTGGAAAAATTTCCCAGGAATTTCATCTTCTCCGATAAATTCTACCCCCTCCCGCTGCAGATCAACCAATTCTGAAACCTCCCTCACATAAGCCCGCACCGGATCATCAGTGAAGTCAAATTGACGATTGTTACATTGGTTGCAGCCAGAGCAGCAAGGGCAAGATTTTACCGTGAAGTAGTATTTGGCCCTGAAGCGAACCGGATCATCCAAGCAATCAAGATGCTTAAACGTCTCCTCATTCTTCAGAGCAAAAAAAACATCCAAAGAAAATTCCCCTAAGAAGCCACAGCATTCGCAATAGCAATAGAAAGCGCTATCGGGCTGCGAGGGCGGCGCTTTTAAGGCCGCCAATAATTTACGGACATTAGTTTTGGCCATGGCTAAAAGATTTTTTTGGTACTAAAGTAGGTATAACATAAATAACTTTTTATGTCAATAATAAAAGAGCTGGGTTAAACAGCTCTCTTCTTCAAAAAAGACCGCATTTTTATCTCTTTTTCCCCAAACTATACGACAATATTAAAATCCAAATAACCGAGCCGGTAATCATCACATCAGCTAAATTAAAGACGCTAAAATAACGACCGGAAAGATAATCAACCACATAAGATAGTTGTAGGCGATCGATAAAATTAGAAACTGATCCTAATAATAAAAAGATTAAAGGCCAAGCAAATTTCATATCTGATTGCCGGCGCCAAAACAAATAGACGATAAAAGCCATTAAGCCGATGATGATAAATCCGGTCAACCACAAAAGCCAGGTGCCACCCAGGGGCAAAGAAAAAGCAATATTATAATTAGGCGTAAAATCAAAAGTCAGCCAAGAACCTAAAAGCGGCCAGGGCTCCGAATCAAACCGGACCAAAGCTAATATTTTCAGACAGCGATCACCAACAAAAAACATAGCTGCCAAAAAGAGAGCTATGCTTTTATAGAAAAAATCTAATTTCATTTTTTTATTCTGACTGCAACTCAGTTTTACATTCCACGCAAGAAGAAGCGGTCGGACGAGCTTCTAAACGCTTGATATTAATCGGTTTCTGACAATATTTACAAATGCCATAAGTGCCTTTTTCAATACGCTTTAAGGCGCCATCGATATCTTCCAAGGTATCTTCTAGCACTTTCTCGGTGGCAACGGTAGCAGAATACTCACTAATCTCTTGGGCATTCTCATCTGGCTTGTCGCCATACTCCGGGAACTTAGCGGTCCGGCTATCGATTTCATGCGGATCTTTCCGCGCTAAATCAGCCAAATCTTTAGCTATCTGTTCTTTCTGCTTTAACAAGCTGGCAGTAATGCGGCCCAATGTAGTGGCATCTAAAATTTCATTGTTTTTGTTGTTTTCTCCCATATTTTTAGGTTTTTTCACTAATCACTAGTGTTCTTAATACTGCCAGTATAGCCCATCTAAAACCCTTTGACAAGCCCCTAGATATTTGCTAATATTTTTTCTAGTTATGTAGAGCGGTACAGCCACGACCGTCTTATTGCATCACTTTTTTATTTTGGAGTGGTAGCTCAGTTGGTTAGAGCGCTGCCCTGTCACGGCAGAGGTCGCGGGTTCGAGCCCCGTCCGCTCCGCACTTCGATAAATTGAATACGCGGGTATCGTATAGTGGCTATTATGCGACCTTGCCAAGGTCGAGAGAGGGGTTCAATTCCCCTTACCCGCTCACAAATAACAAAACACAGGCTCAAAGCCTGTTTTTTGTTATTTTTAGCGAAATAAGATATAATTTTAATGATAGAATTAATTAATTTTGTATGCTATTAAGAAAAAAAGCCTTTACTCTGATTGAGCTCCTGGTGGTTATTGCCATCATCGGTGTTTTGGCTACCATCTCGGTTATCGCCCTATCTAACGCCCGAGCTAAATCTAGAGACGCTAAACGCGCCGGTGATATGAAACAGATCCAAACGGCTTTAGAGCTTTTCTTTAATGACAACAACCGCTATCCGACAGCGGAAGAATTTGCCTTGGGTTCTATTTTTCTACATCTACCTATGGTACCTCAACGTACATGCAAATTATTCCCTCGGCCCCAACTCCAGCCGATGGCCCCTGCACTCCAAGCGAAAATACCGTCTACTATCAACAGACCGAGGCTGGTAATTCCTATACGCTCTCTTTCTGTTTAGGCAATACCACCGGCTCTCTGACAGCTGGACCTAAGTGCTTGACCTCGGGCGGAATCATTGATGAATATTGCGGGCCCTTTACCTGTGGCGACTCAATCTCCTATAGCGGCGAAGACTATCCTACCGTCTCTATCGGAAACCAATGCTGGTTTGCCAAAAATTTAAATGTCGGCTCAATGTTATGCTCTAGCAATCCAAATAATTCTGCCTGCAGCGAATTACCCACTGACCCTTTTGATGTTAATAATATTGAAAAGCATTGCTATTACAATAATGAAATTGCCAATAGTAATGGCGGCTGTAGTGCGGATGGAGCACTCTATGTCTGGACTGAAGCTATGGCGCTACCTAGCGTTTGTCAAAACCATGACACTTCATCGCCCTGTATTGTTAATTCTCCGCATCAAGGCATCTGCCCCTCTGGCTGGCACATTCCTTCCGATGCCGAATTTCATACTTTGGAATTATTTTATTCTACTAGCCAATGCGATGCTGATCGCTATAATTGGCAGTGCTCTCCCGCGGGCACTGCATTAAAAGTTGGGGGGGTTTCTAACATGAATATTAATTTATCTGGCAAACGAAGATATTTTGATAATACTTTTTCCCAACGCAATGCCAATTCATATCTCTGGGCCAGCAACCCACTGGGGTCAGCCGATGTTAGCGGCAATCGTATTTTTGGCTGGGGTGACTCCGGCATAACCAGAAGCTCAGAATACCGAACAGAATCTTTCGCTGTTAGATGTATTAAGGATTAATTAAAATAGAAACTATTCTATGAAATCAAAAAAAGCCTTCACTCTCATTGAACTCCTGGTGGTTATCGCCATCATCGGTGTTTTGGCTACCATCTCGGTTATCGCCCTGTCTAATGCTCGAGCTAAATCTCGTGATGCTAAAAGAACGGGGGACGCAAAACAGATCCAAACGGCATTGGAGTTATTTTTTAACGATAATAACCGCTATCCTACCGCAGAAGAATTTGCCCTGGGATCTATTTTTTCTACCTCCACCTACGGCACCTCCACTTATATGCAGATTATTCCCTCAGCGCCGACTCCGGCCGATGGTTCTTGTGATCTCAACCAAAACGCCGTTTATTATCAACAGACTGAGAATGGTAATTCTTACACTCTCTCTTTGTGTCTCGGTAATACTACTGGAGTTTTGACTGCCGGACCAAAATGTCTGACTCCGGCTGGAATCATAGACGTTGATTGTTCTTTCGTGCCATTTGTCTGCGGCAACCAATTAACTGTCGCCGCCATCGCCGGCCATACTTGTAACACCGGCGCTCCGGATTATGACAAGTGTACCTATGACACCATACAAATCGGCACCCAGTGCTGGACAAAACAAAACATGAACATCGGGGCCATGATTAGCGCTACCGGCGACCAATCCAACAATACTACCTTGGAAAAATATTGTTACGATGACAATACCGCCAACTGCGTAACTGATGGCGGCCTATACCAATACCGTGAGGCCGTACAATATGTGGAGGTTAGTGGCACTAAAGGTATTTGCCCCACCGGCTGGCACATTCCCAGTCATGACGAATACACCACGCTAGAAAGAGCTATATGTACTTCTGGTTCTTGTGCTACTGATTTCCCTTATGACAATACTACTGAGGGCTGGACTGGCACTAACGAAGGAAATAAATTAAAAATTGGAGGCGGTTCTGGTTTTGAAGCAGTCTTTGCCGGCCTCCATATAGCTGGCGGGTCCTTCTTCAATAGAAATAATGCGGCATATTTTAGAACATCATCACCTCATTCTGGCCCTATTGATGCTTGGTCCAGAGGTATTTATTCTTCTTTTACTACAATACATAGAGGCGTAAATGACAAAAATAATGCTGTTTCCATTCGCTGTATCAAAGATTAATAATTAGAACAATAATCAAATAAAAAACAAAAGCGGCCTCCGAGCCGCTTTTATATTGATCAAGACAATAAATTATCTAACGTTTTTTTCGATAGGCGCTAAACCACAAAAATAAAGCAATTAGCAAGCCGAAGAACCCCAATAAAGTGAAGGCCCATGAGATGCTAAAAACATCAGCCAGAACACCGGCTAACATAGGACCGAAAAAATAACTAAGGTTGAAAGAAAAATCTTCCAAGCCCTCAATGTCAGTTTCTTGTTTCGGCCGCGCCGCTATCATGTCGGCATAAATGCTATTGATTGCCGGGAAAGACAAGCCTAAGAAACAAGAAGAAATAAAAGTTATTGCTACGACTAAAAGCGAGCTGCTAAAGAAATGGAACGAGGCTAGGATTAACGACCCCATTAATATTCCCCAAAAAGCAGTTTTGGCCTTACCCAAACGCCGGGTAAAGCTTCCGACAAACCAGCCCAAGAGCAAAGCCGGCAAATTAAAAGCCGCCAAAAATAAACCGCCGAATTGTTTCAAGTCGGACATCTCGGCATAAAGCGGAGCTAGAGTCCAAAAAAATGATTCAACAAAAAACAGATAGAAGGTAGCTAAAAGCAAAGGGAAAAATTTCGCACCTAGCCGCCGCCAAATTCTCAGCTCTGCGATCCAGGCTCTTTTTCGCTCTAATGTCTCAGTCTTGATAATCGGACCGGCCTTCTTGGCTTTAATGATTAGAGAGATAAAGAAAATAGTGGCGATAGATAAAAAGATCCAACTCAATATCAGAGGTTTAGGGCCAACAGTTTCTTCAAATATTACCAAGCCGACAAAAAGCGGTGCCAAGACCGCACCCACAGAGCGAAACACTTGGATGACACCGAAATTAGCCGAATAATCAGCTTTTTTGGTGTAGCGGCTGATAAAGTCAAAGACGCCGAAGCTATATAAATCATAGTAGAGGCCCCAAGCCACCATAGCAACTATAAAAATCCAGAAAGTCTTAGCCGACCACAAGATGAGAGGGTAAAGAAAACAGGCGGCAAGCATAATAATAAAAATCCGACGAAAATCACTCCGCTTAAATATCCGGCACAACAAAAAATCGAATAAGGCGCCGGCCACCGAAGAAGAACCAATAATCAAACCCATCATGGAATTAGAAAAACCGTTCTCGGAAATCAGAAGAGGCGCCACATAAGTCACGATACAATCATAAATGGTCCAGAAGAGCAGCATGAAGGCCAAAGTATAAACCAAGGGGCGGCGCGAATTATCAGTATTTTTTAGCTTGTTTAAAACTTCTTTCATACCTTTACAATTTACCATAATTTTTTAAAAAAGAAAAAGGACCGCCCCAATCAAGAGGGCAGTCCTTAAACTAAAAAGATTAATTTCAAGGTTTTAAGTGGCGGAAGAAATAGTTCGGTGCACGCCTTCTATTATATTCTCCCAAGAATAAGTTTCGCGCTTAATAACCGATAGCTGCCTTTCGTGAACCATTAGTTTGTCCACTCCCCTAATTTCTAAAAGGCGCTCCAACATCTCCTTAACCAAGGGGGTTAGCTTAGCGCTAGCCGCACTCTCAATGTAATCATAGTCCACTAAAACTAATTGCGATCTAGGAACCAAAATTTCATCAAACGAAATATGGACTATGGCACAGTCTTCCGTAATCGAACCGAGTTGATATTTCATGTTAAAATTGTTTGGTAAATAACTGGGGGAAATAATAATATATTTATCAGTATCTGTCAATACTTAGCTAATATTAGCCGCATAAATAAAGATTATAATATTCATTGACAGAAATGATAAAATATGATATATTATTAACTGTTCCCAGCCAGACAAGCTGGGAGCCCGGAATTCTGGTAGCTCAGTGGTAGAGTGTCATTAATAGAATAATTAAATGGGTAATCGCCATATCATCTCCTAATTAGGCATCTAGCTGAAACAGAAGTTTGATGATAGTGGGACTGACGATTGCGCTGAAGGCGGAACGAAAGACCCTTGGGACTCTAGCGGGAAACAAAATTTAATTATTCGGCCAATGAGAAAAACTCATTAGGCAAAAATGAAGGTCGTAGGCTCGATTCCTACCTAGAAGAAAACTTCTCTCTGGCAGGCCGCTATCGAAAGATAGCGGCTTTTTTTATTTAACAAAAGACCAGTCAAAAATGACCGGTCTTTTTATACTTTACTCTATATTTATTTATTTCTCCCAGCCCGGACTCTTTCGATTTCAGACAACAACTGTTTTCTCAATCTGATGCTAATCGGGGTGATTTCCAAATACTCATCCTCTTTGATAATTTCCAGACCACGCTCCAATGTAACCAGTTGCGGCGGTGTTAGCTTAATCGCTTCATCCGTTCCGGAAGCCCGGACATTAGTCAGGTGCTTGCCCTTGATCGGATTAACGGCCATATCCAAGCCTTTGGCGGTATTGCCAAGGACCATGCCTTCATAAACTTCGGTATTAGGCTCAATATACAAAGCCCCCCGCTCTTCCAAATTCCACAAAGCATAGGCTAAAGCTTTTCCCGTGGCCATCGAAACCATGGAACCTAAATCAAATTTTTCAATGTCGCCCACATAATTATCAAAGCCGACGAACCGAGAGCATAAAATGCCTTCGCCTCGAGTAGACACAATGAATTCATTGCGATACCCCAACAAACCGCGAGTCGGGATTCTGAAAACTAAACGGGATTGGCCATGGCTGTTTTTGATCTCCTGCAACAAGCCTTTGCGCTTAGATAATTTTTCAATTATCATTCCGGCCATATCTTCCGGCACATCGATTACGGCTTCTTCAAACGGCTCTTGTTTCTGACCGTCATTCTCTTTGATAATAACCTGGGGCTGAGAAACCTGAAGTTCATAGCCTTCCCGGCGCATATTCTCTAATAAGATAGCAATATGAAGTTCGCCGCGGCCATAAACCTTGTAAGAATCATTGGCGCTGAAATCAACCTTTAGGCCGACGTTAACCTCTAGTTCCTTTTCCAATCTCTCCTTCAGTTGACGGGTAGTGACAAACTTGCCTTCCCGGCCGGCAAAAGGAGAATTATTAACTAAAAAATTAAGGGAAATGGTGGGCTCGTCAATCTTAATAGCCGGTAATAATTCCTGTTCCGGCGTTAAGGCAATAGTTTCACCAATATCAATATTTGGCAACCCGGCAATCATCACGACATCTCCAGCTAAAGCGGTGTCGGCTTCTATTCGTTTCGGGCCCAAGAAAGTAAAAAGCTTGCCAATCTTGCCATTACGCTTAGTGCCATCCTGATTCATAATGATAACGTTGGTTCCAGTCTTGATCTGACCCTGATAGACGCGAGCAATAGCCAAGCGGCCCAAAAAATTATCATAAGCTAAATTGAAAGGCTGAGCGGCAAATGGCTTATCAACATCTTCAGCTTTAGCGGCCGGATGAACTTTTTCCAAAATCAAATCTAGCAACGGTGAGAGGTCTCGGCCTTCGTCAGCCATATTCATCTTAGCAATCCCCTGTTTGGAGGCGGCATAAACTATGGGAAAATCCAACTGATCATCATTGGCGCCTAAGTCCATAAATAATTCATAAACCATTTCTTCAACCTCTTTGACTTGGGCTGCCGGCTTGTCAATCTTATTAATAACCACAATCGGGTTCAAACCGAGTTCTAAAGATTTTTTCAAAACAAATTTAGTTTGCGGCATCGGACCCTCTTGGGCATCAACTAAAAGCAAAACGCAATCAATGGAACGCAAAATCCGCTCCACCTCAGAACTGAAGTCGGCGTGACCCGGAGTATCAATGATATTGATTTTGGTGTCTTTGTAGATAACTGAAGTATTTTTAGAATAGATTGTAATGCCTCGTTCTTTTTCCAAGTCATTGCTATCCATGCTAAAACCATCTTCAATCATTTTTGTTTGTTTCATCAAGGCGTCAGTCAAGGTAGTCTTACCGTGATCCACGTGGGCGATGATGGCGATGTTTCTGATTTGCATAAATAAAAGTTATTTTTAGACAATAGGGATATTCTGCTCTTTTTTTGGCAAATAGTCAAGTTTCTCAACTTTTATTGACTAAAAGCAAAAGTAACTATACTATAAAGGCGCAATCCCGAAACATAAAACCAATGAAAATCCCCGTAGACTGTTATTTAGCCGTCCAACAGCTCATTAACGAAGGTTGGATTAAGCTTAAAATCAATGAATTTTACATCTTTTTCGGCCAAGAAAGAAAACGCTGTAAGCTAGTGATTGAGACCAAAAACATCATTAACTTGCCGGACGAAAGAAAACACATCCGACCTAGGGCCCAGGCCAAAAAATATCGGAAAAGCTAAAATCTTAAACCCTGAAACCAGGGTTTTTTTATTTCTCCTAGTATGATATTATATAAACCATGATTGAATTTATAATTTCCAAATTAACCAGCCTAATAGTTTTTTTTGTTGACCGCCTGGACGGATTCGGCGTCTTTTTGCTAATGGCCCTAGAATCTTGCAACATCCCAATCCCCTCTGAGGTCATCCTGCCCTATGCCGGTTTCTTGGTCAGCCAAGGTCAAATGAATCTGCATTTAGCTGCCTTTGCCGGCGCCTTCGGCTGTTTGGTCGGCTCAGTGCTATCATATTGGCTCGGGCACAAATTAGGCCGGCCGCTATTATGGAAATATGGCAAATGGTTTTTACTCTCCCACCGAGATATAGAAAAAGCGGACCGTTTTATTGTCCGCTATGGCGACGCCACCTATTTCTTTTCCCGTTTAATGCCGGTCGTCCGCACTTTCATTTCTTTCATCGCCGGCATCTCTAAGGGAAACTTCAAAAAATTCTGTCTTTACACTTTCGTCGGCTCCTGGATTTGGAGCTATGTCCTAGTCTATGTTGGAGTAATCTTAGGCGACAATTGGAATAATATCGGCCCTTGGTGGGACAGATTCCAAGAATTAATTGTCATCCTAATCCTTTTGGCTATTGTCTGGCACATCTTCCGGGTGTTTCGCCACAGCCGTCAGGGCCAAGAAAAGCAAGATGATGATAAATACCAGATGAAGGAAAAAATCAGTCGGAGTGACATCAAAGACAAATAATTCTCCTAAACCCAGCCAGAAAGAATCACCCGCCAGCATCAAAGCCCGGCCCAAAGCACCCAAAAGAAAAACGATTAAGATAATGCTAACCGCTTTGACGTAACGATTAAAAATCAAAGCTAGGCCTAGAAGCATTTCAAAAACCATCAGCGGCAGAGCCAAGGTATCAGACATTTTCAGGTTTGCCATCTCGACCCAAGCCGCCTCGGGCACAAAAAGGCGATAGCTGCCAGCAGAAAGGAATACCAAGCCCATTAAGATTCTCAGGATTACCCTGGGATTTTTTAATATCTTCATAAATATAAATTAATAATTGCCAAAATCGTATTTAACAATTTTCTTTTTAATAGTCTTGCCAAAAAATGTCCGGCTGCCCATCCTGATCCACTTGAACAATACCCGCAAACTACCCTCTTTGTCCATTCGCCGCACCGAGTAAGGCAAAGAACGGGAACGCAAAATCCGAAAACGACCAACTTGAGCCGCCCGAGTGCAATAATCATAATCTTCGGCTACAAATAGAGCTTCATCAAAACCGGCGATAGCTTCATGCACTTCCCGCCGCGCCATGATGCCAGCACCGACTGAAATCGGACGCCAATATTGGCGCGCTCGAGCAAAAAAATTATAGCCCCAAGAACAAAAACGATGAATTAATTTTTTAGAACCAAAATCTAGATAAAAACCAGCTGCCCCTAATTTTCTTTCGTTAAACTCCGGCACCACCGCGGCCAGAAAATTATCCGGCAAGACGGTATCGGCGTCAAGAAATAAAAAAATATCGCCTTGAGCCGCTCGAGCTCCGGTATTGCGCTGGAAAGAAGGATGACGCCGAGCGTCAACCACAACTTTAGCTCCGGCCGCCTGCGCTACTTCCCGCGTCCGGTCTTCCGAATTAGCGTCGGAGACAATCACTTCGTAATCAGAGAAGTCCTGCCGCTTGATGGAGGCCAAAAGCTGCGGCAAATATTTTTCTTCATTCAAGGCTGGAATAATAATTGACAGCATAATTAACGAAATAAGGTTTTAGCAAAATCCCAATATTGACTTTGGCCGGCTACTTTTTTCTGATACCACCACTCAACGCCCCACAAATAAGCTTTCTGAAAATCCACATTGATGGCAAATTGAGCATTGGCCTTAAACTGCTTAATATCAAAAGATTTTTTAGCTTCCGCGTCAGACAAATCCTTTAATGATCCGGCCGGCACCCAAGGCTCGGCCTGCAATTCGCTGATTACCCGCTTAGCCTGGGGAATATCAGCTAAATCGGCCTTCAAACGATAGAAGGCCGCCGGCAAAGGATAACGAATATAGCCGGTCCAGGGACCCCAGACAACTCGATACAAGGTTGTACCAAAAACATCGCCCACCTTTGCTTCGCGCCGCCAGGTGCTAAGTTCGCCGGAGGCTGAAACTAATATCGGCCGAGAGTCTAACCGATTGACTAAATCAATTTCTTGTTGCAAAAATTCTAAATCGCTCTCCGGACAGACGCCAAAGACATTTAGGAAAGGTTCATTCTCTACCTGCCAATACTCCACTTCGCCCCGATCCTTGTAACGATCAACTACCGCTGTGATCATTTCTAAGGTTTCGGCCTCGCGCTCCAATTCATCTTTCCCTACCGCCCAGCCGGGAGCATGACATTCTGGCCAGCGCGGCAAACGGTAGCCGACATTGATCACAAATTCGGCATTTCTTTTAGCGCCCTCATCTAATATCCAATCATATTTAGAAAAATCAAACTCATTCTGATGCGGCTCAATCTGATCCCAATATAAAGGCAAACGGATATTTCTGACCCCCAACTCATCAAGCGCCGCCAGATATGCCTCCTGCCAGTCTATCCCTAATTCCTCTGCCATCTTGATGGAATAAGTTACACCAAAATAACCCGTACGATATTCCTGCTTCTGATTCCAAGGATAATGACGCCCCCACTTGAAAGCCCAGAGTAAGAATAAGACAAGAAAAAATAAAAACAGGGGCCAAAAAATTCTTTTCAATTTCATAAATAAAATTAAGAGGTAATAAAATATAAACCTAGGCTGACAAGAATGATCGCTAAAGCTTTCTCCCAAATAATTTGCCGCGAAATATTTTCTTTAAACCACTTAGGCAGGGTAATAGTCAAAATCCAACCCAGCAAGAGCAGGATGACATACTGGACTCCTTGCAGCGCGTTGATAATAGCCACCGGGCCCAAAGAAATAGCATAATTTTGCAAAATGAAAGCAGCTGCCCCTAAAATCTGGGTGCCAAAGATCAGCAGGTTGCGGCGCTGGCCTTTTGGTTTTTTCTCTTGACGGCGCAATCCTCCCAAAATTTCTTGCCGATCTTTTCGTCTGATCAAAAATATAAGGACAGCCAGCAGGGCGCCCAGGCGAAGCCAAATAAAAGCGCTGATAAATTCCTGCCGGTCATAAGCATATTTAGTGCCGATGAAAAAAACTGCATAGAATAAAGCGGCTAAGACCGAATAGACCACGGCCTGACGATTAAAAACTTGCTGCTTGATTGTCCGGCCGCCGCCAATTAAAGCCATAGCCAGAGAACCGGCCACCAAGAAAGACAGGCCCCACCATTGATTAGCAGAAAAATTTTCGCGCAGGAAAACTACCGACAAAAAAACCGTCAAGACTGGTATCAGCCCGCCAATCAAAACCGCTACTTTGGAAGCGTCACCCTTTTTCAAGGCTTCATACATGAATAAGAGCGCAAAAGGAAAAAGCGCGCCGATCAAAATTTGAAGAATTACCAAACCCGTTCCGGGCCAATCTAAAAACCAAGGCGCCAAGAATATAACCAGCGACCCCAGGGCGCTAATGATAAAAGCGTAGAGCTTGCTACTACCCAAAACTTTGTCCAAAACCAGCTTGTCCCCCAAATTAACCAAAGCTAAGATCAAATAGGCGACGATAGCGAGAGTAATCCACGACATAATTAATTACATTAAGCGGACATTTTCAATCTCATTGACTTCATGCCGCAAAACAATATTTTCAATATTATAAGTTCCCATCTTCGGCGCATTCAAATAACCCCGCATAGCCGCCTCGGCCAACCAGCCGGAATTTAGGAAGTCAAACAACCATTCATCGGCATAGTTCGGATTCTTGCTGTCTACGCCCGCGCCGATGCCCAAAAGCCAGCGCCGATTATAATCTTCTTGGCTGCCAATCGGTTCAGTCATGATTATCGGCAAGCCCAAACCACTATAAAAACTCAGCTCCGAAGGCTTGGTCCAAAGCAAATCAGTGGTCCGCAAAACCTCATTAAACTGACGGAAAAACTCCATTTTATCGGCATTATAGACAATCTGGACGTTTTTATAATTATGCAAAAAATTCTCTTTTAATGTCTTCTCAAAATAATCTAAAACGTCCTTGCGGCTGCCAGCAATCAGATTCAGCTGGATCTTATTTTCAATAATCTTATTCTTCAGGCGCTGGAGCAATAAAATACCTAAATCACGCTGAGCTCCGGCCCCGCCGACCGCAAAGGTCAGCGTCAGAGGCCGCTTCGCGCCGTTAATATCTTTGACCGGACAAAGGTAGGCCTCAATCAACTTAGCGTATTTTTTGCGATAAACTCCTTCCGGATCTAAAACCTCCAGACGATCTTTCAAATCAGCTTTCAAATATTCCCAATCGTCAGTGCCGATATTCTCTTTGGGCAGAGGAAAGCCAGTAGCAAATATCTTCTCCGCCTTGACCCCGTAAAGAAGCAAGCGCTCCTTGACTCTCTGGTTGGGAACTAAATAATTAATCCGGCTGGTTTCTGGTTCCAGCGGCGCCCAGGCTCGAGAAATGTCAGCATCGCAAACCACCAAATAAATCTCGCCTTTGTAGTTATAATATTCAGCGCTATAAGCGGCAACGAAGAAAGTGGTCAGGAGCGGCAAAGGATTCTGATTCAATTTCTCAATCAAATTCTTGCCCAACCCAGCCTGAATTTTCTTATAAAAATATTTTTGCTGCATGGTCGGCCGAGATAAATCGCGGCGCGGATAAAACGGGTCGATCTTCTGAAAATAATCCATAACCGAAAAAATCGTACTACCGATTAAGGGCAAACTCTTGAAAAAAGACACGTACTCATATTCCCGCCGGATTCTTTCCCAAATTTTCTTTTCCTCCGGGCTGATACCCTCGTAGTCATTAATAGTGATAACTCCGCCTTCAGCCAAGGGAGTAAAAGGATAGGCAGCGCGTTGATGGCCATAACCCATATCAACCGCTAACACATACATTTTTTCATGCTGCAGCATATTATTGTCTTTTATTATTGATATAGTTATAAAATACCATAATTCTGGGGTAAAACCAACCTCTTGACAAAAACGGGAAAACATCCTAGCATAATAGCAATTAACCATAGTACTTATTTATGTTTTATTAGGAGGTTAAAATGAAAACCAAGTTCTTTTCAGTATTATTAGTAATCATCTTCACAGTTTTAGCTGGCTACACTAACACCAGCTGCGTTAGTCAAAAGCTCAACCGATACGGCGCTAATGGGTACAACAACCCGAACACTGCCGGGAAACTCTGCCAAGTCCGCAAAAAAATGAATGGCGGATCCGCTGCCTACTTTAACTGTTCTAAACTAGGACAACAAAAAAGAGGCAACGCTATTGCTTACAGGAAAAAAATGGTTATCAAAAAGAAAAACAACGGCAAATTTACCGTTTCTGTAAAAAAAGTCAGAATCTCATAAACTAAACGATATCACTCCAGCCTTCACCTTCAAAAGTGAAGGCTTCTTTTTTGTCTGGATAAAAAATATTATTGACTTTCTCACATTTTTATTGTAATCTCTCCCTAGTTAATTGAAAACCAACCAAAAAAACAAATCATGGAAAAAACAGCCGCAAAAAAGTACCAAGAAATAGCCGAAAGGACGGAAGAAAAACTAAGGAAGCTATTATCACCCCAAAACTTCTTCGGACCTTTGGATTGGCTGGAACATCACCCCGGCTTAAGGCTTTCCGCTAAGATAGCAGAGCCAGACTGGATCGATCTGGAAAAAAAGCTTTCCCAGCGTTGTCGCCTCAGCCAAGGGTCAACTGTCGGAGAAAGATATTTTTTCTTCTTCGTCCCGGAAATAATCGGAGCCCCTCTAAACCTAGAACGATGGCAGAAGCTTTATCCGCGGCCGAAAGAAAAAAACGAAACAACGATTCATTTTCGTTCCTATCTTGATGGCCAATATCGCTGCTGGTATTGCCGCTCAACCTTTGTCTCCAAAGGACAGGTTAGCCGCTGGCACCTAGCCTACCCTTACCCGGTAACCGGTTCCCACGGCCGCAGCTATGATGATCAAAGGCAATATCTACCCTTTGAACATGAAGTCCCGGCCGCACTGGACGCGGTAGCTATGCACCTTTTGTACAGCACCAAAAACAAACACCGGCTCAATGAATATTTTTTGGGCCGGACCTCTGATTTTGGCGATCCCTTCCAACGCCTGACTGTCGGCCGCTTCGGTCCCAATGGACTGTGCGTCAATGGCCTGGATGATGACGACTCCGAATTAGAAGTCGGGCTATTCGGCTTCAAAAAAATCAAACAAAGTTTACAATAACTGTAAAACAAAAAACCTCGCGAGCGAGGTTTTTTTATTTTAACGAAATAAAAGCTTCATTGTGCGCCCAGATGGACTTGAACCATCGACCCCCGCCTTATAAGGGCGGTGCTCTAACCAGCTGAGCTATGGGCGCATCTTATCAATAATTTATCACTCTGCTCTTCTTTTAGCAAGTTAGGCGCCTATTTTTTCTAATTTACCCTCTAATATTTTTACCACCTCAGACTGGAAAACCCGAAGCGGCTGAGTGCTCTTGATAGTCGCTATCTTGCGATTACCTTCAGGGTTGAATTCTTTGACTAAATCTAAAGCCGAGATATTCTTGACTGAATAAATCAGGGCCTGACTGGAAAATAAAGGCTCGCTGGCCGAATTATGAATACTGATAGTCTCTGGTGGCATATCAACGGCGTCATCAGCCAGAGGATTTTCTTTAAGAGAATAAAAAATAGCGACCGCTTTGGCTTGCGGAATATTAATAATCAACTCATCAATTACTTCGAGAAGGCTATCTTCGGCCGCGCCGGTGGTGGCAAAATCATTCTGCCACAAAAAAGACCAGAGCAATTGATTGTCACTGGCGCTATTTAGATTGTTTAAGATACGGCCCCAAAGCTTGAGCACCGGCAAAGAGCGAGAACGATATAAACGATTAACAATTTCCTCGCGCCGGGCTCCCAACTTAATCAGCTCCGAAGTAGCCGCCAAGGCATGCGGGGTCAAGTTTGGCGTCTTGAAACTTTTAGTCTTGTAGATGATGCCGGACAGAAGGCAGGTGGCAATATCTTCATCAATCAATTCAGGCTTGTAGTCTTTAAAAAGCTGGAACAAAACCTCGGTTACTGAAACGGCATTCAACTCTACAAAATTAATCTGGCCGAATTCTTCATTAGCCGGATTGTGATCAATGTTGATGATGGTCGTCTTGTAGAAGAAATCCACATTATTGTCATAGATGCGTCCCAGCGATTCTAAATCCGGAGCATTAAAGGTTATAATTAAATCATATTTGTAGCCGGAGTTAGAAGCCGTGACATCCTCCTTGCTAAACCAGCCGTCCTTGGGAGAAATGATAAAATCCAGACGGTTTTGATTAACCACATACTTAATCTGGTCAACCTTAGCATTGGTAATATCTAAAGATACGACAAATTTCAATAAATTGTTTAAAGAATTCTTGATGGCGGGAAATCCAGGCAAAAAAGAAAAAGACCGGCCGTTCTGGTCGTTTAAAGGAGAGGCGGCAACTTCCACGTTTTTGCCCATTTTTCGCAAAAAACCATAAGTTGCCAGGGCTGCGCTCAAAGCATCGCCCCCCATATCCATTGGAAAAGTCAGTAAAATTGACTGAGCTTTCTCAATTTGATTAAAGATTTGCTGTTCGGAACTGATCATTTTCCTTTATTTTTATTAGAATAACTATTTAATATATCGTGATTTTCGGTTGACGTCAAGGTTTGTTTCTGATAGGATAAATAAGTAAATAATCACTAAAAACCTAAGGAAAATATGATAAAAGAGCTTGAAAAAACCTATTCTCCCAGCGACCACGAAGACGCCATTTATGAGCTTTGGGATAAGTCCGGCTACTTTAACCCGGATAATTTAGAGCTGCCGGCTGATGCCAAGAGCTATACTATCGTCCTGCCCCCACCCAATATCACTGACAAATTGCATTTGGGCCATGCTTCTACCATCGCCCTTGAAGACGCCCTTGTCCGCTACCATCGCCTCAAGCAATATCGGACTCTCTGGGTTCCGGGCACTGACCACGCCGCCATTGCCACTCAGAACGTAGTGGAAAAGAAGCTCTGGCAGGAAGAAAAGAAGAGCCGGCATGATTTAGGCCGGGAGAAATTCTTAGAAAAAGTCTGGGAGTTTCTAAAAACCACCCAGGCCACCATCTTACACCAAGTCCGCAAGCTGGGGTCATCTTTAGATTGGTCTCGCACTGCCTTTACCTTAGACGAAACTCGCCAGAAAGCTGTGGCTAAAATGTTTGTCGACATGCACCAGGCCGGGGCCATCTATCAAGGAGAGAGAATCGTCAACTGGTGCCCGCGCTGCAAGACAACTTTAGCCGACGACGAAGTTGATTACAAAGAACAAGCCGCCAAGGTCTACACTTTTAAATACGACAAAAATTTCCCTTTGACTATCGCTACCACCCGGCCTGAAACCAAGCTGGGCGATACAGCTGTGGCTGTTAATCCCAAAGATGAAAGATATAAGCAATATATCGGCCAAGAATTTTCCGCTAATTTTTGTGGCGCTGAATTGAAAATAAAGATAATTGCCGATCATAATGTTGAAATGGAATTTGGCACTGGCGCTCTCGGCGTTACCCCGGCTCACTCCATGGTTGATTGGCAAATGGCCGAAAAAAATCAATTAGCCATCAAAAAAATAATCAACGAAGACGGTTTGATCTACAATACCGGTACTAAGTTTGACGGCCTGCCGGTTCTGGAAGCGCGTGCCCAAATCGTCGCCGAACTTGAAGCCGCCGGTCTCTTAGAAAAAGAAGAAGAAATCCAAAACAACCTTTCAGTTTGCTACCGCTGCAACACCGCGATTGAACCGCTGCCCTCTAAGCAATGGTTCGTGGCAGTTGACAAGCCATTAGAACGCTTGGGCAACAAGTCTTTGAAAGCGGCCGCCATGGAACAAGCGGAAAAAAATAATATTAAATTCTATCCCCAACGCTTTACCAAAAAATATTTGGACTGGATGGAAAACTTGCACGACTGGTGCATCTCCCGCCAAATCTGGTTCGGCCATCGCATTCCGGTCTGGTACAAAGACAAAGAAATTTATGTGGGCGAAACCGCCCCAACTGAAGCTGGCTGGACTCAAGACCCAGACACTTTAGACACCTGGTTCTCTTCTGCCATGTGGACTTTTTCCACTCTGGGCTGGCCGGAAAATTTTGTAAATGGCCAAAAAATCAATGATTTAGCCAAATACCACCCAACCCAAGTGTTAGAAACCGGTTATGAAATTCTGACGCTCTGGGTTTCCCGCATGATCATGATGTCGCTTTTTGCTTTAGACGAAATCCCTTTTTTCGATGTCTATCTGCACGGCATGGTGCTGGATAAAAACGGCAAAAAGATGTCTAAATCTAAAGGCAATGGCATTGATCCGCTTGATGTTATCCCACAATTCGGCACTGACGCTGTCCGCCTGAGCCTGCTCTACGGCACCACTCCGGGCAATGACCTGCGCCTGAGTGAAGACAAAATTGAAAGCAACCGTAACTTCATCAACAAACTCTGGAATATTTCCCGCTACATCATCACTACCAGCGAAGAAAAGTATTTCACCGTCCCAACATTGTCTTGGCCGGAAGCTAAGACTGTCGCCGATGATTGGATCTTGAAAAAATTAGATGAAACCATCAAACAAGTTGACGTTAGCTTGGCTAATTATGAATTCTCCGCCGCAGTTGAAGCTCTCAATGACTTTACCTGGAACCAACTGGCTGATTGGTATCTAGAAATTGCCAAAATCGAAAAGAACAAAGAAGAGATTTTAGCTTTCGTATTAAAAACAATATTAAAACTCTGGCACCCCTTTATTCCTTTCGTAACTGAAGTTATCTGGCAGAGTTTAA
Organism: Patescibacteria group bacterium; assembly: GCA_022710685.1. Classification (GTDB taxonomy): domain Bacteria; phylum Patescibacteriota; class Patescibacteriia; order Patescibacteriales; family UBA12465; genus CG1-02-41-21. Next base: position 117,052 of record JAKLGM010000001.1, on the reverse strand, counting down.
ACACCGGCAAGCTGCTCTTAGTGGAAACCTGGCCGACAATCTATCTCTCCCCCTATCAATCACGCTTCCCGCAAGCTGATCTGACCCTCATCCAAGAAGTAGTCAGCGCCATCAGAAACGCTCGGGCTGAAAACAAAGTAGAACCGGCCCAAAAAATCCAAGCGATAATCTATGCCCCGCAACAAGAAAAATTTCTCCAAGATCATCAAGCTTTAATCGCCGGCCTGAAAACCGGAATAGGTGAAATAACCATCAGCGCTCAAGGCGAAAAGATAGCTGAAGCTATTTTCATCCCCTTAAATGAAAATGAGATCTATCTACTGGGAGCTAAAGACGAGGAAAAAGAAAAAGAACGCATTGCCAAAGAGATTGCCAATCTCAAAAAAGTCATCGCTGCCTTAGAAGGAAAGCTCAGCAACCAAGAATTCGTCGCCAAAGCTCCAGCAACCATTGTCGCTCAAGAACAACAAAAACTAGCTAATTACCGCCTAGAATTGGATAAATTAGCCGGTTTATAATTCCTGTTAAAAAAGCTATAATATAAGCCTATGACCCTCAAGAATTATCTGGTCTTCATGGTGGCGACTACCGCCTTCCTTTGGGGACTATTTGTCTTCATTATCAACCTTATCAACCCAGAAAACACCAACACTTTGGGCTTTACTATTTTTTATGTTTCCCTCTTTCTAGCTTTAGCCGGCACAACGGCTATCGGTGGCTTCTTCGTCCGTTTTAAGCTGATGAAAAAAGAGCTAGCCGTCCGAGCCGTCAAGACTGCTTTCCGCCAATCATTCTTATTCTCCTTCCTGCTGGTAGCCATCCTTTTCCTCCTTTCCCAAAAACTTTTCTCCTGGTTTAACCTGATCCTCCTAATTCTGATCCTCTCCGTCCTGGAATTCCTTCTCATCAGCTCCAAACAAAAATAACAAACATATTTATGAAAAATAAACTGCAAAAACTAAAAGATGAAATCTTAGAACAGCTCAACCAAGTTAAGAGCAGCGAACTGCTCCTAGAGATAGAAAACCAGTATCTGAGCCGCAAGGGACGCTTGGGTGAGTTAATGAAAGAAATCAAAGACTTGAGCGCTGACGCCAAGAAAGAGGTCGGCCAGATAGCCAACGAAACCAAGAATGAAATAATGAAGCGCTATGAAGAAGTCAAACAAAAATTTGAAATGGGACGGAACAAAAACGCCTTTACCGACGTCACCCTGCCGGGGAAAAATCTAGCAGCCGGCCACATCCACCCCATCACCCTGATTCAAAAAGAGCTAGAAGACCTCTTCACCTCCCTCGGCTTTATCCTGCTCGATGGCCCGGAACTGGAAAGCGATTACTATAATTTTGAGGCCTTAAACGTTTCCAAAAATCACCCGGCTCGAGACATGCAAGATACCTTTTATGTCGACAAGAAAAACCCGGCCGGAGAATATGACTTAGTGATGCGTACCCAAACCTCCCCGGTCCAAGTCCGCGCCTTGGAAAAATACGGCGCGCCGCTGAGAGGAATATCGGTCGGTCGCGTCTTCCGCAGCGAAGCGACTGATGTTCGCCACGAACACACCTTCTACCAAATGGAGGGCTTGATGGTTGGAGAAAATATCACTTTCGCTGACATGAAAGGAGTTTTAGAGTTAGTAGGCAAAAAGCTCTACGGACCGAAAACCGAACTCCGAATGCGCCCCAAATTCTATCCTTTCGTTGAACCCGGATCTAACGGCGAATATACCTGCTTTCTCTGCCACGGTAAAGGCTGCCGCGTCTGTAAACATAGCGGCTGGCTAGAAATAGTGGGCTGCGGCTTGATCCACCCTGACGTCTTGCGCGCTGGCGGCGTCGATCCGAAAAAATATACCGGCTTTGCTTTTGGTTTCGGCTTGAACCGTTTAGTGATGTTAAAATACGGCATTGACGACATCCGCTTATTCAATGGCGGCGATCTGCGTTTTCTGGAACAATTCTAAAATAATAAATAAATCACATATGCTATTATCACTTAATTGGTTAAAAGACCATGTGTCTCTCCCCAAAAGCGCCACTCCGGCGGAACTAGCCAAGCGGCTGACCCTCCACACCGTTGAAGTAGAGAAGACTGAAAACCAAGCTGAACGCTTCGACAAAGTTATCGTTGCCAAAATACTATCTATTAAAAAGCATCCTAACGCTGACCGCTTGCAAATCGCCCAAGTTACTACCGGAAAAGATGAGTTGACTATAGTTTGCGGCGCTCCCAATATTGCTCCGGATCAATTAGTGCCATTAGCTCAAATTGGAGCCATCCTCCCTAACGGCCTAGAAATCAAAGAAGCTGAAGTTAGAGGAGAAAAATCCCAGGGCATGCTCTGCGCTGAAGACGAGTTAGGTTTGGGCCATGACCATTCCGGCATTATGATTTTAGAAAAAGCCAAAGTCGGCCAAAGCTTCGCCTCCTATTTGAAGCTAAATGATATCATTATTGAAGTTGACAACAAGTCATTGTCAAACCGGCCTGATCTCTGGGGCCATTATGGCATTGCTCGAGAAATAGGAGCAATCTTTGAAGCTAAGGTAAAAGAAATTGATTTGCAAGACGTAAAACTGGAAAGCGGCGGTAAGAAAAAAAGCAAAGACAAAAATGAGTTACAGCCATTAGACATAAAGATAGAGGACAGCAAGCTCTGCCCGCGCTATACTGCAATCCGAATTGATAATATCCAAGTCAAGGAATCACCCGAATGGCTGCAAGAAAGATTGGTGGCTGTCGGCTTAAAGCCAATCAACAACATCGTTGATATTACCAACTACGTCATGCTGGAGTTGGGCCAGCCGCTTCATGCTTTTGACGCCGCCAAGGTTGAGAAAATTGTAGTTAGAAGCGCCAAGAAAAACGAAGGCATCACGACCCTAGATGAGAAGGAACGTAAATTGGAGGATGGCCAGCTGCTAATAACCGACGGCAACCAACCGATCGCTATCGCCGGCATTATGGGCGGTAATAATTCCGCCATTTCTAACGAAACCAAAAGCATCATCATCGAATCCGCCAACTTTGACGCCGCTACTATCAGAAAAGGCTCAACCAAATTAAACCTCCGCACTGACGCCTCGATGCGCTTTGAAAAAGCCCTAGATCCCTATCTAACCGAATCAGCTCTGAAGCTAGCCGTCAAACTCATCCAAAAAGACAACAAAAAGATAGTAATTGCCAGCCAATTAACCGACATCTTCCCGACTCCGCCCCAAGCTCCAGAAATTGAGCTGGATTTAAGTTGGTTAAACAAGATAGCCGGGGCTGAAATCGCCGCCGACCAAGCCAAAAAAATCCTTTCTAGCCTAGGCTTCGGCCTGACCGTTAAAGGTAAAAACCATGATGGCGGGGAAATTCTCTTAGTCAAAGTGCCAAGCTGGCGCGCCACCAAAGATATCGCTATCAAAGAAGACTTGGTGGAAGAAGTGTTGCGCCTCTACGGCTATAACAATTTACCGGCACAATTGCCCCAAGTCGCCATGGAAGCACCCGAGACCAACGAAGACCGGATCTTAGAGCACAAAATCCAAACAATTTTAGCCAAAGAGAATCATTTAAGCGAAACCTATAACTATTCCTTTACTAATGAGGAAGAATTAAAGAAGCTTAACTTGGACTTTACCAATTACATAAAGTTAGTTAACCCGATTTCCAAACAGCATACCTTGCTGCGGCAAAACCTGGTCTTAGGCTTAATCAACAACGTCAAGACCAACCAACATAAGTATGATACTATCGGATTATTTGAAATCGGCGGCGTCTTCTTTAATGTTTTTGGCAATATTAAAAAAGATAACTCAGGCAACGACGAAAGGCTGCCCTACCAAGAAAAACAACTAGGAATAGTACTGGCCAGCGACGACAAAGAAATATTTACTCAGGCTAAATCTATCATCCAAAGCTTAGTCCACGGCTTAATCAGCCCGCAGACCGAGACTGTCTTCGCCCCGACCGATACCATTGTCGGCTATGCTGACAAAAATTTGAAAGCAACTATCAGCGTCCTAGGGAAAAACATCGGCACTATTTCCCAATTAAGCGAAGAGGGTAAAAAAAACAACAGCCTGAAAAAGAATGTCGTGCTGGCTGAATTAAGCTTCAAAGAATTATTGAATCTTTCCCTTAACTATGGCTACAAAACCTATCAGCCGGTGCCGAAATATCCGCCCATCGTCCGCGACCTAGCCTTTGTCGTTGATGAAAAAATATTGTATAATGATATTAAGGACGCCATTAAAGGCTTCCACCAATTGATTGCCAGCGTAGAATTATTCGATGTCTATAGCGGTGACAAACTAGGCGCCGGCAAGAAGAATCTGGCCTTTCACGTTGTCTACCAATCAGAAGAAAAAACTTTGACGACGGAAGAGATTGACGCTATTCAAAAAGATTTGATCAAAAATTTAGAAGCTAAATTTGAGGCTCAGATTAGAAACTTCTAACTAGCCCCAACAAAAAAACATATGTTCAATACTAGCCGCGACATCCTTAACTTAGTCCTCGCCCTTTCTATCGCCGGTTTTACTGTTTTCATCTGCTGGTCTCTCTATTATCTCATCGCCAGCTTGAGAAGCATCTTCCGCGTCATGAAAGAAATTGAGACCACGGTAGAAAAAATCGGCGACCTCACCCGCTACATCCGCGACAAGATTGAAAACACCTCCCGCTTCGTCGGCGACTTAGGCGACAAGGCTAATGACCTCTTTAAAACCATTAAAGACAAGTTAAATAACACTGGCTCCTACCTGATGATTATCGGTGAAGTGTTGAAAAGAATCTTTGACTTTATGCAAGACCGCAACGAAATCAAGGCTACCAGGAAAAGCAGCAAGAAATAAAATTCATAAATAAAAAGACGCTTGCGAACAAGCGTCTTTTTTGTATCTTCTAACTAAGCTTCAAAACCACACTCCTTGTTGCTGCACTTCACTCCTTTTTTACCTTCAATCATGAGGGCCCCGCAATCCGGACATTTCTCTCCGGTCGGTTTGTCCCAGTAAGCATTTTTACAATCCGGATAAGCAGAGCAAGCATAGAAAACGCCACGGCGGCTAAACTTTTTCACTATCTCACCCTTGCCGCAAAGCGGACAAACTATCTTAGGCAAATCACCATCGCTGATATTCTTGATATTCTTACATTTTGGATAGCCGGTACAAGCTAGAAAAGGTCCAAATTTTCCGGTCTTGACTGCCATAGGCGAACCGCACTTGTCGCACACTTGCCCCTTATGCTTTTCCTGGAGCTCTTTCATCTCAGCCTCGGCTTCAGGCGAAGTCTGGAAGCCTGGGCGCGGAGCGCCGGTGGACTTGATATTCTTGCAGGTCGGATAGTTGCTGCAAGCCAAGAACTTGCCATAGCGGCCAGTCTTGATGATCATAGGCGAACCGCACTTGTCGCACACCTCGGATGATTTTTCTTCAGGCATAATATTATCTTTACTGACTTCTTCGTATTTTATTTCTAAATTTTCATGAAAAGGGACGTAAAAATCCCTAATAACTGGGACCCACTCTTTCTGGCCGACAGCCACCTCATCTAAATTATTCTCCATCTCAGCAGTGAACTTGAAATCTACGATGTGCGGGAAATGTTTGACCAGAAGGTCAATCACCACGAAGGCAATATCAGTCGGGCCAAGGCGCTTCTTGTCATCGCGATAAACGTAGTTTCGCTCAATGATAGTAGAAATAGTCGGGGCATAGGTGGAAGGACGGCCAATGCCATATTTTTCCAACTCTTTGACTAAACCGGCATCGGAATAGCGGGCTGGCGGAGCGGTAAAATGCTGGTCACCGGCTAGCTTTTCTAATTTTAATTTCTCATCCTTCTCTAGGCTGGGCAAGTCCTGGTCTTTAGCTGATTCCGGATATATTTTGAGATAACCATCAAAGCGCAATACTTGTCCTGAAGCGCGGAAGGCATAGGGCGTATTCAAAGCCGTAATATCAACGGTAGAAACCGCGAATAAGGCCGGCGGCATTTGGGTTGCCAAGGAACGCTGCCAGATGAGACGATATAATTTATATTGATTTGGCTCTAACTTCGCTTGCAAACTGTCAGGATGGTTAGAGACTTCGGTGGGACGGATAGCTTCGTGAGCTTCTTGCGCGTTCTTGCTTTTAGTCTTAAAAACCCGGCCGCCAGCGATGGCATATTCCTTGCCCAGCTCTTTAGCCAAATAATCATTAGCTTCGCCGATAAATTTAGTGGAAAGATTCAAGGAATCGGTACGCATGTAAGTGATATAGCCTTGTTCATATAACTTCTGCGCCACCATCATGGTCTGCTTAGCACTATAACCCAAAAAACGATTAGCAGTCTGCTGCAAAGTAGAAGTGGTAAAAGGATTAGGCGGATTCTTCTTGGTCTCCTTGTGCTCCACTTTAGACACCTGGTAATCAGCGCCTTTTAACTCCGCAATAATGCCATCGGCCTGGGCCTGATCCTTGATAAACATCTTGCCCATAGTCTTGCCGTCAATCTTATTCAATTCAGCGCTAAACTTGATAGTTTTGTCTTTGATTTTAGAGAAATCACCAATAATACTCCAATACTCCTCGCTTTTGAAGGCTTGGATCTCCCGTTCTCTTTCCACTATTAACCGGACGGCTACGCTCTGGACCCGGCCAGCTGACAAACCGCGCGCCACCTTCTTCCAAAGGAAAGGCGAAAGCTCATAACCGACCAAACGGTCCAAGATACGGCGAGCCTGTTGCGCGTCAACTAGCTTCTGGTCAATGATTCGGGGATGAGCCATGGCCTCATTGATGGCGGATTTGGTAATTTCATGGAAGACGATTCTCTTGGCCTTCTTAGCATCCAATTTCAAAGCTTCGCTCAAGTGCCAGGCAATAGCTTCTCCTTCGCGGTCTTCATCCGAAGCCAGAATAACCTCAGCCGCTTTCTCAGCCAGTTTTTTCAGGTTAGTTAAATTCTTCTTGGCCTTGAGAGGAATAATATATTCCGGGTGAAAATCATGTTCGATATCAACCCCCATCTTGCTCACCGGCAAGTCACGGACATGGCCGAAAGAAGACTCGACTTTGAAGCCGGTCCCTAAAAATTTGCTAATAGTCTTTGCCTTGGTCGGCGACTCGACGATGATCAAATTCATAAGAAGCCAAAAATTATTTGATAGATAATATATGTATTATACTAATTCTCCTCCAACTGTCAAACCAGTGCATGAAAAGTATTGACAAGACCGGAAGGAATTGCTAAATTAAACCCAAGCAAAACTGCACCTTCTATCATGGAAAACTCATTATTGGAAACAGCCGAAAACGACTGCCGCAGCGAAAGAATCCGCTGCCCCTTTATCACTAGCTTGGTGTTCTTGATTATCGGAATCATAGGGATAATAGTTTACATAGCTTCTCTCCTGTTCATTCCCATGCAACAGTGGGGAAAAGAAAAAAAGGAACAAAACTAAACGAAAAGAGCTTTTTGGCAAAAGCTCTTTTTTCTTTCTATAATTCTTTTTTGATGTCAGGCAACAAACCCCTAATTGCTGCTAACTCCTCGGATTTGAATTTCTGCAAGACAAACTTATCAGCCGGTATCTTTTCTCTCTCCGCTGTCCGGACCCCTAGACGCAAACGCTTAAAAGTCAAAGTCTTGGTGTGGTTGATGATAGATTGGACTCCATTGTGGCCGGCGCTACGAGAACCAACTGCTACCTTTATCTTGCCCAGATCGATATCCAAATCATCGTGGATGACAATCAAAGTATCGGATAAATCAGCATCTTTAGAGCGGAATAAGCCCATCTTTTTAGGCAATAAATGGTAGTAATCCAGAACCGCCCGAACTGCTTGGCCGGAGTTATTCATAAAAGTCTGGGGTTTGAGATAAATATCGCCGCCTTGTTCATAAACCAAGGCGTTCCACTTTTTATTAAGCGACCACTTCACCTCGCCCAAAATCTCATCTAGCATTATCCAGCCGATATTGTGTCGCGTCTTAGCATATTGTTCGCCCGGATTACCCAGGCCGACTATTATTCTCATATATAATAATAGTATAGCAGATAATCAAAATTTGGCTAATAAACAAAAATAGACCTCATCTGGTCTATTTTTATATGTTTGAAATAAGATAATTATTGCTGCGCGGCTGCCTTGGCCTCAGAAGTTCCATGGAGCTTGCGATTCTTGACGATAGAGACTGAAACCGGGGTGCCGACTATCTTGAACTGAGTGCGTAATTGATTTTCAATGAAGCGAGCATAGGAGAAATGCAAGTCATCCTGGGAGCCAATTCGGACTTCAAAGCGCGGCGGGTTCACTCCCACTTGGCGAATATGATAAATACGCGGATGACCCATACCCTTGCCTTTGGCCGGCTTGTGGATCTTGACGATGCGCTTCAAGAATTTTTCTAACTGAGAATCGCTCAATTGCACTTTGCGCGCCTGAGCAATCTCTAAAACCAAATCAAAAATCTTATTGACCTTGGCCCCGGTCTTAGCGGAAATGAATTGGAGCGGCGCCCAAGCCACGAAAGGCAAACGACGATAAATGTCAGCCGTCCATTTTTTGACATCACGATTCTTCACCAGATCCCATTTATTCGCCAGGATGATAAAGCTCTTATGAAAATCCATGATCTCTTCAATGATCTTGGCATCCTGATGGGTAATTTCTTGACTGATGTCTAGCATTAAAAGGGCAACATCAGAACGCTTCAAAGTAGACAGTGATTTCATGATGCCATATTTTTCTAATCTCTCAGCCTTGTGCCCATGCTTAGAAATACCGGCCGTATCAATCAGGTTGATGACCTGGTCTTTGTAGATAATCTCGGTCTTCTGCGGTTCGCGCGTTGTATGAGGGATATCGCTCACAATAACCCTTTCATAGCCTAAAATAGAGTTTAAAAGGGATGATTTGCCCACATTAGGCTTGCCAATAAGGCAAACGTTAATCGGACGATTCGGGTCTAAATTAGCTTCGTCGTTTTCTTCCTCTTCATCTTTGTACCCCTTCCATTTTTTCTTAGGAGTATCGCTTTTTTCTCCCGGCAAAATCTCAAAAATCTTGTCCAGCAAATCACCAGTGCCAGCGCCTGAAGCCGCAGAAATTAATTCCGGCTCTCCCAGCCCTAACTTATGAAACTGAGCGGCCTCGTTTTTCTGCTTGTAACTATCAACCTTGTTGACCACTAATAATAATTTTTCTTTCAACTCTTTGCGCTTCTGAAAAAACTTAGCCATCTCCCTGTCAGCCGGCAATAAGCCTGTCTTATTATCCAACATAAAGATAATCAAAGTCGCTTGTTTGAAAAAAGCCACCACCTGCTTCTGGGTTTTGATATCAATATTGCTCAACGGATTAGATAATAGTTTTTTGTCAGCTAAATATTTGACATCGATAATCCCGGCGGTGTCAACGACAGTAAAATCTTTACCGCGCCAAGAGGTATCGGCCACATTGCTGTCGCGCGTAGTATTCTCAATATCTGAAACTAGCGCCTGGTTCCTTTCGGTCAGACGATTGAAGAGAGTTGATTTTCCCACATTAGTACGGCCGACGATGGCGACCAAGGGGTGTGGCGTATTTATTTGCATATATAATTATTGCGCTTGATGGTTGTTAGTGCCGACGATTAAGATAAAATCAGGCCGTTCTTGTTTTGGATTTTTAGCCAGGGAGGCTTTGATGTCATTGACTAACCATTCTGGAATCTCTAAACCGATGACAGCATTGGTATTATTCTGCAAAGTTTCTAAGGCTTCCGATTTTTCACCATAAGTCAGGTCATAGATAACGGCATCGGTTAGGTCGCGCTTGGCGGCATTGGCAGTCCTGATAACGGTAATGTTCGTGCCCTCCAGACGACTAGAAACCTCAGCGGCCAGGCCATCAATATTAGTTCCGTTTCTAATTTCAATCTTGGCTGGCTCTTTGGAAACTTCCAGCTCCTTGGGGACACCACTGCCATCGGTAATAGTTCCGAAAATATCCTTGATTACCGTCTTAATTTCACCAAAATTGCCGGTTTTAGGGATTAAGAGATAAGCACCGTCTACGCCGCGGGAAGCGACTAGAAGGCCATTAGGGCCATCGTCAAATCCTCTGGAACTAATCTGCTCCTTATTAACATCTTTAAACAAATCCCACAAGCGCAGGCCCTCCCAGACTTTAATGTTAGTGGAAACATGGTCGCTCAATTGTCCGGCAATCCGGGCTAACATGGCCGGCTTCAATAAATTTTCTTCCTGTAACAATTTGTCTTTGACGGCTGTAATAATCTTCTGCTGTCTTCTGCTCCGGGCAAAATCCGATCCTTCCACTCCCAAAGCATGACGGCTGCGGGCATATTTCAAAGCCAGAGCGCCATCCATTTCTTGGAGGCCCTTGTCAAAATGTAAGTGCTGGTAACGGGCATAATAATCCGGATTATCTTCCTGTCCTCTAATAGGATATTGATAATCATCCAAAACATTTTCCACATCAACGGTGATGCCATCCATCTCATCAATAATATTGATGAAGCCATCGAAATCAACCCTGATATAATATTGGATTGGTAGGTCTAGCAACTCCGACAAAGTCTGAGCCGTGACCAAAGCGCCGTCTTCTTTATTCTTCTCGGCGTAAGCATTGATGCTATTGACCTTCTGCCAGACACCATTGCGATTCGGAATAGAAAGATCGCGCGGGATAGAAATCAGAGCCACCTTCTTAGTTGAAGGCTGGAGACTGGCTAATATGATAGTATCGGCCAAGGTCCCACCCTCATGATTATCGCCGCCCACGCCCAAGAGCAAAATATTTATCCGATCGTCCTCTTCTCCGGCCAACTGGTCAACCGTGGCTGTCAGTAATTTCCCGATCAAAGGGATATGACTGAGCCAAGATTGGCGACTATCGCCGCTCATCATCATGGTCGTGGAAAAAAGGATGACGGCCACGACGACGAAACCGATAACATAAAAGAACCGGCGTGGCTTCCTCGGCTCTGGACTAGTATTATTATAATGAGGCGATTGGTGCTGGGAAAACTCCGGGTCGCCAGAAATTTTTTCTTTGAAATCAACGTCCATAGGAATAAAAAGCCATAGCCCTCGAGGCTATGATCAAAAATTACAAATTTAGGTAGAGAATAGTCATCTCCCTCTTATTATAACCATAATGAGGTCTTTTGACAATAATGAAAAACCTAGTGTAAAATGGAGTTATCCAACTAAAAACAAAAATATGATTATCAGTGCCCATAATGACAGAATCCAAAACATTGTCAAGCTAAACAAGCCCCGCGAACGACAGAAACAGGGCCTAATTATCATTGAAGGCGAACGGGAAATTGAATTAGCCCTCCAAGCTAAGTACGCAATTTCAGAACTTTTCTTCTGCCCCGAAATAACCCCCAAAAACAAATTTGAAAAAGCTGGCCTGGAAACCGTTGAGGTCAACGAAGCGATATTTCATAAAATTGCCTACAAAGAAAAACCAGACGGCTACCTAGCCTTGGCTAAGCCAAAATACTTGGAGCTTAAAGATATAAAGCTCAGCGCTAACCCTCTGATAATAATTTTAGAAACAGTAGAAAAACCAGGGAATTTAGGCGCTATTCTCCGCACCGCCTATGCCGCTAAAGTTGACGCCGTGATAATTGCCGACCCGCAAACTGATATCTATAACCCTAATGTCGTAAGAGCCAGCATGGGCCGCGTCTTTACCAACCAAGTAGCAGCTGCCGATACCCCGGAGATTGTCGCCTGGCTGAAAAAGAACAAAATTAAAAGCTACGGCGCTACCACTAAAGCTAAAAAATATTATCACCAGACCAATCTGAAAAAAGCCTGTGCCATAGTAATGGGGACTGAAGCTACCGGGCTAAGCCCTAAATGGCTCAAAGCTCTGAATGAAGAGCTTAAAATCCCGATGCAAGCCAAGATAGACTCCCTTAATGTTTCGGTTTCTACCGCTATTATCGCTTACGAAACCCAACGCCAGCGCGATTTTATTGACTTCTAGGGGCGTTTCTGATAAATTAGTCAAGCATGCGCCCGTAGTTCAATGGATAGAACACCAGCCTTCTAAGCTGGTTACGTAGGTTCGATTCCTACCGGGCGTACAAGGATTTCAATAATGTAAAAATATGTTCAAGAAAACTAGTCCAAAAAAGACCGCCAAAAAACCGGCGGCTAAAAAATCCAGCTGTTGCGCTTGCTGCTCTAAGAAGCGCTAGGAGCGGATAACAAAAATATGATATTTTTAATGATCCTAGAGTTAGTTCTCTTGGTAATTGTGGTTTTAGCTGCCATTAATTTTTTCAATATTGTCTTCCGTGGTTTCGCCCCATTCTTCAGCGCTAAGCCTGAAGTCATCGCCACGATAATCAATGACATCAAATTAACTAAAGACCAAGAGGTCTATGAGTTGGGGGCGGGTACAGCTAAATTCTTGCGCGGACTGGAAGCCAAATACCCCCAAGCCAAATTGATCGGCGTTGAATATTCCTGGTTTCCTTACCTTCTAACAAAAATCCGCCTAACCAAAGCCAAGAGTAAGATTGACTTGCGCCGGGAAGATTTATTCAAAACCAATCTCAGTCGCGCCGCCCTAATTTACTGCTACTTAGCACCGGACATGATGGTTAGATTATCAGAAAAAATCCAAAAAGAATGCCGGCCCGGAACTATTGTTGTCAGCTATCTATTTTCCATCCCCAATCTGCCCTGGCATAAAACACTGGAAGTAGGCGGTAACAAAATTTATTTTTATCAGTTATAGAATTTATATAGTATGGTGCCTATGGTTTAGCGGTAGAACGACGGGTTGTGGTCCCGTTAGTCTGGGTTCAACTCCCAGTAGGCACCCACTGGAAAGAAAAAACGAGCTCAAAAAGCTTGTTTTTTCTTAGATAAATTGAGTTTAGACAATATAACCTATTGACACATTTATATTTATATGCTAGCATTTTTTCACTGAACCTTAATAATTATTAACCCTCAAACACGATTGGCTATGAAAGCTTTTTGGATTGTCGCTTTAATTTTCTCAGTTATTTTATTAATCGCCTGTCTTCTGCCCCCGATTGAGCTCTACCTAGGAATTGATGTTCCTTTTGTAATGATTGATCAGGAGAATTTCAATGTCTACGGCTTTGACGTCAAAGACTCAGAGCAAATTGGAGTAATGCTCGGCTGCGGCGTAATTATGATGCTGCCGGCAAGGTTAATACACTTAGCTATACTAAAGTTAGAAAAAAGAAATAGCTAATTCTATTTTAATAGATCCCCCCGTAATTTCACCAGAAGTTACGGGGCTTTTTATTTTTATTAATTTGACAACCGCCACTAGCTTTGCTAATCTCAGTCTGTTCTTAAAAAAAATATATACCATGGAAAAGGATAAAGACGAACTCGGATTTGATTTATTGGAAAAGATTCTGACCTTCCTCTGCGAATGCCGCCAACCGAAAGACCTGAACCAAGCGGAAAGATCTTTCCAGGAGATAGAAAAATTAGGGCGGGAAATGAATATCCCGAACCTGACTATCGGACTGGAAAAAATGCATGGCTTGTTTTTGGACCTCAAGGCTTGCCCGGGAAATTCCAAAAGCAAAGAATACGTTGAGCGCTTAGCCAACCTCCATAACGGAATGCTGGCTCTCAATTCATTATTCCAATAAAAAAATAAAAGACGCTAAACAGCGTCTTTTTTATTGGTGCCGAAAGAGGGACTCGAACCCTCACCCCCTTGCGAGGACTAGCTCCTGAAGCTAGCGCGTCTACCAGTTTCGCCACTTCGGCTCAAAACAAACGTTTCTCCCAATCACTCTCCCCTATTTTATCTAATTCTACAGCTTGGTCAATAGCAAAGGGGCCGATTTTGGTCCGGCGCAAACCGGCTAAATAGGCTCCTGTCCCCAAAAAACGGCCTAAATCATAGGCTAATGTCCGAATATAGGTTCCCGTAGAGCAACTAACTCTTAGTTTTATCAGAGGCCATTTATAACTCAAAAGCTCTAAATTAGAAATAACCACCTGCTGTTTGGGGCGCTCAATGTCTTTACCCCGACGCGCCAGGTGATATAATTTCTGGCCGGCAACCTTCTTGGCACTATACATTGGCGGGAGCTGTTCCTGCGGTCCTAAGAAATTTTCTAGAGCCTTAACTAACTCACCTTTCTTTATCTTTTCTCCTTGATAGCTAGAAATGACCCGGCCCTCGCGATCATAGGTGTCGGTCTCTTCTCCTAACTGGATATCGGCCAGATACTCTTTGTCCATCTGGCTAAACTGAATTATCTTTTTTGTTGCTTCTCGTCCCACAGCTAAAAGCATCAAGCCGGTAGCCAAAGGATCCAAGGTCCCGGCGTGGCCAATTTTTTTAATATGAGTCAATTGACGCAGGCGATTAACCACCCCATGCGAACTCATTTTTATCGGTTTGTCTATCAATATGTAGCCGCTAGCCATAGTCTAGTGATGTGTTATAATACCATCATATCATAATTAGAAGATAACCCCTATGCTAACCTTAACTGTCAAAAATAATCGCCGGGGCCCAATCCTGGGACGGCATCCCTGGGTATTTTCCGGCGGCCTAAAGCAAATCCCGGACAAAATAGAAAATGGTACTCCGGTAAAACTAATCGATGAAGCCAAACAATTCCTAGCCCAAGGCTACTTCAACTCCTACTCCCAGATTGCCGTCCGGATCTGGAGCTACGACCCGGAAGAAATAATTGACGAAGATTTTTTCTTGCGCCGCGTAGAGAAGGCCTACAAGCTACGCCAAGAATATCTGACACCAAGCAAGACTGACTCCTATCGCTTGATAAACAGCGAGAATGACTGGTTACCTGGACTAATCGTAGACAAATATGCCAACTATCTTTGCGTCCAATTCCATACCAAGGGCATAGAAAAATATAAACCCGATATTATCTCGGCCCTAATAAAAATAATGAAACCTAAAGGCATCTATGAACGCTCTGATGCCCTTTATCGCAAAACCGAAGGAGCCGAACCTCAAGTCGGCCCGATTGACGGCATAATCCCGGATACGGTAGAGATAAAAGAGAACGGCCACAAATTTTTGGTAGATATCAAGGGCGGCCAAAAAACCGGGTTCTTTTTAGACCAAAGAGACAAGCGCCAAGCCCTGGCTAAATACTGCGCCGGCAAAAAAGTTTTGAACTGCTTTTCCTATTCTGGTGGTTTCTCAGTTTATGCGGCTCTGGCCGGAGCCAAAGAAGTAACTAGCGTGGATATTTCCGCCAGCGCTATTGAATTAGCTAAGGCGAATTTTAAGCTAAACGGGATAAACCCGAGCAAGCACAAATTCGTGGTGGCCGACGTCAAACAATATCTGCGCGAAGTCCTGCCCTGGGAGTACGATGTCGTCGTGCTTGATCCCCCAGCCTTCATTAAAAATCGCCACAAGAAAAAAGAAGGCATCAGCGGCTATCGCTCTATCAATGAAATGGGGCTGCGCGCTACCAAAGAAGATGGAATTTTAGTTAGCTGTTCTTGCTCGGCCCATTTAACGTTAAACGAATTCCGCTATGTGATCACCGAAGCCGGTAATCGCGCCCAGCGCAATCTACAAATTTTAGAAACCCACACTCACGGCTTAGATCATTTGGAATTAATTGCCTTTCAAGAGAGCGAGTATTTAAAATGCTTGTTTTTGCGCGTTTCCTAAAGCCAGCTTTTGAAGCGGAAAATTTTATGCTATAATATCAAAATAATAATAAATAAATCTAAACTTTACTATGAAAATGCCTCTCAAGCTAACTCTGCAGACTGAAATCATCCCGCTGTTGTTTATCACCATCACAGTCGCTACCGTCCTGTGTTTCTATAATTACCTGCCGGATACAATTGTCAGCCACTGGAACTTTTCCGGCCAGGCCGATGGCTGGACGTCCCGAACTTTCCAGGGCATTTTCTTCCCTTTGCTGATAATTCTCATCTATGCCTTAATGCTAGTAATGCCAATCATGGATCCAAGGAAAGAAAATTATGAAAAATTTGCCTCCGCCTATCACATCTTCAAGGGACTCTTTGTGGCTGCTTTATCGCTAATATTTTTAATCACAACCGCCTATAATCTGGGATTTGCCATCAATGTTGGGATGGCCGTAGCAACTATTATTGGAGTCTTGCTTATGATTATCGGGTTTTACATGAGAAAGATAAAACAAAACTGGTTTGTCGGCGTCCGTACCCCCTGGGCACTGTCCTCCCCTTATGTTTGGGAAAAAACCCAAATCTTCGGCTCCTGGTCAATGATAACCTTCGGCGTTATAATTATCATCACCCCTTATCTCAATCCAATACTAGGCGCTGGCCTGTTTATGGCCGGAGCTGTCGCATTAATCCTGGGGACATTCATTTATTCCTACCTCTTATATAGCCGCCAATGTGCCGCGGCGGCTACCCCTAAAACTCCCGCCAAAAAAGTAGCCACCAAAGCCCTCCCCAAAAAAATCAAAAAATCTAAATAAATTAAAAATCCCGCTACCAAGCGGGATTTTTAATTTTCTGCCAGTTTTCAAAAAAATTAAAATAGCTCTAATTTTATCCTATTATATGCTATAATATTAGGTATAACCCACTAATATTATATGTTAGAAAAATATAATGCCGCGACTGACTATCGCGAACTTGAGCCAAAACAGCTTTTTTCAATATTAGAATCCGGCCCAGCTGGGCTAAGCGAAATCGAACGTAAAAAGCGCTTAATAGAATTGGGGGCAAATGATATCTCTCACAAAAAAGATATCTCTTGGCTGTTGCGCTTTCTCTCTTATTTCAAAAACCCGCTGATACTAATCCTGATCATTGCTGCGATCTTTTCCGGAGCTACCGGCTCTTACCGTAGCGCCATCATTATTTTTATGATGGTTTTTTTAAGCGTCATCCTTAATTTCTACCAGGAGCACAAATCCTCTAAGGCAGCGGAAAAAATTGCGAAAAAATTAGCCCTCAAGAGCCTGATTTTAAGCCAAGGCAAGGAAATTGAAATTGATAGTAAGCAGATAGTCCCAGGCGACATCGTTCTCCTTTCGGCCGGCGATGTTGTACCAACCGACGGTTGCCTGTTGGAAGCTGATGACTTTTTCGTCAATGAGTCGGTGTTGACCGGCGAAAGCTTCCCGGTAGAAAAATCACCGACTAATCCAAAATCCGATTATCTTTTTTCCGGCACTAACGTTATTTCTGGCTTTGCCCGCTATCTAACAGTCAAAACCGGAGTTCACACTGAATATGGAAAAATTGCAGAAAAACTGAATAGCCGACACGAAACTAACGCTTTTGAATTAGGTATTAAAAATTTTGGCTATCTGATAATCAAAGTTATCATATTTATCGTGCTGGTTATTTTCTTGATAAACGCGCTACAGCACAAAGACATAATTGAATCAGTCATTTTTTCTATCGCCGTCGCTGTCGGCGTCACCCCCGAACTTTTACCGATGATTATGAGCGTCAATATGTCCCGGGGGTCAATCAAGATGTCAAAAAAAGGCGTTATAGTCAAAAGATTAAACGCCATCCCAGATTTCGGCAGCATGGATATTCTTTGCACTGATAAAACCGGAACCCTAACTCAAGACAAAATTACAGTAGTTAAATATGTGAATATTACCGGAGGAAGTGATGACGCCGTCTTACGCTCAGCCTATATTAACGGTTTCTTTGAAACCGGCATTAAAAGCTTGTTAGACAAAGCTATTCTGGACTTCAAAACTCTGAAAATTGACGGCTGCCAGAAAATTGATGAAATCCCCTATGATTTTATGCGCCGCCGCTCATCTATCGTTTACCGAAGTAAAGAAAGCTTAAATATGGTGACAAAAGGCGCGCCAGAAGAGATTTTCAAAATCTGTTCTGAATTAAAATCCGACTCCCAAAAAATACCATTTAAAGACGAGGGGCTAAAAAAAGCCAAAGAATTATATGACAATCTAAGCCGTGATGGCTTCCGCGTCTTAGCTATCGCCGAAAAAGCCCTGGCCGTAGAACAACAAAAATATAACTGCCAGGATGAAAGCCAAATGACCTTAACCGGCTTCATCGCTTTCTATGATCCGCCCAAAACCAGCGCCAAGACTACCGTCGCCTTCATGGCTAGCCATGGCGTTGAAATCAAGATTATCACCGGCGATAGTCCGCTAGTGGCTAAAAAAGTTTGTGACGACCTGAAGATTGCGGTCAAGGGCATTATCACCGGCGAAGATTTTGATACTAACAGCATGAGCCATGAAGAAATGTTGCTCAAGGCAAGAGAAAATAATATCTTCGCCCGTTTCTCGCCCATGCAAAAAGAAAAAGTAATAGAAGTGTTACGCCAAGGCGGATCGGTCGTCGGCTACTTAGGCGACGGCGTTAACGATGCGCCATCGTTGAAGATGGCTGATGTCGGCATCTCCGTTGATAATGCTGTTGATGTTGCTAAAGAAACAGCCGATATCATCTTAATGAAAAAAGGCTTGCAAGAATTAATGGAAGGAGTATTGGAAGGCCGAAAAACTTTCGGCAATACCATGAAATATATTATGATGGGTCTTAGCTCTAACTTCGGCAATATGTTTTCATTGATCGGGGCTTCCCTCTTCTTACCTTTCTTCCCAATGTTGCCCGGACAAATCTTATTGAACAACTTTCTCTACGACACTTCGCAACTATCAATTCCTTCCGACAATGTGGATGAAGAATATTTGCGCAAACCCAAACACTGGGATATAAAAATGATCCGCCGCTTCATGTTTGTCTTCGGCCCGATCAGCTCTATCTTTGATATTCTGACATTCGTTTTGCTTTACTTTGTCTTTAAAACCAACGAGGCGACTTTCCAGGCTGGTTGGTTTGTCGAATCTTTGGCCACCCAAATTTTTGTAATCTATATCATCCGCACCCGCCAAATTCCTTTTATCCAATCTCGCCCTAGCCGCTACCTCCTCTTTAGCACCCTGGGAATTGTGTTGCTAGGCGTAATATTGACCCTGCCTTTTATCGGCCACTTCTTCGGCTTTAGCCCTCTGTCTATACCAATATTTTTAACCATCTTCGGAGTCGTGACCGTCTATCTCTTCACAGTTGAAGGAGTCAAACAATTATTTTTCAAAAAAATATATCAAACCGAATAATATGGGAGACAACAATAAAAGCAATGCTAAAAATTTACTCATCGGACTGATTCTAGGTGGAACGATAGTGGCTCTTTTCTTGTTTATGAACCAACAGCTTAAGGTCCGGAACAATTACGTAGCCCTGGACCGCAATATTAGGATAAAAGTGGAAGCCGCGACCACCGACTCAGAACGATATCGCGGGTTATCCGATCGAGCTTCGCTTTGTAAAAACTGCGGCCTGTTGTTTGTTTGGCCAGATAAAGCAACTCGGACTTTTGTCATGCGCAATATGCGCTTTCCTTTAGACATTATTTTCATCGCCGATGATAGAATAGTCAAAATTGACTCTAATTTAACACCGGAAGGCCCAAATCCCAAGGAAACCTACGAATCTTTAGTGCCAGTCAACTATGTTTTAGAAATCAATGGCGGTCTAACAGACCTCTATGGTATAGAAGTGGGCGATGAAGCTTTTATTAGCATCACTGAAAAATAAAAATTTGCTAAAATTCCTTGTATTGTTTTTAAAAATTTGCTAAAATATAAGTAAGATATTTTTCTAAGCTCTTTAAAACCTGGGGAGGAATCTTCTTTCTTTATTAGCTGGCACCGACAATTTTATTTTTCTGCATTAGCTACTAATATTTTATTAGTATATTAATACGGGGAAATAAGGTCGGTTTCCCTGACATTAAAAACAAATTTAATCTAAAACTATGCCTGCTAAGAAAAAAGTTGCCAAGAAAAAAGTGGCTAAGAAACCGGCAAAGAAAGTTGCAAAGAAAGTTGCAAAAAAACCGGTGAAAAAGGCCAAAAAAGTGGCAAAAAAGAAGAAATAGTCGTCTTCGATTCCTCCCCAGATTTTATCGAGCTTAATTCATATAATCATATGAATAAACGTCAATACATCATCATCGCTATTATCGCTGTTGTCATCATCGCCGCTGTTTGGTTGGGAGTAAAATTATTAAACCGGAAAAATGATTCCGCTAATAATCAAAATCAAACAAACAGTACTGCCACTCAGCCAACCTTCAAGGACAGAACCGAACTGCTCAGAAACTTGTTTTCTCAGAAACTGGGGAAAACTTTGGCTGATATTAGTATTTCAATCTCCCGCGAAGACGACAGTCTAACCCACATCCAAGGCATATTAACGGTAAAGGGGGAGGGCGACCGCCTGTTTCTTGCCGTTAAAAATCAAAATACTTGGGAAATCGCCGCTTATTGGGATGTTCTAACGGGTAATTACCTCTGCTCTGACGTAGAAAAACACCAATTTCCGCTAGAAATGATTGCTGATTGCACTAAATAAAAAGAAAAACTATAAAAAATCGTAGTTCACACTACGATTTTTTTGTTAATTATGATAAAATAAGCTTGTATGAATATCTCAAAAAACAAAAGGAAAGCTTTTTCTCTAATAGAATTATTAGTAGTGGTAGTAATTATTGCTGTCATCACTTCTTTGGCTGTAATCGTTTACGACGTTTCTTGGGCGCGATCACGCGATTCCAAAAGAGTCAGCGATATTATTAGAATCCAAAACGCTTTAGAAACTTATCACCGGCAAGAAGGCCGCTATCCCGACAGCTTAACTTTTGGCCAAAGTCTAATACGGAGCAATACCTCATCCCCGTTGACCTATATGGTGGTCGTTCCGGAAAATCCTGCCCCACGAAGTGACGGCGATTGTCCAAACCAAGAATATTCCTATAGCACTACCACTGATTTTTATGGCAACGATGGCTTCACCCTGGAATTCTGTCTAGGTGATAATAGCGATCAAATTGCAGCCGGCTATAACTGCGCTACTGAAAACGGAATTATCCCAGGCGCTTGCAGTGAATCCAACCTAAAAAGAGGCCTACAGCTTTGGTTAAAAGCTGACGGAAGAATGGACACCTCTTTTGACGCAGGAACTGGCGATAATTATATTAATAGCTGGTATGATGACAGCGACAACGGCTACGTGCTAACACAAAGTGTCGCCAACAAAAGACCGGTTCGGGTAGACTCGGAAATCAACGGACAAACAGTAGCCATATTTAACGGCAGTACTAGCTTTTTAAGCGGCGGCGACATATTAGATATCCATGAAAAATCCTGGACTGTTTATGTTGTCGGCCAAGCCTACAGCGACAATGGCACTTATCTGGCCAAATCGCTTTATGGCTCCTTGGCTGGGCGCTGGTCAACCCTTTATTATGGCGGCCAACTGCTTTATCTCTATCAAGATAATACCGACCTTTATAACGTCGCTGTTAATAGGGCGGTTGGATCATGGGAAATAACCACTACCGAAAGAGATACCACGGCTAAGGAAAATCGGCTCTATGCCAACTTCTCACTCCTAGGCACGACTCCTTTCTCCACGGTTGACGATATGGATAATTCTAGCCGCTTCTTAGTCGGGGCCTATAACAATAATCCGGACACCAGTGAAACACTGTTTCTCAACGGTGCCATTGCTGAAATTCTAATCTATGATCGCATTCTAACCGATACGGAAAAAACTCTTGTCCAAAATTATCTAGAAGAAAAATATGGCTTCTAAAAAAACCACCAGAGCTTTTACTCTAATAGAGATTATCATAGTCCTGGCTGTAATCGGATTAATAATGGCTTTCGCCACCCTGTCATATAGCAATATCAGAAGTAAGGGCCGAGATGTCAGAAGATTAAAAGATATATCTCAAATTGAAACAGCTCTAAAGTTGTACGCCTACAACGAACACCAATATCCGGCGAGCCTAAACTTTGGCCAAAACTTAATCGGGCCAACTTCGTCTAGTACTTATATGGAACTTTTGCCCCAAACCCAAACACCTAATGATGGCGCCTGTACTGATGTTCAAAATAATTTTATCTACACTCAAACCGAAAACGGAGAATCTTATACCGTCTCTTTTTGTCTAGGCAAAGCTACCGGCAATTTTAGCGCTGGCCCAAAATGTTTGACTCCAAGCGGGATAATTGATTTTGATTGTTCAGCGCCGGAACTATGCTCAGCAGCTACTGTCTGCGGCAGCAGCTGCGATTACGGCGGTCAAAATTACAATACGGTGCAGATTGGAGCCCAATGCTGGTTCAAAGAAAACCTAAACATTGGCGACCGCATAGACAATAGCGGAGCGTATTGCGTTCAAATTGACCCCTCTCATGATCTTTGGTCCTGCCAAACTAATGATTCGGCCTTAGAAAAATACTGCTATGACAACGACTCGGGCAATTGTGATAACTATGGTGGCTTATATGAATGGGCCGAGGCTTTAGACTTGCCCTATGCTTGCAACAATGCTGATATAGCCGGCGCTTGCACTATCAATACTCCACATCAAGGTATTTGTCCTGATGGCTGGCACATTCCTACAGCGGGAGAACAGGAAATGTTGGCACAAACAGCTGACGATGACCCTGGATGCACTTTCGGCACTTGCTATACGGCCGGCGGAAAACTAAAATCAATTAGCTGGGACGGGACCGATGATTATGGCTTCAGCGCTTTACCAGCTGGCGCTGGCTATATGTCAAACTTTAATTCTTTAGATGGATCTTTCAATCTTTGGTCAGCCACGCCTACTGTCAGTCGCCTCACGGCCGAAGCTATGAATTTAAATTCTGCCGATGAC
Source organism: Patescibacteria group bacterium (assembly GCA_022710685.1). Classification (GTDB taxonomy): domain Bacteria; phylum Patescibacteriota; class Patescibacteriia; order Patescibacteriales; family UBA12465; genus CG1-02-41-21. The sequence continues at coordinate 94,310 of JAKLGM010000001.1, read as the reverse complement.
GGCGCCTACAATTCTGGACCAGGACGTTTTAATGCTTACTCAATCCGCTGTGTCAAAGATTAAGTCATGTTTCTAAAAATATAGTTGCATTATCGCTACCTAAAAAATTTTAAACAGCAAAATATAAAAAAGAACCCTAATAAATAGGGTTCTTTTTTATTTACAAAAATTTAACTTTTAATAATCGCCAGCACCTCGTCTCTCTTTGCGGCCATAATCTCCGGCGTTATCGCCTCTAAGTTTAATCTCATCTTATTCTCAGTGTTAGAAGCCCGAACGTTAAACCACCAATCAATATAAGTCACGGTGATGCCATCCAGCTTGTTAATATTCCCATCGTTATACTTCTCCTCCAACAATTTGAAAATCCGATCCTTGTCTTTGACATCGCTGTTGATTTCACCTGAAGCGAAATACTTTTGGTGCGGCTTAATATAGGCTGAAACGCTCTGACCGCTTAAAGAAAATTCTTCCAACAATTTTAGGATAACAATCATTGGGACTTCAAAGCAGCCCATCTCCATATTCAAGAAAAAGTGTCCGGATGATTCTCCAGCAAAATAAACACCTTCTTTCAACATCTGCTCCTTGATTAAAGAATGGCCGACTCTCGTAACCATGGGTTGTCCCCCGTATTTTACAATCAAATCAGGGGTTATCTTTCCGGGCCTAACATCATAGCCAATCTTGGCTCCTGGCTTGTCAGCTAAGAATATTTTAGCCAAAATTCCCCTAATAATCGCCTGGTCAACCACTCTCCCCAAGTTATCCACAAAGAAAACCCGGTCGCCATCGCCATCGACCGCTAAGCCCAAATCGGCTTGCTCCGCCAAAACCATTCTTTCCAAGTCAGCCACATTTTCCGCCTTAATCGGGTCAGCTTCGTGCGCCGGGAAAGAACCATCCAAGGCAAAATTCATCTTCACCAGTTCGCAGGGCAGATAATTAAACAAGGCTTCTAAGTATTGGCCACCCATGCCATTAGCGGTATCAGCTACTATCTTTAGTGGTTTAATTTTTTCTAAGTTAATAAAGCCTAAATCATGTTTGACTTGCTCGGCCAGGACATTATAGCGCTCAATAACAGAGCCCTCGTTACTGACAGAACGCAAGTCATTTTCTAATACCTTGGTTTTCAAAAAATCCATACCAGTATCACCGCTAATCGGAACGGCCTTAGCCCGAACCATCTTAAAGCCGTTCCACTCAGCCGGATTATGAGAAGCCGATATCATAATTCCACCGTCGTAACCGAAATTAGCCACCGCAAAATAGAAAGTCGGAGTAGAACAAATTCCGATGTCAACGACATTAGCTCCGGCAGCCGTCAGACCTGAAATCAAAGATTTTTTCAGACTCGGAGACGATAGGCGCATATCAGCTCCGACTACAATAGTCATCTTTTTTTCTCTCACATCGGAATCACTCTGACGTAAAGCAACATAGGCCAGGCCTAAACTAAAAGCAAAATCATCATCAAAATCTTTTTGGTAGATGCCTCTAATATCATAAGCTTTAAAAATGTTAGGATTGATATTCATAGGTTTCAAAATTGCCCGGCAAGAATACCGGGCAATAAATTAATTATTTTTTGCGGCAAAAATTCCACATCGCTCCCAAGGCCCACCATATTGCCACCAATAATCCCAACCAGCCGATGAGAGGCAGGGCAAAAACTATCCAGCAGATAGCCACGCCCACTGTCATTTCTAAAAATAGCTTCTCAGTCTGCTTCTTAATGGCTTTTTGCATTAAGAAACGACCGACCATAACAGCAAATATGATGCGAGCAACAAAGAGAGCCAGAGCCCAGAGAGAGCCAACAATCAAAGCCAAGGGAATACCAATAACTGTAAATAATAATATAACAGCGGCTATTGGTGGCAAGAACATAACAATAGCGCCCCAGCCGATAGTCTCCCCAATCTTGTGCTCCATCATTTTGGAAGTGATTTCTATAATCTGTTTACGCCACAAAGATAAGAGCACTAAACCAACCACCAAGGCGGCAAAGATAGCATAGATTCGTCCCCAAATCTTAGCCATAATCATCTTATTTTGAATATTGGGCGGTAAATTATGGACTATCTGGCCATTAACATTATCTTTAATTATATTAGCCTCATCTACTCCGGAATAAATGACATCACCTTCAACTTTGGCCATTTCTGTGATTTCCAATTTCCCGCGAGCGTCATCGTTCAGGCTTTGATCAATGTTGACATCAACATTTTTCCCAACCTGACCCGAAACCACCAAGGTCTTCATTGACCCATGTAAACTACCACCGACCTGCCCCCGCATTTCAACGTTAGCGGCAGCCACTAAGGCATCCCAACCGATTTTAGTCGGCTCAGAGATAACTACAGTCGCAGCGAAAGCATTTAGATTCCGGCCAACTGTACCACTAATATTAACCGAACTGGCGGCTACCCGGACATTACCCTTTACTTCACCAGAAATATTGATAGTCTGAGCGGCGCAAATGACATCACCATCAACCTTCGCGCTAATATTAACCGTCTGGCCGGCGCAAATTACATCACCCATAACCTGGCCATCAATACTAATGGTAGAAGCGGCCGCATAGAGGTTCCCGTCTACAATTTGATCTTTAGGAGCGATAACAGACTCACCGCTCTTAACCGAGAAAGCCTGAGCCGCAAAAGGCAAAGAGACACAGAACAGGAGGGCCAATAACCAGGAAAACAGCTTGTTTTTTGACATATTGTTGTAATTATTATATTGTTAATTATACTTACATTATACTGAAAAACTATGGAGCAAGCAATACAAGATTTTTTGGCGACTGACTTCCAAAATATAAAAAACTCCGACCAAATGTCTGAGCTAAAACGGCGCCTGGCCAAGAAATATGGCGCTAATATTTTGTTGCACTCCGACTTATTACCCGAAATAAAAAAAAGATTGCAGCAAAAAAATATTCTACCATCAGAAAGAGACAATTTGCTCCGAGCGACCCAGCTGCTCAAAAAAAGAGCCATCAGAACTCTCTCCGGTATTGCGCCAGTGGCGGTTTTGACAAAACCATACCCTTGCCCTGGTTCCTGCGCCTATTGCCCCAATGAAAAAGACGTCCCCACTAGTTATCTAGCTAATGAACCGGCGGTAATGCGGGCCATTCGCTGCCAATATGACCCCTACCGGCAAGTAGTATTGCGCTTGAAGGCCCTAGAAAACAACGGCCATGAACCGAATAAAATTGAGATCATCGTTATCGGCGGCACCTGGAGCTACCTACCAACTAAATATAAATATTGGTATATCTTGAATTGTTTTGCTGCAGCCAACAACTACGCCAAACTATTACTACCTGAAAATCAAGCTGAAGAATCCCGCTTGAAACTAAGCCCGAAATTAGTCCGCAGCCTGAAAGCACCCTATTCTCCCAACCTGAAAATAGACGAACTAAAAAGATTATTGGCCCAAGCCCAAAAGAAAAACACTAAAGCAACCCATCGCATCATTGGCTTGACGCTTGAAACCAGGCCAGACTATATCAATCAAGAAGAATTGCTAGAGATGCGCCGATTGGGAGCTACGCGCGTTGAAATTGGAGTCCAAGCAATTGATGATGAAATACTAAAAATAAATCATCGTGGCCATGGCACCCTGGCTATTGCCCAGGCGACAAAGTTATTGAAAGACTACGGCTTCAAAGTCACCTATCACTTCATGCCAGCCCTTCCTGGATCTAATCCCAAAAAAGACTATGAAATGTTCCAAGAGCTTTTTTCCAACCCTAATTATCAGCCGGACCAGATAAAATTCTACCCCACCGTTGTCACCAAGGGCAGCCTGCTCTATCGCTGGTACAAACAAGGGAAATATAAGCCATATACCGATCAAGAACTGGAAGAATTAATTGCTCAATGCAAAGCGATTGTTCCGCCTTATGTCAGAATTATCCGTCTCATTAGAGATATCCCGGGCGAATCTATTATTGCCGGCAATCTAGTCACCAATCTGCGCCAAGTAATGCAGCAGAAAGGGATAAAATGCAACTGCATCAGATGCCGCGAAATCAAAGACAAGCCGATGGATATTAAGCGGGCTAAACTCACAATCCAAGAATATCCGGCGAGCGGCGGCCAAGAATATTTCTTAAGTTATAATAGCCCGGACAATAAGAGTCTCTATGGCTTCTGCCGCCTCAGACTCTCCAATAATAGTCCGATTGCCCCGGCGCTCATAAGAGAGCTTCACGTCTATGGCCAATTAGTCCCGGTGGGCGGAGATAAGAAAGTCCAGCATAGTGGCTTAGGAAAGAAGCTGATGCAAGCAGCAGAAAAGATGGCCAAGAAAAATAAAGCCAAGCAGATAGCAGTCATCTCCGGCATCGGTGTCAGAGGGTATTATCAGAAGCTGGGGTATAAACTGAAAAATACATATATGACAAAAAATCTCTAATCCCTTCCAATAAAAAAGAGGCCCGATCGGGCCTCTTTTTTATATAAAAACTATCTTCTCATTTTTTTCTCTTTAGCTAAAACAGCCATAGTAGTCTTGACTACCGTATCCGGAATCAAAGAAATACTATCAATCCCCCACTCTACCAACAACTCGGCAAAATCAGGAAAATCACTCGGCGCTTGACCACAGATGCCGACCTTACGGCCAGTCCGCTTAGCCACGGTGATTAAATAGTGGATTAATGTTTTGACAGCTAAATTCTTTTCGTTAGAGATTCCGGCCACCTTCAAATTATCGCCCGAATCGCGATCAATGCCTAAAGTCAATTGGGTTAAGTCGTTAGAGCCGATGGAGAAGCCGTCAAAGATTTGAGCAAAATCTTCTGCCAAAATAATATTACTCGGAATTTCAGCCATAACATAAACCTGGAGTCCGTTGACGCCGCGCTTCAGTCCGTTTTGAGCCATAATATCCAAGACTCTCTTGCCTTCATCAACCGTGCGGCAGAACGGAACCATTATTTTAACATTCTTCAATCCGAACTCATCCCTGACCCGTTTCAAAGCTTGGCACTCCAACTTGAAGGCCGGCAAAAACTTGTCACTATAATAACGATTAGCGCCACGATAGCCAATCATCGGGTTAGATTCAACCGGTTCAAAAGCTTGACCACCAATCAAGTTAGCATACTCATTGGATTTGAAGTCAGACAAGCGGACAATAACATCCTTAGGATAGAAAGCGGCGGCAATCATGGCCACGCCCTCAGCCAACTTATCCACGAAGAACTGGCTCTTATTCTTATAACCCTTGGTCAATTCTTCAATTTGTTTTTTAGCTTTAGCATCTTTCAAAGCATTAAAACCAAGCAAGGCTAGAGGATGAGCTTTAATGGAATTATTGATAATAAATTCCAGGCGGGCCAAACCAACGCCATCGTTAGGGATAAATGAAGTGGCAAAAGCTAACTCCGGTTCGGCCACATTCATCATAATCTTAGTTTTCGGCTTCTTCAGATTTTTGATGTTAGTCTTTTCTACCTTAAAAGGCAAAATTCCGTCATAAACATAACCTTGGTCGCCCTCGGCGCAAGACACGGTTACTTTCTGACCCGGTTTTATCTTGCTGGTAGCATTATTGCTGCCGACAATACAAGGAATGCCTAATTCACGTGAAACGATAGCGGCGTGGCAAGTCCGGCCACCTTTGTCGGTAACGATAGCGGAAGCGATTTTCATGATTGGCTCCCAATCTGGGTCGGTCATGTCAGTAACCAAAACTTGGCCCGGCTTGAAGCGAGTAATTTCTTTGACATCAATAATCTTGTGAGCCACACCGGCGCCAATTTTGTTACCGACACTCTGACCGGTCAGGATCAAATTACCCTTCTTGCCCAACTTATACTGCTCCAAGACACTGACATCCTTCTGGCTCTGGACGGTTTCTGGCCGAGCTTGGATAATATAAAGCTTGTGATCCTTCTCATCTAAAGCCCATTCCATATCCATAGCTTTCTTGTAGTGTTTTTCAATGGCCATCGCCCATTTAGCTAATTGGGTAACTTGGGCATCGGTGATAGAATATTTTACCTGATCGGCCGGAGACACTTTGACATCTTTGACCGGGTTCTTCGGATCACGATTATAGATCATTCGAATCTGCTTATTGCCCAGGCTACGAGAAATAATGGTGCCAGTCGGTTTGAAAAAATAGAATTCATCCGGATTAACTTTCCCTTGGACGATATTTTCACCTAAGCCATAAATAGAGTTGATCAAAACAACATCTTTAAAACCAGATTCGGTATCAATACTAAACATCACGCCTGAAGCCTGAGAATGGATCATCTTTTGAACGCCGACCGAGAGGGCAATAGCGAAATGATCAAAGCCTTTGTCCACGCGATAAGAAATGGCGCGAGCAGTAAAAAGAGAAGCTATACAGCGACGAACGGCCAACAATAATTCTTTCTCACCTCTGATGTTCAAATAAGTGTCTTGCTGTCCAGCAAAAGAAGCATCGGGCAAATCTTCAGCCGTAGCGCTAGAACGGACAGCTACTGGTAAATCTTTGGTCTTATACGAGGCGCATAATTTTTTGTAACTAGCTAAAACATCTTTTTCTAAAGCCTGAGGCAAAGGAGTAGCCACAATCAAATCGCGCACTGCCTTGGCCTTGTCAGTCAATCTTTTGACATTCTTAGTGTTTAAATCAGACAAGATTTCTTTGATCTGTTTTTTCAAGCCGCTGTCTTTAAGGAAATTGTGGTAAGCTTCGGCCGTAGTGGCAAAGCCATTAGGGACCCTGACCCCGGATTTAGATAAAGTGCGATACATTTCCCCCAGGGAAGCATTCTTGCCGCCGACGCTAGGAACATCTTTAATGCCCAATTCATCAAAAAACCGGACAAATTTGGTTTTAGCCATATGAGTTTAATGAGTTTACTTTTTTATTTCTTCTATGTTATATTATATCATACAATGCGGGCGTGGTGGAACTGGTAGACACGCATGCCTTAGGAGCATGTGCCCCTGGCGTGAGAGTTCGAGTCTCTCCGCCCGCACAGCAAGCGGAAACACCCTAGTTTCCGCTTTTTTGTTCCCCTTGCCTTTTTGCCTGTTTTCCCTTAAAGTATTAGCGTTTGAAACTAATGTCGTACCTAAAAATCATAAAAATGAGTGAAAAAAAGTTAACCTACGCCGGGAGCGGTGTCAATTATGACGCTATGGATCCCTTTAAGAAATTATGCCAAAAAGCGGCTATCACCACTGCCCCTAACCTGAAACGCTATGGCCTGGTAGAAGTGCCGGCCAGCCGCGGTGAAAGCTGCTACCTGATGGAGGCTCCGGATTTTTTTCTGGGCCACGTCGAAGAAGGCTTGGGTACAAAAAACCTGATAGCCGACGCCATGTTCGCCAATGTGGACAAGACCTACTATGATAACATTGCTCAAGATACCGTGGCAATGATTGTTAACGACCTAATTACCGTTGGCGCTTTGCCATTTTCTGTGGCTATGCATCTAGCGGTTGCCGATTCCCAATGGTTTGAATGCCAAAAAAGAGTTGATGATTTAATCAAAGGCTGGGTCAACGCTTGCCGCTTAGCGCGCTGTACTTGGAGCGGCGGTGAAACGCCGATGCTAAAAGATGTTATTCTCCCAGGAGCAGCGATGCTTGGAGGATCAGCTGTCGGGGTTATCGGCAACAAAGCCAACCTAATCAAAGGAGATATTGAACCAGGGGATCTTATTGTTATCATCTACAGTAATGGCGTCCACGCTAATGGACTGACTCTCTGCCGCAAAATCGCCGGTAATTTAGCTGACGGCTATCTGACTAAGCTCCCTAATGGCCGCACTTATGGCGCCACCTTACTGGACCCAACGCATATTTATGTCCCTATTGTGGCCGAGTGCCAAAGGGAAAAGATAAAGATAAAATATGCAGTCAATGTCACCGGTCATGGCTGGAGAAAATTAATGCGCCACAGCGGGAACTTCTCTTATATAATAGAGGATATCCCTATCCCTGGTCCCATATTTGATTTTATCCAGAAGAATGGACCAGTTGATGACCAGGAAGCTTACGGCAACCTCAACATGGGCGCCGGCTTTGCTCTCTATGTCCGGCCGGAAGATGCCCCAAAAGTTTTCAAGATCGCCCGCCAGCAAGGGATGGATGCTCTGGTGGCTGGACACATTGAAGCCAGCCCTACCAAAAAGGTGGTAATTCAACCAAAGAATATAACCTTTGAAGCTGAATCTATGGACATCCGTTAGCCTAAATTCAACGATTATTTTTGCCCGTTCAAAAAAAGAACGGGCATTTTTATTTTCCCCAATAATCTGGTATTATTGATATATGATTAACTTTTTGCACAGCTTTTTACCCCAAAGCGAACTCTTGACCTTAGGGTCCATAACTATCTACTGGTATGGCCTTTTTATGGTTTTAGCCATGATTTTAGGACTTTTGGTGGCGATAATGCTGGGGAAAAGATATGGCATTTCACAAGAGAAAATAATTGATCTGTCATTCTATTTGATACTAGGCGGACTGCTTGGTGCCCGAATCTATGAGATATTCCTTAACCTGCCATATTACCTGACAGCACCGCTGGAAATGCTAAAAATATGGCGTGGGGGGTTAGCTATCCATGGCGCTATCTTGGGTGGCCTAATCGCACTCTGGTTATTTTGGAAAAAAAATCGAACGATAAACTTTTGGAAGCTTGGCGCTATCGCCGTTCCGGCCCTAGCCTTGGGCCAAGCGCTAGGACGTTGGGGTAATTATTTTAATCAAGAGTTGTTTGGACTTCCAACGGCACTACCCTGGGGCATACCGATCAACATCATTAATCGACCCAACGAATTTATATCTGCCGAATATTTCCATCCTACATTTTTATACGAATCAATCGGCAGCTTATTAATTTTCGGCCTGCTAATCTATTGTCACTATCTAATCACGAAAAGGCCGGAGATGAAGATCAATTATTTCCGCTCGACAGTCATGGTCTATGTCCTCCTTTATTCGGCTTTAAGATTCCTTCTAGAATATATCCGCATTGATGAGACTGCGATGTGGGGGGCAGTACGTTGGCCCCAAATTATCAGCCTATTTTTCATCTTAATCGCGCTAATTATTTTAATTCGACCATATGTCCAAACTCGCCCAAATCAGAAAAAACTTGCTTAACAAGAGAAGCCTGCGTATCTTGTATTTTTTAGGATTCCTGCTGGCAATTTCAACTGCCATCCCAACCTACATCGAGTCAAACTATATCAAACAATTTGTTAACGCTGAACTTGTCGGTTTCTTTTTTATGGCCTCCAATATCGTTACTTTTATCCTGATTCTACTATATCCGCGGCTGATCAAGCGCTACAAAAACTATCGCGTTTCCCAGGTAGTCCTGGCAATTAACTTTCTTGCCCTGCTCTTTATGTTCTTCGCCAACTCCCCCTGGACCTTATTCGTCGCTTTTATCTTCTTGATGTCGAGTTTTACCCTTATTTGGATTAATATGGATATATTCGTTGACATCTTTACCGCCAATAATGCTACCGGCCGAACGCGAGCAATTTATTTCACTTTTATGAACTTAGGCTGGGTGCTGGCTCCGACTATAACCAGTTATTTTATCAATGGATCAAATTACCGCCCAGTCTACTTGATCGCCGCCGCCCTGCTTATCCCTTTCTATATAATATTCATAGAGAAGGGACGCGGCCTCAAGGATCACGTGGACTATGAAGAAAATCATATTTGGGCCACGATTAAAAAAACATTTCAGACCAGAAACATCCGCAGCATCTTCTCATTAGCTATCCTGTTACACCTTTTCTACAGCTTAGCCGTCGTTTATATGCCGCTTTATCTGCATGAAAGCTTGGGCCTATCATGGGCCCAGCTCGGCGTCGCCTTTTCTTTTATGCTGCTGCCTTTCATTATATTTGAGATTCCGGCCGGCACCTTAGCCGACAAATATTGGGGCGAGAAAGAAATCATGACCACCGGATTTGTCATCCTAATAATCTCCTTGATTCTATTCTTCTCCGTCCGCTCCACCAACATCTTTATCTGGGGCTTGATATTATTCTTCAGCCGCACCGGCGCCGCCTTGGTAGAAGCGATGAGAGAATCTTATTTTTTCAAAATCGTCAGCGTCAAGAACGTTGGGTTAATTAATTTTTTTCGGACAGCCCAGCCTCTCGGGTATCTTTTGGGAACCGGTCTCGGCACGCTAATATTAGTCTTCTATCCGGTCCAATATGTTTTCGTGATTTTAGCCGTGCTAATGTTCTCTAGCTTCTATTTTCTCTGGACGATGAAAGACACTAAATAACTATACTAGCAAAACACCCCGCTTGAAGCGGGGTGTTTTTATTTCCAATTATTATTTTTTTGACTTTATGCTGTTTTGCCAAGCGAACCACTCATAGAGCAGAAAGGCCGGCAACAAATAAAGAAGAATGCTAAGGAAAGCATCTTTTTGAGAACTGGACCGACTGCCAAAGATAACCACGATATAGACGCAAAAGAAAAGAAAAAACAGGAGAGCAAAATATCCGGCCCAAGTTATGGGTCGATGAAAGCAACCAATTTTTTTGAAATGCTGTCGGGCCATATTTTACTATTAATGTACCCCCAGTAGGGATCGAACCTACATTTCAGGTTCCGGAAACCTGCGCTCTATCCATTGAGCTATGGAGGCAAAAACTATGGTTCAATAATCTTATGACTTCTGACGGTGAAAGTCAATTCATGTTTTAATGTCGGCGCACTCGCCAAGGGTTCTCCAGGGGCGCGGTCAAAATATATTACTTCAACATCATAAGGGCTAACTCGACCCTTAACCTGAGGAACGACTGAATCAATCTCAACACTATTGCCGATAGAAACCGACGATGTCTGAGTAATGTTATAGGCATCGAGGGCAAAAACCGAAACGAAATTAACTTCTTGGCCATCGCCATAATCAACTACTAATTCGCAGAAAATATCATAATAATTATCAAACGATTTAGTCCCTAAGACTTTAGCCAGACGAACCGTTCCCGTCTTATCATTGGCCTTGAATTGCGCTCGGCTATTCTCTAATTTTACCCTAATAGCGCCTTCTGGGTCATCAGCAGAAGCCGCCCCCGGAACAATAATATCAACATTAGCCAGGGCTGTTAAAAACGAAGTCGCGTCTTCAAAAGGGCCGGCTATCGGCGTGATTGGCTGAGAAAAAGATTCTCGCACTGCCTCGGCTCTCTTCTTTAATATCGGGCCAAGATAATAGATGTGGAGGAGCATAAAAAGACCGATTCCTAAAAGCAGAGCGAAAACTACTAATTTATTCTGTTTTTTCATATAGTTAACATTATTTATCTTTTAAGTTAAAATTATTCCCTATCTTCCCTGCGCCCTTCTCCCTGAAGGCTGGGATGGTTTGTCTCCTGGCGGCGTTCAATTATGAGAATAATTCACTATATTTATATATAAAAATATTTGATCACGATTTATAGCGGCTTGGAGAAACGGAAATTAAGCAATTATCTTTTTTCTTGTTAGTAGTGAACAAATCAATACGGAATCCGGCCCGATTCAACATCTCCACAATGCTTTCTTCCACATATTTTTTACTGATAAACAAAAGAATCTCTTCATTTTTCTCAAAAGGCAAAAATCTCCCGGCGATGTTGATATTTTTATCTTCCCCAATTATCAATAAGCCTTCTATCTGTTTTTTGTCATTGTTCCACCTGATTGCAAACTCTTTTGAGTCGCACTTCATATCATAGCTATCCAAGGTTGAAGTAACAAAATTAAAAACCTCCTCCGTCTTATAATATTCTGTCATCTTAGGCACATTCAATAGATTAGATATCTGATTACCGATAATCAAGTGATCATCAGAGAACATGGACATCTTTAGGTTTGATAAAACTTTTTCCGTGTTATCAAAATTACCGATGGTGTTGCCTAGTAAGAAAAAATAATTAAGGGTATTTTTGTCTCGGGAAAACTGCAATATCTTTTCAATTATTTCGCCCTTCTCAAAATCAAAAAGAACTGGGCTGATAGCAATCATTTTATATTTTTCCCTAACCGTCTTAGTCGCCTCATTGATCATGGTCTCGCTAATATCAACTGGGATGTAGTTGATGTTAGGGATTGAGAGGTTATTCAGGTATTCAAAAATTGGCAGAACCGGGACGCCATCGCCGCAACCAAAATCAATAATATTCACGGTGTTGGTTTCGGCGCTTATTTCCCTAAAGATAAAAGGCAAAGAATCTTTTTTGAGCAAATCTTCCTCAAACTCCAGGTCGCGGCTATCACGGCTCTTCTGCGCTATTTTCATCCATTTTTCATACCCATCTCCAGTATAAGCAAACTTCAAAGGAGATTCGGCCCTTGATTCAAGCGAAGAAAGCAATTCTAATTCTTGAGTTTTACTAAGGTTTTTGCTGTTGCTCATATTCAAAAATATCAATAAAAACTATGTGTTGAAATTTGATAATTTTAATGTTTTAAATTCTTTTATATATTCTATATTCAAGCTCATTCATAGCCTCTCCGTTCTGATTTTTATCTATATATTCTCGCTCAATTTTACCACCCAGAGATTCCACAATTTTTCTGCTAGGAATATTTTCAACTGTTACAGGGTATTCTAAATATTCGTATTCTAAATTTTGGTCAGCCCAGTCTTTCAAAACGCGCACCGCCTCTCTACCATACTTATTCCCATGGGCGCTAGCTTTTATCCAAATACCTAATTTTGGATTTTTTATATCAATATCATGTAAACCGACACAGCCCAAAAATTCGCCCGATTCAATGTTTATAATAGCCTGCTGAATAGTTTTTCCCGCCCTCATTTTATTAAGCGACTTCTCGATAAAAGCGATGACGTCTTCTATTTTCCCGGATGGTTGCGGAACCATGTGGGTCGTAATCTCCTTAGTAAATTCTTTGCAAATATCAGCTCCGTATTTCAAGGAAATAGGTACCAAAGAAATTCTTTCAGTATTTATAATTAATTTAGATGTATCCATAAAAATTAATATTTTGTTAAACCAAGCGGAGAGGGAGGGATTCGAACCCTCGATACCGTTGCCGGCATAGCGCTTTTCGAGAGCGCCCGATTCAACCACTCTCGCACCTCTCCAGTATTTGATTATATCCTGCCTAAATTAAGTAAAAAAGGCAAGTCTAAACTATATATTTTTCTTCCCCTCTAACCTCTTTATCTCTGCCTCAGTCATATATTCCCACCTGCCCTCATCTAATTGCCCTAATAATATACCGGATATTTCAGTCCGAACCAAGTCTGAGACCTTGAGACCAACCGCCTCAAACATCCTTCTAATCTGCCGCTTCTTGCCCTGGGTCAGGGTAATGACAAAACGATTATAGCCTAGATAGCTGACTTTCTTGGCCCAAACCACGCCATCATCTTCACCAATATCTACCCCTCCCTTGAAGCGATCAATTATTTTCTCAGCTTGGGGCAGCAACAGATCATTACGATCCTCGGTCTTCACTAATACCTTATAGACTTTTTCTGATTCATACTTAGGGTGGGAAATTTTTTGGGCCAGATCTCCGTCGTTAGTCAAAATCAAAAGGCCACGGCTATTTTTGTCCAAGCGACCGACAACAAACAACCTGGCGTTTATAGTTTTAGGGAGTAAATCAAAAATATTCAGCTCGTCCTTGAACTCTCGGCTAGTGCAAACATAATCACGCGGCTTATTCAATTTAATATAGATTTTTTTGTCGCTAGACCCAATCTTGTCTCGACCGACCATCACTTGATCACCAGCGACAACCCTCTGCCCCAACTCTGCCGGCCGGCCATTAACAGAAACCCGCTTCTCTCTAATCAGTTCTTCAGCTTGGCGACGGGAACAATAGCCGCTTGATGCAATATATTTTTGTAAAACAATGCTTTCCATTTTATTTTTTTATTTTATTAGCCCCCTCTTTTCTCTCCGGTAATAACCTCAGGCCCAAAAGAGCCAAAAGCAAGAAGAAAAAAACCGAAAGATCATTTTTGAAATAGGGCACATCAACTAAACCGTGGACAATAATGGCAACAAGAGCGGCAAATAGCCCCAAGGTCAGATAAGCGTCATGCTGGTGATTACTTTTCTCCTTTTGAAAAACCACAATCGCCTTTATCCCGTATTTGATAATTATCCAGACAAAAAGGAGCAGGCCCAATAGTCCCAGCTCGGTCCAAAAGTTCAAAAAGACATTGTGGGGATACATATAGATTTCAGTCGGTTGCCAGACCTTTTGTCGATATTCTGCGCTATTTCTGATATTTTGCAGCCAGTTAGGGTCATCATTTTTGACAAAGATTCCTTCTTGATGATAGGGCGCGACATGAGACTGATACCCAGAAAGGCCAGTGCCCCAAAGCCAGATATTGTCATTAACCATCATCTTCTTAGTTTCAATCCATTGCTGGCGCCTGATTTGTCCAGACAAGTCATTTAAGGTTATTTTGTTTTTGACATAATTAGTGATGGTCGGAGTGGAAAAAATAATGGTAATGCTAATTACAATAGCCGTGATTGTTACTTGGCGTAATTTTCTGTCGGCCAACAAACCATACACTGCAGCGGCGGCAATAATGCCAATTAAAGCGCCTTCGGATTTGGCAGCATAGATCGCCAGGATGGAAAGCACCAGAGAAATAGCAATATAGCCGACGGCCAGGAGTTTCCGCTCGTATTCATGATAGAAAATTTCTTTGTATAAATAGCTGGCTAACAAAACTACGATTGGTCCTAAATATAATCCAATAGCATTAGGAAAGCCGAAAAATGAAGTGGCCCGGCGCGTAGCAGCGGCAGCCCAGAATTCGTTAGAGATTAAATTGCCGGTAACTTTCTGGTATATCGCCAAAAGAGAAACTAGGATAGCGGCGGTAGCTAAAGAAAAAATTATTTTCTTTATCGCTTTCTTGTCCTTGCCTAATATATTAATCACCAATATAAAGAAAAGAACTGGCTCAAAGAAATAGGCTTTGAATATTCCCAAAGCGCTAGCATCAAAGCCGGCGATGAAAGCGGCTAGATAGGCGATGACTAACCACAAAGCTATTTCTAATCGGAAAGGGTATGGGACTCTAGTTTTCCTCTCACGCCAATAATGTTTCAGGTTAAATTTATAGGCTGCCAAAATATCAAAGATCCAAGAAGCAAAAGACAAAAGAATCATTAATTCTAAAATAGTGAAGGGGATACCAGCTACAGAGAAACGGATCAGATAGGAGGGCAGGGCGAAGATAATAATATAGAGCGCCCAATCTGGCCGGAGCCGAGTCAGGATGAGATAAAAAACCGCATAAATAAAGACGATAGCTTCAAACATATAGTCTAATTATATCATAAGCGAAAAGACGGGGGAAATCCCCGTCTTTTCATAGTTTTATTGCTAAAAATGCTTGATTTTGATAGATTCTTCTCACTTTATCCCCATTTTATGCCCTTTCTACGTATTCGCCGGTATCGGTATTAATCCTAATGGTCTCGCCTTCTTCGATGAAAACTGGGACATTAATCTTGGCTCCAGTTTCCAGCTCAGCCACCTTAGTGACACTGCCAACAGAGTTACCCTTGATAGCCGGCGGAGCTGAGACGACTTTGAATTCCATTTTAATCGGCAGACTCACAGCTACCGGCTGGTCGTTAAAGTATAAGACATCAACATCCAAGCCTTCTTTCAAGTACTGCGCCTTGTCGCCGATTTCTTCAATCGGTAAACTGAATTGCTCAAAGCTGGAATTATCCATGAAGTTGGCAACAGCCGCATCCTTATACATGAAATTAGCTTTCTTGGTTTGGGTCTGAGCCTCATCTGCCTTATCACTACCCTGGAAAGTTCTTTCCAAAATATTAGCATTGATCAGATTTCTCATTTTGACTTTCAAGACAGCGCCGCCACGGCCCATTTTGTGGTGGTCCGTCTTAATCACAACGAATGGCTCGTTGTTAACATTCAAAACCTTGCCGATTTTGATTTCGCTCATGCTCAACATAGACGTAGAAAAATTAATTATTTATGAGTGAAAGCCAACAAAGCCATTTTGCGGGAACGCTTAATAGCCAAAGTTAATTTTCTCTGGTGCCAGACACAAGTGCCGGTGCGGCCAGCGCCGATAATCTTCTGGTAGAAGTTAATGAAGCGGCGCAAAGATTTAGTGTCCTTGTAATCCGGCTCTAAGTTGTTAATGCAGAAGTAGCACTCTTTGGCCTTCTTGACTACATTATTATTGTGATGGTTGTTCATAGAATTGATAAAGTGAAAAATAAATTATTTCCTAAAAAGGAATGTTCTCAATTTTTATTTCTTCTTCGCCTTCAGCCGCGACAGCGTCTTCAAAACTATCAGGCTGAGACGGAGTGGCCTGAGTTTCGCCCGGGCGATTCAACATTTGCATGGTTTCAGCAATAACTTCGGTGCGATATTTTTTGGTGCCATCTTGAGCCACCCAATCGCGGGTCTGCAAACGGCCCTCCAAATAAACCTTGGTGCCTTTGTGCAAATACTGCCCGCAAATATCGGCTAATTTGCGCCAAGCTACGATATTATGGAATTCGGCGCGAGACTGCTTCTGACCGCTCTGGTCGGTCCAATTCATATTAGTAGCGACTGAGAAGGAAGCGACATTCTGACCAGTCGGAGTAGTGCGTATTTCCGGATCCTTGGTCACATTACCGATCAACATTACTTTGTTTAAGCTCATATGTTTGGGCAAGAAAAAAAATTCTTGTTAATTAATTATAACAAATCATCGGCATTCAAGATGCCTTCCAATTTTTCATCTAAGCTTTCGATATCGGCCTTAGGTTTGGCGTCTTTCTTCGGCTTAGCTTCTTTCTTGGTTTTTTCTTCTTGGCTCTTCTTTTCTTGTTCGGCTTGTTTTTTGCCGATCTTTTCTTTGATCTTCTGTTCCTTGGCTAATTGTTCATCGCTCTTCAATTTCTTGGTAACGATGATAAAGCGCAAGATTTCATGATCCAATCTCAATTTTTCATCCAATCTAGCCAAGTCTTTCCTTTCTAGATCAAATTCAAACAGCTGATAGTAGCCATAGGCTTCATGCTTAATCGGATAAGCTAAGCGTTTCTTGCCCCAATATTCATTAAGGGTAATTTTGCCTTCGCCCTCAGTGATTAATTTTTCTACTTTGGCAATAGAGGTTTTAGCTTCATCCTCGGTGAAGCGGTTAGACACGACGAACAGGATTTCGTAATGGGCTAATCCTGACGGTTTGGTTTTTGACATAGTGATTATAGCAAGTTGGAGTTCAAGGGAGCTTAAAGCGCCGATAAAATTTTCCTTGCCCAATAATAATTTTTTCCAAAAATAAAACCTCGGTATTCCAAAATAGCGAGGCTAAAGAGAAATACCTTTAATCGCGGCTCTTTGGCCGAGATTACTCCCTGAAAGCAGGGAGTGTGGGAAAGGTCTTAATTGTCCCTCTAATTTAACAGACTAAAATAAAAAAAGCAAGCCCTAAGAAAATAGGCATTTTGTCAATGATTTGCCAAAAATCCCCAAAAAGTATACAGTAGAAGCATGAAATACTTTTTTGCTCTAGGCAACCATCCGTCACTATCAAAAGCCGAAATTATGGCTGTTTTTCCTGAAGGTCAAGGGGAAACGGGCCAAAACGGCATTTTTTTGTTAGAAGTTCAAGGCAAAATTGACGCCAAAAAGACGATCAAACAATTAGGCGGCACTATCAAAATTGGTGAAGTTATCGCCCCAATGAAAAACCATGAAATCCCTCAAGCCTGTTTAGATTTTGCACTTGAGGCCGCGCCTAATGTCAACGGTAAATTCCATTATGGTTTCTCCAATTACGCCAACGCTCCAATCGATACTAAAAAGCTGGGGATGACCATCAAGACTGCTTTGCGCGACGCAGATTATTCTTGCCGCTGGGTAATGGGTAAAGAAAAAATTCTCTCTAGCGTTATCGTGGAACAGAACTATCTCTTGGACAAAGGGATGGAAATAGTTTTTTTGCGCGATGAACCCGGCAAACTATTCCTGGCTCAAACTTTGGCCGTCCAGCCCTTCAAGGAACTATCTTTCCGCGACTATGGCCGACCCGGTCGCGACGATCTCTCCGGCATGCTGCCACCTAAGTTGGCGCAAATCATGATTAACTTGGCCCAAGGAGAAAAAACCGAACCACTGCTTGACCCTTTCTGCGGCTCCGGCACCATCTTGTCCGAAGCGATGTTAATGGGATATCAAAAATTAGTGGGCACTGATATCTCGGCTAAAGCCATTAGTGATACTAAGGAAAATTTGGAATGGATAAAACAAAACTTTTCCATTAAGAATGTTAAAACTGAAACCAAAATAATTTCTGCCACTGAAATAAATAAACCCTACAAGCCAAAAACTTTTTCCGCCATTGTCACCGAGCCATACTTAGGCCCGCAACGTGGCCAGCACGAAATAAGCAAAACCGTTTCAGAGTTGGAAAAGCTATACACTCAGTCCCTCAAGGCTTTAGCCCGAATCATCAAACAAAATGGCAAATTAGTAATGATTTGGCCGGTTTTTATCGGGCGCGAAAGAGGCCAAAGTAAATTCTTCTATCTCAACCCCCTGTATCCGGATTGGAAGATTGTCTCTAGCGGTAACACTAATCGCCAGACTTGGCTCTATGGCCGGGAAGGACAGAAAGTCTGGCGCGAAATAGTTATTCTCCAGTTAAAATAAAAACAGCTCCTAATTCGGGAACTGTTTTTTGTTTCCAGCTTACTTAAATTTTTTGAAATTCAAAATAAAAGGCGAGCCATTAATGACTCGCCTTACTTTTTTTCTTTGGTTAATACTCTGTCTTAGTTTTTTTAAACAACATGGTCTATCAGACCATACCTTAGAGCTTGTGGCACTAAAATCTTAGTTTCTGTCTGAAGAAAAAACTCCAAGTCAGCTTGCTTCATTTTAGTCCGCTCCAGAAAAATTTTGTTAAAGCTCTCCTGCTTCAGTTTCAACTGGGCAATTTCCTGCTCATGGCTTCTTTTAATAGCTTCTACATCGCTGACAGGCGACAGCTTTACCGAAACCATGTTGGCCACATGATGAAATAAGAAACGGGAATGTTCCAGGGCAAAACGCAAGCTGCATCCTTGCAGCAGAACCAAAGCCGTTGACAGACAATCGCCAGTAACTAAGCCCAAGATAGGGGCGCGAGAAAATCTCAAAGCATCATAAGCTTGGAGTCCCCCGACTGCGTTTCCGCCATTGGAATTAATTTGCAGCAAGATATCCTCAGTGCCAGCCTTATTCATGTTCGCTATTGCCCTGATCATCTGCACCGCTTGCTCGCTAGTAATGTTGTCGTCCAAAAACAATCTCCTGTCCGGCCTGACGGCACGTAGCCGTTCTGTTAAGTCGGCAATAGTTGGTTTCAAAGTTTGTTTCCTCCTTTTCTGGTTTATAAGTGAATAATATTGACTTTTTCAAAGAATATTGCTATAATAATATAATCTAAATAATTTGTCAATAACTAAGCGATTTTGCCCCTATTTATTAACAATTAGGGCATAATCTACCAAAAAACTATGTCTAACCCGGAGAAATTTGAAGGCGCAACCTCTACTTCCCCTAGAGAAGAAGAAAAAGGCACCTATGAAAACCAGTTTCCTTATTCCCACATGTTTAAAGATGGCACCGTTGGTCGTTATGCCACCCAAGAAGAAATGACCAAGGCTATCGCCGAAGACAGAGAAAACGATTAATATACCAACAAAAAAGCCCTTTAAACTGGGGCTTTTTTGTTTATACTATTGACAAATAAAACTAAATATTGTAATATTTACTCCGTTATATTTATCTTGTTTCACCCAAAAACCCAACTACTCATGAAAACTCTGTGTATTTCCCTACTGCTCCTGCTCTCTGTTCCACTTTGGGCCCAAGAGACTATTACCATCATTAACGAATCGTCAGTTGAGGTTAGCTTCTGGCTACCATCTAGCGACAGCGTTAGAACTGATGTCCTTTTTGCCAACAGCGCCAAGACCCTTGGCGGCCTAGTGCCTCATGTCCAGCCGTTTGCTGTCAAAAATAAAATCTCGGGATACTTCTGCCGCTTTCTGTTTATTGATGATGAAAAAAAACCCAACACTTTTATTTTTTACAAAGTATTGAATGACGGCGAAACATTTATTCTGACCGACCAGCTTTTAGCTAAATACTACACTTTCCCTCGTGCCAGCAAAAATGGCTGGGCAGTAGAAAGGAGCACGGGCGAACCCTGCAAAAAAAATGAATTTCCCGTAGCCGGCAGAGAGGGCGCTGAATTTGCCAAAAAATAATTTTTTCAATCAAAAAAGGAATCCACGGATTCCTTTTTTTCTTATCTAAAAATTTTATCAATTTTATATAATCCCTAAATTGGCCCGAACCTTCTTCATGGTCTCAGCCGCTATAACACTAGCCTTTTTCGCTCCATCAGCCAGAATCTTCTTAACCTCAGAATCGGTGATATTATTGTATTTTTCTTGAAATTCATAAAGAAAATCAACCACTACTTCAGCTAAATCCTTCTTGAAATCACCATAGCCCTTGCCCGCATATTTTTTCTCCAGCTCCTTAATCGTTAATTTAGACAAGAGAGAATAAATGGTAAGCAGGTTGGCTAGGGCTGGCTTTTTGTTGGCATCATATTTTATTTCGCTACCGGAATCAGTCACCGCCCGCATAATTTTTTTTCTAACGACATCGGGCCCATCGGTCAAAGCAATATAATTAGCCGGGGAAGAAGAGCTCTTGCTCATCTTCTTGGTCGGATCATCCAAGCCCATAATTCTAGCCCCCTCAGTTCTAATTTTGACTTCCGGAACCTTAAACGTCTCACCATATTTTTGATTAAAACGCCGCGCTAAAGTCCGGGCTAATTCTACGTGCTGAACCTGGTCGTCGCCCACCGGGACTGTGTCGGTATTATAAAGCAAAATATCTGCCGCCATTAAAACCGGATAGTCAAAAAGACCAACCGAAACATTCTCCTCCTTATTTTTGGCCTTATCCTTAAACTGAGTCATCTTGTTTAAGTCGGAAATCCTGGCGCTCGTACAATTTAAAATCCAAGCCAATTCAGTATGTTCTTTGACGTCAGATTGATTAAAAATAATGGTCTTTTGGGGGTCAATGCCGCTGGCCAGGTAGATTTTGGCCAATTCTATCGTTTTTTGGGCCAATTCCTTCGGATTTTGTGGAACAGTAATAGCGTGATAATTGACAACGCTAAAAACGCAGTGGTAGTCTGCTTGGAGGCCAATCCATTGACTAATAGCGCCAATATGGTTACCAATGTGGAGATTTCCGCTCGGTTGGACACCAGAAAAGATGGTTTTTTGACTTATCATAGAGGAGTAATAATTTGTTTTTATTGCCTTTTTATTGTAATATACTTATAGCAAAAAGACAAATCAATATTAACGGGCTGTAGTATAATGGTAGTACGCGTGCATGGGGTGCATGTAGCCCCGGTTCGATTCCGGGCAGCCCGACATATGGCATTAAAAAAGGCGGAAATCCGCAAATCCTTTATTTTCAACAAATACGTCATCGTTACTCCAGGGCGGGCAAAAAGACCGCATGATGTTCAGGCTGTTTCAACAACCCAGGCTAACCCAGATTGCCCTTTTTGCCAGCATAATATTATCAAAAAAAATATCATAACCAGCAGCCGAGTCGGATCTGATAAAATAGTCTGCCTAAAAAACATCTTCCCGGCGGTGTCGCTTGATAACCCTAAAGCCTACGGCGAACAGGAGGTGGTGATAGAAAGCCAAGAACACCAAAAAAATTTAGCTGACTTTTCCATTTCTCATATTACGGCTATTTTAGAAATGTTCGCTCAAAGGACAAGGGCCATCACTAAGAATAAAAAAATTGACTATATCCTTTGTTTTAAGAATCAAGGGCCTCAAGCTGGCGCCTCATTAGCCCACTCTCATTCTCAGATTTTTGCCACCGAGATAATACCCGAAGACTTGCGGGAAGAAATGCTTTTGGCGCAAAGACATCAGGTTAAGCATAATCGTTGCGCTTACTGCGATATTATAAAAATGGAGATGAAGTCCAGCCGAAAGATCTATAATGAAAAATACGCCGTAGCCTTTGCCCCATATGCCAGCCAATTCCATTATGAAGCCTGGGTCCTACCCAAAAGACACGTTGATAACATAACTGAATTAAAACCCGTCGAGATAAAAGCCCTGGCTCAAATTATGAAACACTTATCACTAAAACTAAAGGCTCTTAACTTGCCTTTTAACTGCTTTCTCCATAATGTTATTTCCGACAAGCACCAACATTTTTACATCAAGCTCCAGCCGCGCGACAGTATCTGGGCCGGCGTAGAGCTGGGATCAGGACTGATTATTAATTCAGTGCCCCCCGAAGCTGCAGCTAAATATTACCGTCAAAAATAATAATTAATAATATGCCGATAAAACATTTAAAAAATTCCTCGTGGCGACCATCCGGGTCCGGACAAACTGTGCGCCGCCGCGTTATTATCAATCACCGCAAACCGAGCGCTAAAAAGATCTCGGGGTTTTGGGCTAATTTTTTTAAAAAGCACAAAATAATAAAAGGCTTAATTTTATTGGGTTTAATCGGCCTTGTCGCTTTTGCTATCTTGGTCTTCTTCTTGTCTCGCAGCTTACCCAATCCAAATCAACTAATTGAGCGGGAAGTCGCTCAAAGCACCAAAATTTACGACCGCACCGGCGAGAACGTTCTGTATGAAATCCATGGCGATGAAAAAAGAACCCTGGTTAATTTGAATGATATTCCGGCTAATGTCAAAAACGCCACCATCGCTATTGAAGATAAAAATTTTTACAAGCACGGCGGCATTAGCATCTGGGCTATGGTCCGAACTCTAATCACTAATGTTCTTTATCACCGTTCTGCCGGCGGCTCAACCTTAACTCAACAATTTGTTAAAAATGCCATTCTGAGCAATGAAAAAACCATCACGCGTAAAGTCAAAGAAATAGTGCTGGCCCAAAGAATTGAAAAAAAATTTAGCAAAGATGAAATTCTGCAAATGTATTTAAACGAAATCCCTTATGGCTCTAACGCCTATGGCGTAGAGGCGGCTTCACGAAAATATTTTGGTAAGTCAGCCAAAGACACAAACTTGGCCGAGGCTGCTATTTTGGCGGCCCTGCCGCAATCACCCAGCCGCTATTCCCCTTATGGCACCCACAAAGATTTGCTGTTAGCGCGCCAAAAATATATTTTAGATATTATGGAAGAACAGGGCTACATCAGCGCCCAAGAAAGAGACGAGGCCAAAGCCTTTGAACTCCAGTTTGCCACGCCAGAATCAAATATTACCGCACCTCACTTCATAATGTATATCAAAGAAATCTTGGCGGAAAAATATGGTGAAAAGACCATTGAACAAGACGGCTTGAAAATTTATACCACCCTAGATTTATATAAACAAAAAATTGCAGAAGAGGTAGTTAAAGCTAAAAGCGAATCTTATCCGGAAAAGTATAAAGCTAATAATGCCGCCCTGGTTTCAATCGACCCGAAGACCGGCCAAATCCTGGCCCTGGTAGGATCCCGTGATTATTTTAACGACGATATTGATGGACAGGTGAATATTGCTACCAGCTTGCGTCAGCCCGGGTCATCAATGAAACCGATAGTCTATGCCACCCTCTTCAATAAAGGCTATACCCCCAACACTATCCTTTATGATGTTGTCACTAACTTCTCTAATGGCGGCACGCCTTATGAGCCGCACAATTATAATGGCAAAGAATATGGCCCGGTTTCAATCCGCCAGGCTCTCGCCGGGTCATTAAACGTGCCAGCCGTTAAAGCTATTTATCTAGCTGGAATAAAAAACGTTATCGCCTTGGCTCAAGATATGGGCTATACCACCCTAACCGATCCTGATCGCTATGGATTGTCTTTGGTTTTGGGCGGCGGAGAGGTAAAGATGTTAGAACACGTCAACGCCTATAGCGCTTTTGCACGCGAAGGCGAAGTCAGACCAGTTTCAGCTATATTAAAAATTGAAGATAAAGATGGAAAGATACTAGAAGAATATAAAGACAAGAAAAAAACAGTTTTGACTTCACAGGTTGCTCGAGAAATTAACAGCATCCTAACCGACAATAATGCCCGCTCCTATATTTTTGGGGCCAAGAACTACCTCACCCTGGCTGATCGCCCCGTAGCAGCCAAGACTGGTACCACCAACGACTACAAAGACGCCTGGACCATTGGATACACCCCATCGCTCGTAACCGGAGTTTGGGTCGGAAATAACGACAGCAAAGAAATGAGTAAAGGCGCCGATGGTAGCGTCGTGGCAGCTCCAATTTGGAACGAATATATGAACCGAGTTTTAGCCGGCACCCCAGTAGAAGGGTTTAACGCTATGGATGACACTAAAACCGGCAAAGGGATCATTGATGGTGACAGCAACATTGGACGTAAGATAAAAGTAAATAAAGAAACCGGGCTCCTAGCCACCTCCAGCACACCGCCAGAATTAATCGAAGAAAAAACTTTTAGCGAACCGCATTGCATCCTTTATTATGTTAATAAAGAAGATCCATTGGGTCCGGTTCCCAGCAACCCAGCCAGCGACCCGCAATTTAACCTTTGGGAATCGCGCGTCCTAGAGTGGGCCAAAAAGAACGGCCTAGAGGCCTCTCCGGCCGATTCTAACGTCTTGAACCCTCAAAACAATCCAGTCTTTGAAATAACATCCCCCCAGGACAAACAGGTAATAACCGACCCCAACTTCAGCGCCAGCATCAACCTAATTTCTATTGCTGACAATGCCAATGTCGAATATTTTATTAACAACAATCTGCTCTATAAAACCGTTTCCGCCCCATTTACCCTCAACAAAACCCTAGATTTTCTAAGCAACGGCTACCACAATCTTAAGGTTAGGGTCTGCGATAGTTTCTATAACTGTTCAGAAAAGTCCCTAGAATTTAATCTGCTCCTGCCCAACAACTACCAAAATCCGCCCTCGCTTAATCTCGTGGCCCCAGCGAGCGGTCTCAGCGTTAGCAGCACCGACTTTCCGATAGCAATTCAACTTAACTCACCCAACCCCAGTAAGTTAGCCCGCATAGAACTTTTTTACCTAGATGATCAAGACCAAAAACATGCCATCAGGGTATTAGAAAATATAAAAGACAAAGAGATAAAGACTAATTGGGACAACCCTCCAGGTTCAGGCAGCTACCGAATCTATGCCGAATTCTACGACTGGAGCGGCAACATGAAAAAGAGCAATAAAGCGACCGTTACCATCAATTAGCCCAAAACAAAAATCACCCTCTCGGGTGATTTTTTTATAAAGTAAATTATTGTCTAATAGGCATCACAATATAAAGATATTCTCCATTCTTATCGGCGCGCAACACACAGGGGGTGTTAGCATTAACCACGTCCAGCCTAACTACATCAGAAGCAATATTATTTAGGCCGTCCAAAAGGTAGCGATAATTAATGATAATTTCATTATTATCCCCCTCAATTTCAGCCTTAAGTTCGATTGAGCTTTCGCCCACCTGGCTCGAAGCTGAAGATAAAGTTATCGTTCCGCTCTCTGATTTAAAATCCAGGGAAACATCATTTACCCCAGCCTTAGAAAAGATAGCTGAGGCTTTAATAGCCCGCATCAACTCATTCTTGTTAACCAAAACCTGGGTTTTATAATTAAGCGGGATAATCTGCTGATAATCCGGGTAGCTTCCGTTGATTAAACGAGAGACCAGCTCGGTAGAACCAAAAATAAATAAGACCTGGTTTTCCGATAAACAAATTTTGACTTCAGCGGAATTTTCCAGTTGCTCCTCCTCTTTAAAACCAGAAAGAACTCGAAGCAGCTCTTGAATAGTTCTAGCCGGAATAATCACCTTGTTGTCGGGGTTCTCGTAATTACTCTTAACCTTCACTTTTTTCTCGGCTAAGCGATAGCTGTCAGTGCCGACCATGGTCAAGCCGTCCTTAGTAAAAGAAAACAACACTCCAGATAATTCCAACCTGGTTTCGTTGTTTGCCACGGCAAAAATTACTTGACCCAAAGCATCCCTCAAAGAATCAACCCCCACTGAGTAGAAATTATTTCTATCAACTTTTGGAATTAAAGGAAAATCGGTTGCCTCCTGGATGTTTATTTTTGTTTTATAGTTTTGGCAGTTAATCCTAATCTCTGATCCATCCTGAGTCACCTCAATCTTGTCGCTGGGCAGGAGATTGATATAGTCAGTGATAACTTTAGAGTCAACTGTAAAATCCCCCTCGCTTTCTATTTTTCCTCGGACCTGATGGGTAATGCCAACCTCCAGATTAGTGGCTACTAACTCTACATTGCTTTTGTTTACCCGAAAAAGGATGTTGTTTAGGATTGGGAGGTTAATGTTTTTACTAACCACTCGGCTGACTACAGCCAAACCTTGCTTGAGGTTTTCTTGGAGGCCGATAAATTTCATAGTATTAGTTTATTTATAATATAATAATATAAAACAATAACAATAATAAGGAGGTTGATAAGTGGCGGAAAAGTAATTTTCTCTAATGTCGGCGGGACTTTTTTTCTTTTTTACTTGTTGACGACTGGTGTTGTTGCTTGGTGATAAAATTTAATGATTTGTTAACAAGTCGGGTTTGGTGTGGTTTGTTCACTTTTTGTTATTTTTTTTCAACAGACGCGTCCCCAGGTTTGGGGCGGTTTTTCAACAGGTAGTACACTAGTAAATTGAACTATAGAAGAGCTGTTTAATAGAATTAAGCTCTTGGTTTAACCTCTCGTTCTCTTGTTTCTCTTCCGCTATCTTGTTGTAGGCGTGCATAGCTGTAGTGTGGTCGCGACCGCCCAACTCATTGCCGATTGTCGGATAGGATGTATTTAATTCTTCGCGGATTAGATAGATAGCAATTTGTCTGGGGGTGACTAACTCTTTTTTGCGGCTATTGCTAACAATTTCTTTGGAGCTGAGGTTATAAAATTTGGCGACAATGTCAATAATATCTTTAGGGGAAATGGATTTAGACCGGCTTTCAAGGGTTAGGTCGCTTAAGATTTCTTTAACTGATTTAACTGAGGGCGCGGCGTTATTAAATTCATGGTAGGCCACAATTTTGTTTAGGGCCCCCTCTAGTTCTCTAATATTGTTTTGGATATTATTGGCGACATAGACTAATATTTCTCGATCAAACAAATAGCCGCGTTCTACCGCTTTCTTTTCTAAAATAGCCATCTTGGTTTCAATATCTGGTTTTCCGACGTCAACCACCATGCCCGATTCAAAGCGGGAAATTAGGCGATTTTCAATTGCCGGGATAGATTTTGGCGGCCGATCAGAGGTCATGACTATTTGCTTGTTGCCTTGGTGCAACTCATTAAAGGTGTGAAAAAATTCTTCCTGGGTGCCGTCTTTGCCGCCCATGAATTGGACGTCATCAACTAAGAGCAAATCAACATTGCGATAAAGGCTTTTAAAGTCTTTGCCTTGACCGGTCTTAACCGCCTGGACGTAGTTATTGGTGAAGTTTTCGCTAGTAGTATAAAGAATCTTGTTGGTGAATCTAGAAAGTTCATTGCCAACGGCTTGGAGGAGGTGGGTCTTGCCTAAGCCGACCCCGCCATAAATAAAGAGCGGGTTATATACTTTGCCGGGGTTATTAATAACTGCGCGGCAAGCGGCGTGAGCTAATTCATTAGCTTTGCCCACGATAAAATTATCAAATAAATATTTAGCGTTTAAGCCAAAACGGTTGATGGTTGGAGCTTCGACTGGCCTGACAACTTCTTCCTTCTCAATTTTTATTTCTTTGGAGGCGGAGATGTTTTTGTTCGGTTCGGTCTTGCGGAATTCCACCTGGTAATAAATTTCATTAATTTTTTCTCCAGTGATTTTTTCTAAAGAAGCCTTAATAATCTTATAGAACTTATTTTCTAGCCATTTTTTGACAAACTCGCTCGGAACGCCAATCACTACTTTGTTATTTTCAAAAGAAGAGATAAAAGTATCTTTGAACCAAGTAATAAAATTGACGCGGGATAAGCCTATTTCTATTTCTCCGAGAACGGCCTGCCAAATTTGCTCTTTGTCCATAAGAAGATGGCGGCTACAATAATTATTTTTTAGAATAATCGCTTGGAGCCGGAAGTTAAAATCAATGTTTCTATTATATTAGAAAAGAGCCATTTCCACAAGGCGCTTGAGAGGCATAATTATTAACATTTTATGAACAGCTATGGGGATAAGTGGCTTTATTGACCTTTAACTTTAAACGTGATACCTTATTAAATAATCGTGATTAATAATATAATGTTTACCATAATATGGCAACCAAAAGAACCTACCAACCTAATGCTAAAAGAGCCAAAAGAAAACATGGCTTTTTGAAGCGCATGCGCACTAAGGATGGACGTGATGTCTTAAAACGCCGCCGCGACAAGGGCCGCAAAACATTGTCTAAATAATTTGAGGATGCTTAAGAGAAATAATCGTTTAAGCAAGAACAAAGATTTTGATAACGTATTTCAAAACGGACGCTCCAGCTATCACAAGAGTTTGAGCGTTAAGTTGATACCGAATAATTTAGAGTATAATCGTTTTGGAATTTTAGTCGGACTAAAGGTGAGCAAAAAAGCAACTGTTCGCAATAAAATAAAGCGGCAACTAAGGGCCGCGATTCGACTTGAAGAGCCCTTCCTAAAGAAGGGCTATGATTGTGTTTTGGTAATTTTTCCTCTAATATTAGCCAATAATTACGAGGAAATTAAAGCCGCTTTAGAATTTAGTTTTAAGAGATTACATTTTTATCAAGACTAATATTATGCTTAGATTAGTAATGACTTTGGTTCGTTTGCCTCAAACAATAGCGATCAAACTAATAAAGCTTTATCAGCGAACTATTTCTTTCGACCATGGTCCGATGAAGCATATGTTCCCTCATGGATTTTGTCGCTTTACCCCAAGTTGTTCTGAGTATGGTTTGCAGGCGATCCAAAAATATGGATTTATAAAAGGAGGGTTTATGTCTATGTGGCGCATACTGCGTTGCAATCCCTGGAGCAAGGGTGGACCGGATCCTGTTAAATAATTTATAATTTAATTTTTTATATGGCAAACATTTTTCAAACTATCTTTTATCAGCCCATCCTTAACCTTCTGGTGTTTCTTTATAACACTATTTCTTTCCAGGACTTAGGTTTGGCTATTATCTTTTTGACTTTGATTATTAAGGCTATCTTGTGGCCTCTGTCCCAAAAGTCTATTAAGGCGCAAAAGTACTTGCAAGACTTACAACCTAAGATCAAGGAGCTTCAGACTAAGTATAAAGATGATAAACAGCAGCAGAGCATAGCGATGATGCAGTTATATAAAGAGCACAAAATTAATCCTTTTTCTTCCTGCCTGCCGTTGTTAGTCCAACTTCCCTTCCTGTTTGCTGTATTTAAAGTCTTTAGAGATGGTTTGGGCAATAAATTAGACCTAGTATATCCTTTTTTGTATAAACCGGAAACCATCAATACTTTGGCTTTTGGTTTTCTTGATTTGTCTAAGCCTAATATATATTTAGCTATTTTGGCTGGTTTAGCCCAGTTTTGGCAGGCAAAAATGATGATGTCTAAACGTCCGACAGTTAAGACTCCAGGAGCTAAAGATGAAGACATGGCTGCTATTATGAACAAGCAAATGCTTTATTTTATGCCAGCCTTAACAATCTTTATCGGCTGGACTTTGCCGGGAGGCCTAACAATGTATTGGTTTATAGTCACCCTTTTAACGGCTGTCCAACAGCTTTATGTCTTTAAAAAGCACTCTTTGCCAGCGCCGGCGGAAAAGAAGGTAGTTGAAGGTGAAATTGTTAAATAATATAATATTGGAATAATAAAAGAGCGGATAAATATCCGCTCTTTTTGTTTTTATTCTATTTTACTTGGTAGTAAGCTTGAGGGTGATCACAGGATGGGCATTTTTCCGGGGCTTCTTTGCCAAAGTGGATATAGCCGCACTCACGGCAAACCCACCAGGTTTCTTCTGATTTCTTAAAAGTGTTGCCAGACTCTAAATCTGATAATAATTTTTCATACCTTTCTTTATGGTTTTTTTCAGCTACAGCAATGGCAGCTAAACGGCGACCTAAATCAGTATATCCTTCTTCTATAGCCTTTTTGGCAAAAGACGGATACATCTCTTCGGTTTCGTGGGCTTCACCAGCAATAGCCGCCTTTAGGTTTTCAATAGTTGTGCCATAAATAGTTGGCACGCTGGTCTCTATCTTTATTTCTTCATTATTTCCTTCTTTTAGGATTTGAATTTGTTCAAATAAACGTTTAGCGTGGGCTCTTTCTTGCTCGGCAGTTATTAAAAAGATCTCTGATATTTGTTCGTAGCCTTCATTTTTAGCGATTTTAGCGTAAAATGTGTAGCGATTTCTGGCTTGACATTCGCCCACATAAGCTTTAGTGATGTTTGTTAGTGTTTCTTTCATAGATTTATAAAATGTTCTGCGTAGAACATTTTTTAGTTTATTAGATTAAAAATTCGATTTTTGCCCACAATTATGTTAATTTTTTGCTCGGAAAGGCTTATCTTAGCCGGAGTTTCAATTTCTAATACATTATCTAGCAATAGCTTTTCCTCTTGGCCATTTTCTATCTCTAGTTCAGTAATCGCCATGGCGCTATACTTATTTCTACCGTTTTCAATAAATAGGTTTATTTTGCCGTCGTTAGGATCAACCAAAATGTTCTTCGTAGAACAATTTTTAGTAGGCAAATTTATTAGATTAATTTCGCCGTTTTCTGTTTGGTTGATAGAGAAGTCGGCTATTTTAATCGTGGTCCCCTTGGCTTTAATTTTGGCTTGAGCCAAGAAATATTGTTTGTTAGCTTTTCCGACATTTATTTCTGCCATGCGTCTGGCTAATAATATCTGACCAGCCTCCCTTTCATTAATTACGCCACAAGCCTGGGCAATTGAGTTCTGAGCTCCAACTGGTATTATTCCTAGTGCTGGTGGGTTAGTAGCAGGATTGTTCATCATGGCGTTTAAGACCTTATTAACGGTTCGATCGTCGCCAACAGCCACAATAGTTCTGGCACCATTGTTAATTTCATCCTTTATAGCATCGAATAGGTTTCGGACGGATTCTAAATAGATAATCTTACCGTTAAGGTTGAGCTTATGAAGGGAGATTTCTATATTGTTGACAACCTTTTGATGCTTTTTGAGAAAGTCATCATAAATAAAGACATTCATAGTCTTAAATTAGTATTCGCGAAAGCATTTTTTATTCCTCATCAGTATTCCTAGGAGCAGGGGCCCCTTCTCCCATTTGACATTTTCCATTTATTATGGCACCAGTATCAACTGAAATTCGTAGACAGTTAATATCGCCGGTAATTTTGGCTGTTTCACCCACGGCTAAATAGTCCTTAACTAACAGGTTGCCGTTGATTGAGCCATTAATAATGACTTCCTGGGCCTCAACACTGCCAATAATCTCGGCCTTGGCGCCAATGAAGACATTTCCTTGGGTTTTAAGAGAGCCTTCTAGGCTGCCATCTACTACGATGTTGCCTTGGCCCTGAAAATTACCCTTAACCTTAATAGACTCGCCGATAATGGTTTCGACGTCCTTGAAGCTTTCAGGCTTGAGGTCTTTTTTGAACATAGAATTAGATTTTATTTTTATTTATTTTCTATTCTAATTTTAGGTTACTTAGAGTGATTTGTCAAAAGGAAAAAAATGTATAATAATGAAAGAACGCCCCTGTAGTTTAATGGATAAAACGAGGATCTCCTAAGTCCTAAATCCACGTTCGATTCGTGGTGGGGGCACAAAAAATATTTGTCAAAAATTATTTTTTACTCTATAATAATAGTAGTTATAAAACAAATATGGAAAATAATAAAAATAAAGTGATGTTAGCCTTAGACAAGAATTTTATGATGATTTTTATTGGTTTTGTCTTTGGTTTCTTGCTTTCTTTCTTTATCTGTTGGAACACGATCATCTACGTTGTCGCTATGTTCAAACAGGTTAATGGTTTGATGTAAAAATTTTTTTATTCAAGCTAGGTCTTGATTATTTTTTTGCGTTGCCTTGATTATTATTTTGAAATAGTTTACAATAACAAATCATATAAGTAGGGGCCATTAGCTCAGTTGGCTAGAGCGCTTCCATGGCATGGAAGAGGTCAAGGGTTCAAGTCCCTTATGGTCCACCAAGAACAAAGCCGGCCTAGACCGGCTTTAATATTCTCTGTCTAGTAATGATTTTACGGATTTTTCAAATTATTTTAGCTCGGTGGATAAGTCCACAAAATCGTGGACTATTCTAAGTATTTTGGCTAATATTAAACAATATTTTTGTGTGGATAAGGTGTTGAAAAGAATGCCTTTTCGGACCATTTTTATTGACTAGAGCCAAAAAATCCCTTATTATTTAATAAAACCCATAAAATTATGAATATTACAGAATTAGCCCGCATCCTTAGAGTGAGTCCGCAGGAATTAAAAGATCTGTTGCCGCAGATGGGTTTTAATATTGGTCAAAAAGCAATCAAAGTGGATAACGCTACGGCTCGTCGTATTATCAGAGAGTGGCCGATGCTAAAACGTCAGCTCGACGAAAAGAAGGCAGCTGAGAATAAAGATAAAGAAGAAGAAATAAAATTGACTGCCGTCAAAAAAGAAATATCTATTGCTTCCCATATCAGCGTCCGCGATTTAGCGGCACTAGCTCAATTACCGATTAGCAAAGTTTTGGCTGAGTTGATGAAAAATGGAATTTTTGTTTCCATGAATGAAAAAATTGATTTTGATACCGCCTCTATTATTGGAGCAGACTTAGGTTTGGAGATTAAGGCTAGCGAAGGCGAGGACGAAATTGCGGGCATAAAAGAAGAAAAAAGATTAGATCAGATTTTAGAGAAAGAAGAAAAAAATGATTTAGCCGAGCGCTCCCCGGTTATAGTAGTGATGGGACACGTTGATCATGGTAAAACAAAATTGTTAGATACTATTAGAACCACTAATGTTATCGCCGGAGAAGCTGGCGGTATCACTCAACATATCGGCGCCTATCAGGTAAAAAGAAAAGATCGTACTATTACTTTTATTGATACTCCGGGTCACGAAGCCTTTACCGCCATGCGCAGTCGTGGCGCTAAAGTCGCCGACATAGCTATCTTGGTGGTAGCCGCTGATGATGGGGTCAAACCGCAGACAGTTGAGGCTTTTAGAATTATTGAAGCGGCTAAGATTCCGTATCTGGTAGCGATTAACAAGATTGATAAACCTGAGGCTGATGTCACTCGTACCAAACAAGAATTATCGACTAAGTTAAACATTACTTCGGAAGATTGGGGCGGCAAAGCTATCTGCGTTCCGGTTTCCGCTAAAGAAGGGAAGGGCGTTGAGGATCTTTTAGATATGGTGTTATTATTGGCTGAAACCGAGGCTAATAACCTAAAAGCCAACCCAAACGCTGATGCCGCCGGCACGGTTATTGAGGCTAAGGTAGATAAGGGCGCCGGTCCGGTAGCTACTATTTTAGTCCAAAATGGCACTCTAAAAGTAGGTGATCAGTTATGTTTTGATAATGTTGTCTATGGTAAAGTTAAGGCCCTAAAAAATTATAAAGGCGAGGTTGTCGATTCGGCCGGACCGTCTATGCCGGTTAGAATATTAGGTTTAAAGGTTTTGCCTGAAGTGGGTGACATGCTTGAAGTGGGCGAAGGCGAAAAAGTCAAGATCAGAAAAATTTCTAGCGGCAATCTAGTTTTTTCTAAGGCGACAGTGAAAGCTGATGAGGTTGATGATGGAGCGGCTAAACTTAACATTATCATCAAGAGTGATGTTTTAGGATCGGCTGAAGCGATCGAAGAGTCTTTAATGAAATTAAATAATGATAGAGTCAAGGTAAAGATATTGTTTAAAGGACTAGGCAACATCGGCGAAGGTGATATTAAGCGCGCCGAAGATTCTAGCGCCCAGATAGTCGGATTCAATGTCCGCCTGCAACCTCAAACCGAAGCTTTGTTGCGCGAGAAACAGATTAAAGTCAACCTTTATACCATCATTTACGATTTAATCAAATATGTTAAAGGCGAGATGCAGGAGCTGGTCAAGGCTGATTTGGTCCGTCATGATTTAGGTCGCCTGAAAGTTTTAGCCGTCTTTCGGACTGAGAATGACTTTCAGATTTTGGGCGGCAAAGTACTTGATGGCAAAATTGAAAATGACACCTTAGTTGAAGTCATGAGAGATAAGACCATTGTCGATCGAGGCAAGCTAGTTCGGCTACAATCAGGCAAGCAAAATGTAAAGACAGTCGAACAAGACCAGGAATGCGGTTTACAATACGAAGGACGCCCCTTGGTCCAAGCTGGGGATATCTTGCAGGTTTATAAAGAAGAGGAGGTTATTAATAAAATATAGCTATGTCCCGCATTGCCCAAATCAATGAGAGCATCAAGCATGAACTGGCCAATATTCTAAATAAGGAGCTAGAAATGCCCAACGCCCTGGTAACAGTGACTTATGTCTACTGTTCCGAGGACTTAAATTACGCTAAAGTCGGCGTTTCGGTCTTGCCTGACAGGATGGCCGGGACAGCCCTGAGGGTTTTACGCCAAAAAAGCGGTGAAATAGCCAAATTATTGGAAAAACGAACTACTATTCGCAAGGTTCCGAAGATGACTTGGGGATTAGATACAACCGAAAGAGAGGCTAGTATTATAGAACAAGCGATTGACGAAGATGAGGCCGAAATAGAGCGATTAAAAACTGAAAAATAAAAAAATGCCCAATAAAACGGGTATTTTTTAAATATGAATGAGGAATACATTAAGCATTGCCAAACCGCCTATCAGCGTATTTTGGCTGCCAAAAACATACTAATAGTATCTCACTTGCACCCGGACGTTGATGCTATGTCTTCTTTGGGGATAATTATTGAAATTGCCGAGAGTTTAGATAAGACCTATCTAGCCTACGCCCAAGACAAGGACGAAGGCATTTTTGATTTTCTGCCCCACTCTGAGCGCATCCATGGCCAGCTGCCAGTTGGTTTTTCTTTAGGCGATTATGATTTGGCGGTAGTGCTTGATTGCGGCAGCATCAATCGTACTGGTCTGGCTGAGGGGTTACGGCAGAGAGACAAAAAAAAGCTTCGGGTTGTTGAGTTTGATCATCATCCTAAAGTTGATGATTATGCAGATTTAGAAATTCGTTTACCTCAATTGGCATCAACCACCGAGGTTCTATATCACTTTCTTCAAATCAATGAAGTCAGCCCTAATAAAAATTTGGCCAATCTGCTCCTGGCTGGGATATTGACCGATACTGGAAATTTTCTCTATCCTTCAACCAGCGAATCCGCGGTTAATATCGCTTCAGAAATGTTAGAACACGGAGCGCAGCTGCCGAAGATAGTCCAGAATACGGTGCAGAATAAAAATTTAGCAGCTATGAAACTTTGGGGACTAGCGATGGATAATTTACAGATTAATAAAAAATATAACTTAGCCGTTTCGGTTTTAACCAAAAAAGAAATGGTATCTATTTCTGGTATTGACACCAATAATGATGTCTTCGGCGACATCGTTGGATTTTTAAGCAATCTCGGTGGAGTTAAGGGTGTAATTTTATTGCGCGAGGAAAATGATGGCCGTCTCAAAGCCAATCTTCGGACCGCTGATCCCAGTATTGATTTATCTGAGCTGGCTCAAGTTTTCGGCGGCGGCGGCCATGCTAAAGCTAGTGGCTTTTTGGTAAAAGGAAAAATAAAACGGCAAGGCCAATCATGGCACTTCCAATTTGAATAAAAATAGAATGGATAGATAAAAATAAAAAAACCGTTCCTTACGAAACGGTTTTTTGAAAAGATCATTTTTGTTGGTCAAACATTGCGAATCAATTCGCCCCCAACATAGAACATGCTGTTAGGCATATTGGGGGCTGGCGTAAAATTTGAGCCAACCATTGCTCCATAGCGGAAATGCAGTTCGCCGCTTGTACCGGCCGGGAAGTTAATCTGATAATAATCGGTGTTGCCAGCGAATAAAGTACCGGAAATCGGGGTCCAAGTGCCGCCTGTGCCAATTTTGTATTCACAGTAGAAATTACTGCCAGAATACTTGAGAAAATGGGTTAGGCCGCTCCAGCGAACAGTGTTTCCGTGAGCTAAATCATCGCCGTTGTTTCCCGGAATCATGGCGGTTCCAGAAACAGGGATAGTCAGAAGGACGGTGCCGTTAGGGGCGGTAGCAACGATCGTTGAGCCATTGTTGTTGATTACAATTTTCCAGAAATTTCCAGTCCCGGGGTAAAGAATGCTAGGGCTGCCGGTTGGAAGGCTGGCGGTGAACCAGATTCCTCCGACAGATCCATCTTCATAGCCGGCATTAAACTCTACGTTAGTAGTGCCGCTGGCAGTCGAGAAAGGAATACTGAAATAAACTGAATCATTAGCGAATGTGGCAGCGACGTGAGTAAAGTTAGTTCCGTTGATTTTTGCAACATAGAACCAGTTAGTAGCTGTTATGGTAGCATACTCAGCGCGGCTGACAGCTAGTGAAATACTGGTAGTCGTGCTGTTAGTACTCATGCCAACTATCCTTACCGGAGAAGTTGCTGGATTGATGGGAACGGTTCCGTCAGTAACGATGATGTTGATGTTTACGAATGAGAACGGAGTGCCATTGTAGGTTCCGCTAACGCTCAGGATGTAGGTTCCGGTAGCCGGGAATTTAAAATCAATTCCATTTTCTGGTGCTGTGGATGAGTAGACGGTAACGTTACTGGAATTTTTGATAACGTAGGTGCCGGTAGCAATCGGGGTGGAGGTTGATGGTTCCAGCCAGAAGCCGAAATAAAAATCAAGGTCTCCGTTAATAGTACTGTTGCTGGTTAGAACCTGTCCCATGACTTTTTTGGTTCCATCATCAACTGATCCCATCAAGGTAACGGTCGTAGGGTTGTCGGGGTCTTTCGGTACAAATTCATCCATTTCAAATTTTTTGCAGGATGAGGTAAACATGCCGATCATTACGATCAGTAGCGCGATGATTTTGGTGCTCTTCTTCATGATATTTGGTTTTTAAAAGGTTAATTACTACTATTATTATTCTCTGGTGACAAAGTTCCTATTGATCTTTTTAAGATCAACGAAAACTTTGTCGCCAGAACCTTCTAAAACTAAATATCAATTGTTTTTGTCAATGTTCTTTTAACCCCTAATAATATCACATATTATGATATTTGTCAATAGGATAGCAAAAACACCCTATTTCGGGGTGTTTTTTTGTTGCTTTTGGCGCCATTTTTGGATTTCTTGATGGTGGCCAGAGAGGAGAATGTCGGGTACCGGATACTTTTTCTTATTAGCGGTAAAGACCGCAGGTTTAGTATATTGGGGATATTCTAGGACCCCTGGTTGGGAATGCGACTCGTCTTCTGGGCTACTTTCATTGCCTAGTGCTCCGGGCAGGAGGCGCGTGACAGAATCAATAATCACCATCGCTCCTAACTCTCCCCCAGTCAGGACATATTCACCTAAAGAGATCTCTTCGTCAATGAAGTTTTTTATCCTTTCATCTACGCCTTCATAGCGGCCGCAGATAAAAATTATTTCATCGAGGTTGGAATATCTTTTGGCTAGTTGTTGGTTCCAGATTTTTCCTTGAGCCGAGAGTAAGACGATTTTTCGTTTAGGGCTTTTTCTCTTAGCTAGTTCTTTAATGGCTTTGTAGAGCGGTTCTATTTTAAGGAGCATGCCGGCGCCGCCGCCATAAGGAGTGTCGTCAACGCTCTTGTGCCGGTCGTTGGTCCAATCCCTTAGATCGTAGCTCTTGATATCAATAATCTTGTCTTTTTGGGTCCTTTTTATGATACTTTCGGAGAAATAGGAGTCAAAGATTTTAGGAAAAATTGTTATTATTTTAAACTTCATCATAGTGCTGTTAAATAAAAAACCACAGTAAAAATAAGCTGTGGTTTTTTATTTATATAGTGATGTTAAAGACTAGATTTTTAAGTCATCAACAGCAGAAGTGTCGATGTCTCTGTTGTGGTCTCTCATTTCACTGCTTCTCGGTTTAGAACCACCGTTCGGATCATAGATCTTCAAGTTGACGCGAGAGTTGTTCTTGGCACCGACGATCTTTAATAAGGTGCGTATCGCCTGAGCAGTTTGGCCACGGCGGCCGATTACATAACCCATGTCAGCCGGGTCGATTTTCAGGGTTAAGAGAACGCCCATTTCGTCAACGGTTCTGTCTACTACGACAGCATCCGGGTTGGAAACGATGTTTCTGACAATCATTTCTAAGAATTCCTTGTCCTTCATAGGATTCTTTTTCCAGCAAATTGATCAATCAGGGATCTTTCAAGTTTGGCGGAAAATTTTTATTAATTACATTTGCCTGGTTCCAGGCAATTTATAACTCTAAGTATAGCAGAAGAGGGGTAGATGTCAATTTACGCCGCTGGAGTTTCAGTGGTTTCCTCTGGTTTGGCCTCAGTTTCAGCAGCAGCCGGAGCTTCAGCCGCCTCTTTAGCGGCAGCTTCTTTGGCAGCCTTGTCAGCTTCAGCCTTTTTAGTCTCCTCCTGTTTTTTGCCGATTTTTTCCTGTCTTTTCTTGCTTAAGGCCGAAACAGCCTGTTTTTTCCCCGTAACAATCTTCTTTTCAACTAACAAATTGTTGACAGTTGGTGACATTTGGGCGCCTTTTTCGATCCAGTGCTTAACTCGATCAGCTTTGACGTCCAAATCCTTGGAATGCGGGTTATATGAACCTAAAATTTCTAAAGAATCGCCAAACGGGTCCTTAGATTTCTCCGAAACGATCAATCGGAACATTTTCTTGTTCTTCTTCCCGACTTGAGTCAGTCTAATGGTTAACATAAATGTTTATTATTCTTAATTTTATAGACAAATATTACCTTAATACCCCCTAAAAGTCAATAGCTTTTAGTAGCGGGGTCGGCGTGGCCCATCAGAGCGATTACCGCCGCCAAAGCGGCTAGAACCGCCACGATTGCCGCCAAAACCACCGCCCATTGGCCGGCCTTCAGACTTGCCTTTTTCATCCTTCCAAAGGTGTTCGTTTTCGGCTAAGCCCTTCATGGTTAGGTTAATACGCTTCTGGTCGTCAATTTCCTTGATTTTGGCAGTAACGACATCGCCAACAGACAAGAAGTCGCTCGGGGAGCCGATGAAGTAAGGGGCCATTTCGCTGACGCGGATTAGACCGTCATTGCCACCGCCTAATTCTAGGAAAGCACCAAAGTCCATAATGCGGACGATCTTGCCGGTGAAAACCTCGCCGACTTCAAATTCGCGCACGATATCTTTGACGGCTTTTTCAGCTGCAGCGCATTTCTCGCTATCAGTGCCGCAGATATTGACCTGGCCATCGTCTTCAATATCAATAGTGACATCAAATTCTTCAATGAGCTTGTTAATAGTCTTGCCGCCGGTGCCGATAACAGCGCCGATCTTTTCCGGATCAATCTTGAAGCTGATAATGCGCGGAGCATATTTGGAAAGCTCAGCGCGAGGAGCCGGGATAGTTGCCTTCAAGACTCCGAGAACTTGGTTCAGGGCTTCACGGCCCTGGGAAAAAGTTTTTTTAATGATCTCCTCAGTCAATCCAGTAGTCTTAGTATCAAGTTGAATGGCAGTTAGACCATTGTCAGTCCCGGTAATTTTGAAATCCATGCCACCATTACCGTCTTCTAAATCTTGGATATCAGTCAATACTTCCCATTTGCTCATGTCGTTGTTAGAGGCTAATCCCATAGCAATACCGGCAACGTGAGTCTTAATCGGAACGCCAGCGTCCATTAAAGATAAAGTAGAGCCGCAAGTGGACGCCATTGAAGATGAACCATTGGATCCTAAAGTTTCGCTCACCACGCGAATGGTATAAGCA
The DNA here is from genome assembly GCA_022710685.1 of Patescibacteria group bacterium. Classification (GTDB taxonomy): domain Bacteria; phylum Patescibacteriota; class Patescibacteriia; order Patescibacteriales; family UBA12465; genus CG1-02-41-21. The sequence continues at coordinate 54,372 of JAKLGM010000001.1, read as the reverse complement.
AAATCTTCTTTGTTCGGTAATACCGGCATCAAAGCTTTTTCAGCTAAAGCGCCATGACCGACTTCGCGGCGGCCAGTGCCTCTCATCGGAGCAGCTTCGCCCACGCTGTAAGGAGGAAAATTATAATGATGCATGTAGCGCTTCTTGCTCTTGCCTTCAATGCCTTCTAAGGTTTGTTCCAACCCAGGGGCGCCCAGAGTAACGACTGACATTACCTGAGTTTCACCACGAGAGAAAAGGCCAGTGCCGTGAGTGCGGGGCAAAAAGCTGATTTCGCCTGATAATTCGCGGATTTCAGTTAAAGAACGGCCGTCAACACGGCGCTTTTCTTCCAAGATAGCGCGAGTTACTTCGGCTTCAATCATATCTTCTGCTAATTTTTTGATGATGAATTCACGGTTAGATTTTTCAATGTTTTGAGAGAATAAATATTCATCCAAGTTTTCTTTGATAGCGCGGACTGCAGCTTTTCGTTCTCCTTTGGTGTAATAGACTTTATCAAATAAATATTTTTTGATGTTTTCGTTTAACCAAGCTTCGCCGACTTTCAACAATTGATTTTTTTCTTCCTTGCTCTTTTCTTCTTCGGCGCTAATCAATTTTTTAGATTCTTCTTTCATCGGAGCGGCTACTTGTTTGGCCAACTCTTTAATTAGGTTGATTGCAGTCTGCATTTCTTTTTGACCGGCCATGATAGCTTCAAAGACAATATCTTCGTGTACTTCATTAGCTCCAGCTTCCAACATGATAACTTTCTGGTCAGTACCAGCAACGATCAAATCCAAAGAGCTCAAGGCTTGCTGTTCATAAGTCGGATTGAAAACAAAATTGTTCTCGACTAAACCGACACGGACGCCGCCAATTGGACCATTCCATTTTAATCCGGCGATAGATAACACGGCAGAAGCGGCAATGAGGCCGATGACGTCGTGGTCGTTCACGTTGTCCACGGACAAGACAGAGATAATCACTTGGACATCTTTTTTAGATTCAGTGTCAAATAGCGGCCTGATTGCTCTATCCACCATGCGGCCGGTCAATACGGCCTGATCAGTCGGACGGCCTTCGCGTTTGACCCACTGTGAGCCCTTGATGATGCCGGCGGCATAAAGTTTTTCATCAAACTCGACCATCAACGGGAAAAAATCAACACCATCGCGTTCCTTGCGATTTTCTACGACAGTAGCCAAAAGGACGGTGTCGCCATATTGGACTACAACGGAAGCGTCAGCCTGTTTGGCTAACTTGCCTGTTTTGATGGTGAGGGTGCGGCCTAACCAATCACAGGAGACAACAGTTTCTTTGTTGTTCATACTTGTTTTTGCTGCCTGGCCGCTAGATTATAAGACTGTAGAGTATTTCTAACAGTGCTATGTATCTAGGGGTCAAGCGGTTTTTTATTAGTTTTTTAGTTAATTTCAGGTAAAATCCTGTAAAAACAGCTTATAATAAACAAAAGATTTTGGCAATAGGTTGACAAAAGATCTAAAAAATGATACAATTATGGCATATGATTCTATTTTGATCATTGAAATAAATAAAGTATTAACGCCGACTTCCTAATATAGGAGAAAAAAGCATTGGAAAAACAAGAAAACAAAGAAATTATTGCTACTTGGACTAAAATCTACAAAAAGTATTTCAAACGCAAAGTGGATCTGGCTGACATCACTATTCCTATCCACTATGATCCAGAAAAATATTTCTGCGTTATTGTGGTTAAAGGCATTACTATGAATGAGGTGATAAAAGGTTTGAAAAAACTTTTTACAGTTTATCTCGGCGTTGAAGACCTCAGTGCCATAGTCACTACCAATGATCGTATTGCCGATAAAGATTATGCTATTATTTTTGATAAAAATATTGAAGCTGACGAAGAATTTAAAAATCTCTCAGTTAATGAGTTGAGAAAAAAAGGCGTTAACGGCATCACTCTTTTAGAGAGATTGCTTTTAGAAATTTTTTACCTTAATGCTGCCGGGAGACATTTAGATGCTAATAACTTTTCGCTTTGTTCCGGGTCACTTTATTCTGATGGTGGTGTTCCGTCTATCTATTGGGGCCGTGACCTTCCCGGGATTTTAGTTCTTGGTTGGTACCATCCTGAAAGTCCTATCTACCGCCTATGCGTTCGTGTGCGTTTAGTAGCATAGTTATTATACCATAAGTTTACAGCTCTATCCCTAAAAAGATGGAGCTTTTTATTTACCAAAAAAAGACCTGGAATCATCCAGGTCTTTTTTATGTGAGTGAGTTTAGATCAAGAATTTTTTGCTGCTGCCTAAGTCGATAAAGTCATCAGCTTCTTCCACTAAGCGGCTGGAAGCGGTTTTTCTAAAGGCCATGATTTCCACCAAACAACCTTTGTTGTTTTGGAGATAGGACATGGCCGGCAGATAGTCGCCATCGCCGGACACTAGGATGATAACATCTAGCTTGTCGCCCAACTTGATGGCGTCAATCGTGATGCCGACATCCCAATCGCCTTTCTTGGCGCCGCCGGCAAAGACTTGTAGGTCCTTCATTTTGACTTCAAATCCTTGTTGGCTTAAGGCTTCAAAAAAGGCCATTTCATCGTTATTTTCCGTCTTGATAACATAAGCCGTCGCCCGAATAAGTTTTCGGCCAGCGACGGCTTGTGTCAATATTTCGCGAAAATTAACCTTCTTCTTGTATAAATTCTTAGCGCTATGATACATGTTAGAGACATCTACCAGGACGCCCACTCGTTGTTCGCGATGTTTGATCATATATAATTATTTTTTGTCCTCGTCCTCTTCTTCCTCTTCTTCTTCGCTCAAGACTTCATCAAACTTCTTTTCTTTTTCAGCCTTCTCAGCTTCTTCTTCTTGCATCTTGGTGGCAATCTTCAATTTCAGTTTGCCGGCCAAGTCGTTGAAAGCATTAGCGTCTTCTTTTTGTAAGTACTTGAGTAAGCGGCGTCTTTCAGCAACCTTCTTCAATAAACCGCGGCGGGAAGAGTAATCGTGCTTGTGCGCTTTTAAGTGCTCGGACAATTGCTCGATTTCGGCAGTCAGGATAGCGATCTGAACTTGAGGAGAACCAGTGTCGCTGTCGTGAGTGCGGAATTTTTTAATGATTTTTTCTTTGTTCTTTTTGTCTAACATACTTTTGTCGTCCCCAATCCGAGGCCGGGTTAGCGCCCGGTCCAAGAATGGGCAGGATTATTATATTATTTTGTCTTGTTAACTTTCTTTTGCAAGCCGGATTTTTGGCGCGCTGCAGTATTCTTTTTCAAGATGCCGCGCTTGACCATTTTGTCGATAGCCTTGATGGTGTCTTTGATTTCATCTTTGACTTTAGCTTCCTTGGCTTCGATGGCTTTCAGATTTTTTTTGACTAATTTTTTGACCTTAGCTTTAAGGTCGTTGTTGGCCTTATTGCGCTTTACAGTCTTGCGCAATTCTTTTTTGGCAGATTTCTTATTAGGCATAATAGCTTAAATAGATTAATTAAAAGTAAAGAAATACTAACACGATATTAAATAAAAATCAAGCCTTCTTGTTTTTATCTTTGTCGGGGTGGCGGGACTCGAACCCACGATCTTCTGGTCCCAAACCAGACGCCTTAGCCAACTGGGCCACACCCCGTTATATAACCTAGGTAAAATTAAACCCATGAAAAACATGGGTTTAATTTACTGTGCCCCGGGTCAGAATTGAACTGACGACACAACGATTTTCCTTCTTGGAACTCAAATTTCTTTGAGGATTGGACTATATCATCCCCGTTTAATCTTAAATTAAGGGCGGGGTCGGGCGCTCGCGGCGGGGTTATTGTTGGGCTCACCCGCTAGTCTCTACACCTTCTCTGATCTGTTGACCCAATCAGAGCTTGGCTCGGGATTGTCATATTATGTCGCTAATAGCGATTGATAAATTAGATTTCCCCGAATTCACCCGATTTGCATTCTAATATTTCTATTAGAAGGACCGAAAATCCAGTCGTTTGCTCTACCACTGAGCTACCGAGGCATATTCATTTGTCAAAACAAATGTTGCGGGGGTCGGATTCGAACCGACGACCTCCGGGTTATGGGCCCGGCGAGCTGCCAACTGCTCTACCCCGCGATACTTTTTGGGCTATTTGTGGGCGATGGAGGAGTTGAACCTCCGACCTCAACATTATCAGTGTTGCGCTCTAACCAACTGAGCTAATCGCCCGATAATCATAAAAAATAGAAGAGCCCAAAAGCTCTCTAGTAATATATAATAATAGAAAGAAAAAAGCAAGAGTTTTTAGAGGCGGGCGATAATCAGATTAAGGGCTGCTTTGAAATCGGTTTGGCCGGTTTTATTGAGATAATCCAGGCGAGTCAGGTCGCTGATTAGCTCTTTTAACTGCTCTAAAGTGAAATAACGAGCCTGTTCAGCGCTTTTTTTGGCCACATAGGGGTGCAATCCGAGCAAAGGGCCGATTTTTACCGGGTTTTCTCCCTGGTCCAGGGCACTTTTTAATTGCAGGATAATTTTGAACTGCCGGAGTAACATGGCCAGGATATATTCATCAGCGGCATCTAGATGATATTGGTCCTCTAATATCTTCAGGGCCAATGGTTTGTTCTTGCTGCCCAAGGCATCGGTTAAGGCAAAAATATTGTCATCAAAATTACGCGAGCAGATAGTTTCAATATCTTTGGCTTCAATTTCACTTGGGATGTCGCCGACTTTTTTGTAGTGGACTAATTTTTCCAACTCATTGTTTATCTGCCACAAATCAGTACCACAGAAATTTATCAATTGCTGGACAGCTGCCGGCCTGATAGTGCTACCCTTTTTTTCAACCTCAGCTTTTATCCAACTGGCCAACTCGCCCGCAGTCAAGCCCTTAAATTCTTGCACGAATTTTTGACCGCGCAGGAAATCAAATAATTTTTTTTCTTTGGCGGTGAGGGCGCTGTCTTTGTCGCTAGCCATATTAGTTTTGACGAACTTGTCTTTCTGGCTTTTGATTCGAGACTCATATATCAAGATGATGTCGTCGCCTTTTTCCAGATTATTTTTTTGCAGGTAGTCTAAAAATTCCGGCAGGAATTCGGCTTTCTTGTTGGCGAAAATATTTTCTAGAAGAGTTAATCTTTTTTTAGTGAAGAGCGAGCCGGTGTTGACTGTCTGGCTGATTTCATTCAAGTCTGTCAGGGCGCCATCAATGACGCTGAAGCTGTGTTCATTCGGATCAACTTCCCGAAAAAACTTTTCTTTCAGTTCGCCTATTTTCTGCTTAGCCTTGAAGGCATTGTCGCCGTAGAAGAAAATAATCATAATTAAAGCTCAATTTGGCTGATTTGCTTGATTTTTTGCCCTAAAAAGCGCTCCGCTAATTTTTTGAAAGGTTTAGGATTGTCAGTGGTGTAGAAGCGATGGTTTGGTTTTTTGGTTGGACTGAGGCCTAATTCCGGATGACGAGATAAATAATTTTTTAGGCTTTGGGCTACGATTTTGCCGGTGTCGGGTACCAAGCATTTCGGCCCCATGATTTTTTTTGCTTCGCTTAAAAGAAAAGGATAGTGGGTACAGCCTAGTATCAGGGCATCCAGGTTTTTTTCTTTGAGTGGATTTAAATAATGGCGCAGAATATTTTTGGCTTCTGGCTTGTGCGCCCAGCCTTCTTCTACGAGCGGAACTAAGAGCGGGGCGCTCTTCTGGTAGACTTTTATCTTAGCATTCAGCTTTTTTATTTCGGTCGGATAGACCTCGGAGTTGACGGTTGCCTTGGTGCCGATGACGCCGACGCGTTTTAGGTTCTTGTTGTTGGCAGCGGCTTCGGCTAAGGGGCGGACTACGCCCAAAACATTCTTGCCCGGATATTTTTTAGGCAGATATTCTTGTTGGATTTTTCTCAGAGCCTCGGCCGAAGAAGTATTGCAAGCGATGATTATCAGATTAGCCCCTTGAGCGAAAAGAAAGTCAACTGCTTCTTTGGTGTATTGGTAGATGACTTCGCGGGACTTGCCGCCATAGGGAACGCGAGCGGTGTCGCCGAGATAGATATAATTATATTGAGGCAAGTCTTTGAGGAAGTGCTTGAAGACGCTTAGGCCTCCTAGGCCGGAATCAAAGACGCCGATGATGTTATTATTTTTTGGCATATAATTTGAAGAGGTTACCTCTTTCTTTGTAGTTTTTAAACATGCCGAAGCTGGCGCAAGCAGTGGAAAGCAGGACGATGTCCCCGTTTTCAGCATTTTTTCTGGCTATTTTTATAGCTTCGGGCATGCTTTTGGCTAAAGGCATCCTTTCCCGGCCATACTTTATCTTTACCAGTTCATTCCGGATTCGTTTGGTTCCGGTGCCGTCTAGCAATATGGCCAGCTTGACCCGGCCTTTAATGGCCTGAGCCAAGGGCTTGAAGTTGGCGCCTTTATCAGCGCCGCCCACTAATAATATAATCGGATTCTTAAAGGAGTGCAAATCCATGATGGTGCTTTCCGGCGTGGTGGCAAAACTGTTGTCATAATACTTGATCCCGTCCTTTTCGGTGACGAACTCTAGGCGATGTTCCAGGCCGACAAAAGTGCTGACAGCTTTTTTGACAACCGTCGGGGTTATTTTAAACACTTTAGATAGAGCAACGGCGGCGCCAATATTTTCTTGGTTGTAATTTCCAACTAAGCGACTAGGAAGTTTGGAGGGGCCAAAGCTGATTTTCTTTCCAGTGCCGGAAAATTTCTTGTAGGGTGCTAGCAAGGCTTGGAATTTTTTGTTTATGAAAAAATAATCAGTTGATTTTTGCTGGCGTGCGATGTTGAGTTTGGCTAAGATGTATTTTTTAAAAGTTTTGTGATAGTTGGGGTTAAGCGGGTCGGCCGGGGCGAGGTGTTCTTTGTATAGATTGGTAAGTACACTGTAGCGTGGACTAAAGTTTAGGTCTTCTAGTTGGAAACTAGATAGTTCTAACACTACCCAATCATTGGTTTTTATCTTTTTCAAAAAGGCTAATGGGGCAATACCAATGTTTCCGCCTAGCCAGACTTTTTTCTGGGCGGTTCTTAGAATATGGAAAATTAAGCTGGCAGTAGTTCCTTTACCTTTAGTGCCGCTCACCCCGATTATGTTTTTGGTGGGGCAGAGGGCTAAGAACAAATTCATCGGGCTGTTTAATTCAACCTCATGTTTCAAAGCTTCTTGGATGCCGGGGCAGAATATAGGCCAGCCAGGTGAGCGGAAAAGGACGTCAAAGTCGTATAGGTTACGATTAAATTTCTCTTTTAAGCGCCATTTGATTTGGGGATAACGATTGAATTTTTGGTATCTATCGCCCAATTCTTTGGCTGAACGGGAGTCGCAAATGGTGATCACGTTTTTTATTCGCTTCTCCAAAAGATATTGTAAAAGCGCCTGATTTTCTATTCCCAGGCCCAAGAGAGCTATTTTTTTGTTTCCCAGATAATGTTTTAGGTCCATTGACATAAGGCATTTTTTATGATTAATTGATGGTATATAATAGTACATTTAAATCCGTTGAAAAGGAGGCAATATGTTAGTATCGGTAGCAGCTATTTTTTTATTTCTGTTTTTTCTTTTATCCCCTTGGTTGGTCCGGCGTAAATATATGTCGGCCTACCGAAGAGAAAGGTTGGTCATCTTGTTAAAATATCATGTCCCCTATGAGCTAACTAATTTCAGTATTATTTTATTTGTTTCTGCTCTTGGATATTTGATATTCTTTTGGTGCGGCGGCGAGGTCGGAAGGATCAGCCAGGCTGATCTATCCAATTTCACGTTCTCACTTTTCAAGCCAGATGATTTTCGCGTTGATGATCTGGGTTTAGTTTATTCCTTGTCTCATTGGTGGAATATATTTTTTATCGCGCTGTTTCTGAACTTCATGCGCTATTTACATCAATTGATCCGTAAAGGATGGAACTTCCCCGGCACTAAACTTCCTTTCGCTGGCTACTCCCTGCTAGTCGCTTTGGCGGCTGTCATGATAGCGGCTTCAATTATTGGTGGCAGTTCTTTATATGGCATCGCCTGGGTAGTTGTTTTTTCAGGATCTTATATCCTGACCCACTTGATTCTGTTATTGCTGCTGTTGTTTTTTGGAGAATCGGAGGAAAACTCAAAAAAGAAAAAATGATAAAGATGGTTAATTTAAAAAATTGCCATCTTTTTTATTTTATCTCACCCCAGTTGTCAGCGCTATTACTGTCGGCTACCAACGGAACTTTCAGAGGCAAGATCGACTCCATTATATTTTTTATCAATTTAGAATATTCGGCGGCTTTGGCTTTTTTAACTTCAAAGATTAGTTCGTCGTGAACCTGCAGAATCATTTTTATATCATCTTTGTCTTGGACCATGTCTCCAATCTTAATCATGGCCAATTTTATCATATCGGCGGCCGTGCCCTGGAAGGGCATATTGATGGCCATGCGTTCAGCGCTTTTTTGTAGCATGATAATAGAGGAGTTTATCTCGGGTAAATAGCGTTTGCGGCCCAGCATGGTCTCGACATAGCCATTTTTCTTGGCTTCTGTCAAATTATGGCTAATATAGGCCTTTATCCCGGGGTAGGTGGTAAAATATTTGGCGATAAAGTCCTGGGCCTGGCCGTAAGAGATGCCTGTCCCTTGGCTGAGGCCATGCGGTCCTTGTCCATAAATAATGCCGAAGTTTACGGCCTTGGCTTCCCGCCGCATTGTCGGGGTCACTTCATTCAGCTTTACGCCGTTAATGGCGGCGGCGGTTGCCGTATGAATATCTTCATTAGCCTTGAAAGCGGCAATCATTTTTTTGTCTTGGGATAAGTGAGCTACTAAACGCAATTCGATCTGAGAATAATCAAGGCTCAAGAGGCAATATCCTGGTTGGGCGATAAAAGCGGAACGGATTTTTTTTCCCAGCGGAGTGCGGGTCGGTATGTTTTGTAGATTAGGTTCAGTGGAAGACAAGCGGCCGGTGGCAGTTATGGTCTGGTTAAAGCTGGTGTGCAACCGATTGTCTTTTGGACTAGCCAAAAGAGGCAGGGCTTCAACATAAGTGCTTAATAATTTTGTCAGTTCGCGATAGTTTTGGATTAAGGGGATAATCGGGTGAGCGTCTTTTATCTTCTCTAACTCATCGGCCGCGGTCGATAAACCGGTTTTAGTTTTTTTTATCCCTTTAACCGCTAACTCCAACTTGTCATATAAAATTTCTTTTAGTTGCTTAGTGGAGCTGACATTAAATTTTGTCCCGGCTAGCTGATAGATTTCTTTTTCCAGTTTAGCGACTTCAACTTTTAGTTCCTTTTCCATCCGCTGTAATATTTTTTTGTCTAGCAGTATACCGGTATTTTCCATAGCAGCTAAGATTGGAATCAGCGGAACTTCAATGGTTTGAAATAATTTCCAAAGCTTTTCCTCTTTTAATTTCTTTTCTAATATTTCCATCAGGCGGAAAGTAAAGTCAGCATCTTCGCAGGAGTAAATAGCCATCCTTTCAGTTGGGACAGCAGCGAAATTTTTCTCTTTATACCCCTCACCCAAGAGATCGTGGTGGTTTATCTTCTCCCAGCCGAGCTCAGCGAAGGTCAAAGCGTCCAAATTGTGCTGGCGGTTTTCTGGGTGAAGGAGGTAGGAGGCAATCATGGTGTCAAAATATACTCCTCTAACGTCTAGCCCGGCTTGGTTTAGGACGCGTATATCAAATTTTATGTTGTGGCCGCATTTCTTAATGTTTTCGCTGCCCAGAATAGTGTACAAACTTTTTAACCACCCTTGACGCTGGCCGCTAATGTTGAGATAGTAGGCTTCACCTTTAGCCCAGGAGAAAGATATCCCAAGAAGCTGAGCGTTCAAGGGATCAAGGCCGGTCGTTTCGGTATCAATGACAAATAGTTTTTGTTTTTTTAATTGGTTTAAGAAAGCGTCAAAGTCTTTGTCGGAGTCAATGAGATGGTATTTGAATTTTTTTTGATTGCGTGCGAACTTATCCGGGCTGGTATTTTCTTTTTCTGTTCCCTTCCCTTTGTCGCTTTTTTTCTCGCCTACCAGGTATTGGTCCAGAGTGGCGAGCCGGGGCACCAGAGATTTAAATTCTAATTCGCTAAAAAGAGAAATTATTTTTTCTTTATCAAATCTTTCTACCCGGCTTTTGGCTAAATTGAAAGTGATGGGAGCGGCGCAGTCAATCGTGGCTAATTTTTGGCTGAGATAGGCTTCATCTTTGTGCTCTTTGAGCAATTCTAAAATTCGGGGCTTGATTTTTTTATCACTTCTGTCTACGGCAGCGTAGACTCTGTCCAAACTAGAAAAATTATTTAATAATTCGCTAGCGGTTTTTTCTCCGATACCCTTGACGCCCGGGATATTGTCGCTGACATCTCCGCGCAGAGCTTTATAATCAATCATCTGTTCTGGAGTCAGCCCGTATTTTTCTTCTACTTGCTTGGAGTTATAGAGGACGCTTTCGGAAATTCCGCGGCTCATAGTATAGACGGAGGTGTTCTTATCTATCAACTGCAAAGTATCCATGTCGCCGGTGATGATAATTTTTTTGATGCCGCTGTTTACTTTGCGCGAAATCGTTCCAATCAGGTCGTCAGCCTCATAGCCGGAAAGTTCGTAGATTGGAATATCAAACGCGGCGGCAATTCTTTTAACAAGCGGTATCTGTTCGTAGAGTTCGTCCGGAGCCTTGACCCGTTGCGCCTTATATTTATCATATTCAACATGACGGAAGGTCGGCCCCTTCTTATCCAATGTTAATACCAGGTAGTCCGGCTTAAATTCGCTTAGAGCTTTCAATAAGAATAAGGTGAAGCCATAGACGGCATTAACCACTTGGCCTGATTTAGTGGCCATGGTTGGTGGTAGGGCGTGAAAACTGCGGTGAATGATAGCATTTCCGTCAATAATGATGAGTTTTTGGTCATTTTTCATGCTTTCATTTTATCATTTATGGAAAAAATAAGCAAAATGGCCATATTTATAAGCAAAAGGTTTAAAATAGCCGTTTTATTCTTAATTATTGACATAATTTGGGGATTATTATATAGTAGGTCCACAAATAATATAGTTCTTACAAAAAATTTATTAATTATGAAAAGTTCTTTGAGAAAAGCTGATTTTATATCAGCTTTGAAGATTTTGGGGCCAAACAGGGTCCTGACAGACGCTAACGTGGGAAAAATTTGGAATCACCCTTCTAGCCACGCTCATGTCCGCTATTATGACAAAACTCTGCGTTTGGCTCATAGCCAAAATCGGAAAGGCAAGGCTGACTGGCGCTTAATACACATAATTGGATTAACCCTTTTAGAGCAACGCACCATGCCAGGGCGGGTATTTTGTTCTGAAAATGAATGGTATTTGTCTCCGGAGGAAGAATATTGGTTTGAATGCTTTCCCAAAGAACAGGCCGGGAATTATTGTCTGATAAACTTTAAGCCTAGTTTTTTGGGGCAGGATCATGAAGAACAGGAAGAAAATATCCTCCAGCTCGGTCCACTTTTTGCCCGTACCAATTTGCATGTCTTTTCTGAGGCCGTCATCTCTGTCGGCCAATATCAGCAGGAAAAGCTGGCGGCCGACTGGCACCACGTGAGTGATTTCACCAGTTCTGGCGATTTGCCTGTGTTGATTGGTTGCAATGATGCCAACGGGCTTCATATCGGTCGCTTATTACCCGGAAAACCTGCTCCCAATTTCGGGGTCTCTATCTCCCGGCAATGGGATTTTTGACAGATTTCCCTGATTTTATAGCCGTTCCTAGCGAACGGCTTTTTTATTTGAGAAATTATTGTTAAATATGATATACTATGATAGAAATAAATTGATAAATTAAGTTAATCAAAATATGATTAAGAAATTTTTTATATTACTTGTTCTATTCCCTTTGGCTCTGGCCGGATGCTCCTTGCAGTCAAAGCCGGCCGAGACAGTTGATACCCTGGCTGGTAAAACCATATTATATTATGGTTCTTCTTGCCCCCACTGCAAGATCGTTGAGCAGTATATGGATGATAATAAGGTGGCGGAGAAGATGACGATTGAGCAAAAAGAGGTCTACGGTAATCAGGCTAATGCTAAAGAAATGGCGGCGGTTGCCAGCCGTTGCGGCCTATCTACCAATAAGATTGGCGTGCCATTCTTGTGGGTTGAAAATAAGTGTTTAGTGGGCGATGTTGATATTAATAATTACTTTAAGACTAAACTTAAGCTTTAATAGTTATGAAAAAAATTAAAATATTTTTTAGCTTGTTGGCCCTCATTATTGTTTGGCCCTTGACGGCTCAGGCTTTTTGCCCGGTTTGCACGGTGGCGGTCGGAGCTGGTTTGGGATTTTCTCGCTGGCTCGGCATTGATGATACGGTTTCCAGTTTGTGGGTGGGCGGCCTGCTGATAGCTGTTTCAGCTTGGACGGTTGATTGGCTGAAGAAAAAGAAAATTAATTTTTTGGGAATGGCCGCTTTAACTTATTTTTTGTATTATGCCCTAGTTTTTGTCCCTTTTTATTTTACTGGCTTTATCGGCCATCCCTTCAACCGTTTATGGAATATTGATAAGATTGTTTTGGGAACCATCATTGGATCGATTTTTTTCTTTGCTATGGGAGCTTGGTATAACTACATGAAGAAGAAAAATAATGGTCATGCTTATTTCCCGTTGCAGAAAGTGGTGATGCCGGTCGGCACGTTATTAATCTTAAGTTTTATTTTTTATTTCATTACTAAAAATTAATTTTATAATATATGGATATCAATCAGAAAGAGTTGCAGGATTTTATCGACAAGATGGACCATTTGAAAAAGGATAATAAGCTGGATTTATCTTCGGACCAAGATTTGAGCATTGCGGTTATGAATTTAATCAGCATTGAAGAGCATTTTTTCTTTTCCGGCGCCAAGACTGGCGATAATGAGTATTATGATATGGTTAAGGACGTGCGAGAAATGCGTAAAGAGCTGATGCATAAATTAATAAAAGAGCACGAAGGAGAAGTTTGGTGTATTTCCAAACATCTTTTGGCCGCTTCCATGAGATTGATGGAAGTCGGTACTAAGGAGTTAGGGCGCGGCCGCAAGGAAGATGCTTACGAATTATTTGGTAAGGCCTACAATCTCTATTCTCTTTTTTGGGGTTTGAACATGAAATTATTGAAGGTTGGCGATGTCAAAAAGATTGATGATGGAGCTTTGAATAAGCACGACAAAGAGAAGAAGGGTGTCTTTGGCAAAATGGGAGAATTGGTGAAGAAAGCTATAAATTGTTGCCTGGAATAAATTAATAAGAAACTTGTAGGAGCCGCCTATTGTTAGGCGGCTTTTTGGTTGACAAAAATTAATTATTGTATTAATTTAGCTTTACAAATAATCGTTACTTTACAATCAGAAACCCTTAAAAAAATACATAAAGATGAGCAAAAACCAATCCCGTGGGTGTTTGAGCCACTTGGCTTTTAAATCCGCCAATACTTTGGGCCGCCGGAATACTGATGACCCGGATTTAATCTGGGGCGACCGGCTGGATTGCTTCTGGATAGACGTCCAGAAGATTATGAACTCTAAGGCGATCCGTCGCCTCAACGGTAAGACTCAGGTTTGGCCCTTTCCGGCTAACCCCTTGATCCGTAACCGTTATTCTCACACCATGGAAGTCATGTCTATTGCCGTCACCCTGGCCCAACTTTTGGGTCTCAATGTCAATCTGGTGATGGCTATTGCTTTGGTACATGATATTGGACATACCCCTTTTGGCCATTTAGGCGAAAGAGAACTACGAAAGACGGTGGGGGTCAATTTCAGCCATGAAGTGTTTTCTGTCATTCTCGCGGACAAGATTGAACGCCAAGGACGTGGCCTAAATTTATCCTTTGAGGTCTTGCAGGGAGCGCCATATCATTCTTGCGGTTCAGGACCGATTGTCGTTGATCCAAGTTTACCGCCGGAGTATATGGTAGTCCTTTTGGCTGACAAGTTCGCTTATCTTCCTAGTGACATCAATGATGCTTTGCGTATGGGCTACTTAAAGCGGGAGGATTTGCCTTCTTTCACCGGGCAGTTAGGTACTAATCAAAGAGAGTGGGTGAATACTTGCATCCAAGCCGTGGTAGAAGAAAGCAACCGGAAAGGATTTTTATCTTTTTCTGAATCATCGGCGGCTACCACTTTTGAAGACGTCAAACATTGGATGTATAATCGGGTTTATCTGCGCTTAGATCGCGAACCGGAAAGAGCCGGTTATGCCGACCATATCCAGCGCGCCTACTTGTTTTTAGAAGAGCATTGCCGGCTGGTTAAGTCTAATCCAGACCCGGCAACTACCCTGGCTCTTTTAACCGATCAGGAAGTAATGTCCTTGTCCCAACTCCGGAGTGATGGTACTATCCGTCGAGCCAAAGATTTGGCCAACCTCGGATTTTTGGAAGTCTTGCCTTATTGCCAACGACAAGGATTTGAGCTTAAAGACATTGACTTGTCTTGGGCTGAAAATCGCCGGAAGTAATTCTTCTAGCGGATACTACAATAGTATCCGCTTTTTTATTGCAAAAAAGACTTGGGATATTCCAAGTCTTTTTATTTTGTGGACCCTATCGGATTCGAACCGATGACCCTCTGCTTGCAAAGCAGATGCTCTAGCCAGCTGAGCTAAGGGCCCGCATAGTGCTGGCCATATAATAACTAAGGTTGCGCTGAAAGTCAATTGCTTATTGTCTGTTCCCGGCCTTGATTACCGGCGACAGAGCCCAGTTCATAAAATTTCCCATCAAGCCAGTCATGAAAAGTAGGCCGGCAAAAATCGCCACTAGCCCCATTAATTTATAGCCTAAACGGCTACCGCCTTCAGCGCCTAAGTTCTTTTCGAACCAAGCGACTCGGCCGAAGTTTTGCATCAACCACTCGGTCTTCATGACGATCAAGGTGCCGGCGACCACTAAAGCCAAACCAAAAATAATTCCTCCCATATTTGTATATTATTTATTTAATGTAATTTAACGGATTTAAGAGGCGGCCGTTGACTATCACTTCAAAGTGAATATGCGGGCCGGTAGAACGACCGGTCGATCCCATAGCGGCGATAGCTT
The DNA here is from genome assembly GCA_022710685.1 of Patescibacteria group bacterium. Taxonomy (GTDB): domain Bacteria; phylum Patescibacteriota; class Patescibacteriia; order Patescibacteriales; family UBA12465; genus CG1-02-41-21. The sequence continues at coordinate 39,343 of JAKLGM010000001.1, read as the reverse complement.
CGCCCTTGGCTACCTTGTCGCCCTTTTTGACGTATAATTTAGATGCATGGGCGTAGCGAGTCTTGATGCCATTACCATGATTAACTAAAATCATATAACCATAGCCACCGCTGTTCCAACCAGAGAATTCCACTGTACCGGAATCAGCCGCATAGAGCGGAGTGCCTACCTTGTTGCCGATGTCCAAACCAGTATGGCGCCAAGAATAATATTGAGTGATGCGGTAGCCCACAGTCGGCCATTGCATCTTGCCGCTCGTCGCTTGAGCCGCAGCTGGTTTGACTAGATTTTTGACAATTGATGGCAGACGGTAGTTGGAAGAATTACTGGAAGCGGCGCTGGTGGCGCTGGCTAATTTTTTGCCATCAGGAATGATTAATAGCTGGCCGGCAGTTAGACGTCCGTCGCTTTCCAGACCATTGGCTAAAATTATTTTGTCTTTGGTAACATCATATTTATCGGCTATCTTTTGGATTGATTCACCGCTAGCTACTTTGTGAAGCACGCCGGAGACTGGCAAAATCTGCAGCTTGTCGCCCTGACGGATGAAGCTATAGGCGGTTAGGTTGTTGGCCCACAATATAGTATTGACGCTAATGCCGAAGTTGTGAGCGATGGAACTGACAGTATCGCCTTCCCTGACTGCATATTCTATAATGCCGCTTCTTTCCGAGCTGCCGCTTTCTGCGGCAATCCCGCCGGAATTAAGCAATGCTTCGCCGCTTTGGCTGAGGCAGCTGAGGCTATTGCCCTGGTCGACCGGCACGGTGTTGGTGGTGATTTTTTTTTCTGGCCGGACAACATCAAAGGCAATGTAATTAGTTGGAGTGCTGGTACAAGTTGCTCCGGATTCAGCTTCTTCGGTGATTAGTTCTTCTGGGAGAGCGGTGCCAAATTCGTTTTGGGCCAAATGAGCGGCAATGGCGCGATGCATCTTGTCGGTGCGGTCGCCAAAATTCTGTTGGCTGCTCAGGCTAGCCCCGATAGTCAAAAGCGCTATGCCGCCGACAATAATCGGAGTTAAATAGCGGCGCACAAAAAAGAATTTTGAGCCATGGCGCAAATTTAGCTCTCGGATATTTTTCAAGAGCAGGATATAGTAGCCATATAGCTTCATGAGCGGTCGGCGCAGGGAAAAATTAAATATCCAGCCGAGGGGCTTGAAAATTATCCAAACAAAAAAAGCCCGAACTACTTTTTTTACAAAAATCAAGGCTTTAAGTAGCGGAATCAAGGCTCCGATGGCTATATTTTTGGCTGTTTGCTTTTGGCTCATTAGCAGTTGTCTATAATATAGTATGGTATCATTTTTGCCCCTCAGTAGTCAATTTAATGCGAAAATGTTATATTTATATTATTAAGATATAAATTATTAAAAATATGTATAAAGTTGTCTTGTTGCGCCACGGCGAAAGCCCGTTTAACAAAGCTAATCGTTTTTGCGGTTGGACCGATGTCGGACTGACTGCCAAAGGCCAGGCTGAAGCTGAAAGTGCGGCGCGGGCTTTTAAGAAAGGGAAATATTCTTTTAATTATATTTTTGAATCCATCTTGAAGCGTTCCTGGCAGACCACCAAGCTGGCAACTGTTGGCGTAAAAGAGAAAGGCTGCAAGGTTGTTAAGGATTGGCGCTTGAATGAACGGCACTACGGCGATCTCCAAGGCCGGAACAAGGCCGAAATTAGGGCTAAATTCGGGGATAAGCAGTTTATGTTGTGGCGCCGCGGCTATAGCGTGCGGCCTCCTAAAATAACCAAAGACAACCCGACCTATAACAATGTTTATTCCAATCCTAAATATCAGGGCATAAAAATTCCTTTAACCGAGAGCTTGGCTGACGTGGTTAAGCGTACCGTGCCTTTTTGGCAGAAAGAAATTATTCCTCAAATCAAAGCCGGCAAAAAAGTTTTGATTTCCGCTCATGGCAATAGCTTGCGAGCATTGGTGAAGCATTTGGATAAATTGTCAGTCAAGGAAATTACAGCGCTGAATCTTCCGACCGGCATTCCTCTGGTCTATAAACTAGATAAAAATTTTAAACCCATCAGGCACTACTATTTGGGTGATCTCAAAAAGGTGCAGGCAGCCATAGACAAGGTCAAGAATCAAGGAAAGAAGTAAATAATAGTTATATAAAAACAGCCGTAAAATGGCTGTTTTTTGTGTTATTATTGACAATTATAGGCTAGTGTGGTTTAGTAATCAGTTAGTTTTTTGAAATCAATTAATACCCTTAAATAATGGCAAGGTTATTTGGAATTTTTGTCTTATGTTTTTTTTCAACCTTTAGCCTTAAGGCTCAATCGGTTGCAGCTGACTCCCCAGAATATAAACTGGTTGTGGACTATGGTAAAACTTTGAAGCAGTTAGTAACTTCCTGGCATTCAAAGACCGATGGTGAAATCATTGACCAAAAATTTTCTTCGCCTAAGATCATATCTGGCCAGAAGACAGAAATTGCGTTGAAGATTTTTCACTTTGATCAGACTGTTTCCAGCCAGGAGGTGTTAAGCCAGATGGAGCAGGCCGGTTATAGGCCAGCAACATTGTTCGAGCTTTTAAGCTTTTGTATCGCCAGCCTCGCTAATTTGAAGGCCGGCGAGCAGTTTCCGCTATTTCCCATCCTGGCCCTAGGTTCTTGCCGCTTTGATTCTGACGGCATAAAATGGCTGCCCTACCTGGTCGCCGTTGGCAATGAGAACCGAATTTATTTCCGTTCCTTTGACACTCGATGGAATACCTATTTTCGTTTTTTAGGAGTCCATAAATAAATAAAAACTCGCTTCCAGCTGAAAGCGAGTTTTTTATTTTGTCTCCAAATAATTATTTTTAGTTTCCGGGAACGATGACGTCGAATGGTTTGTTCGAGCCGTAGGCTTTGGGCCCGTAGCTGGAGCAGAACTTGGCGATGTTAGTTTGGAAATAGGCTGGCTTGCATTCTTGGATATGGCCGATAATGGAGTAGCCGAGGGTCAATAATAGGCCGAAATCAGCGGTTTTTGGCAGGCTTATGTCGTAGCGATGCTTGGGGTCGCCAAAGTATTTATTCTTTACTCCCAGGCCGATAACCAATTCATTTTTATCTTGGTGGACGAATTTAGCGTGGCGGCTATGGCCTTCGGAATAGGCGCGGACTTGAATGTGCGGCCCGAATAGTTCCCGGCCCTTGATGTCTAGCATGGAACAGATTTCAATATATTTATCTGGGAGCACAAAAGAATAATTTTTGTAGTTTCTGAAATTCCGCGGCAGCTTCACTCTCTTCAAAAAATTCAAGATAGCTTCTGGCTTTTCTTTGGTCAAGGAAAGTATCATGCCCAAATAGGTCGAGACATTGTAGGTGTAGGGTTCGGCAATTTTGCGGAAAGCAATGGTTTTTAGGGCAATTTTAGCGGCACTCGACTGAGGGGAGCAGGTGATGAGGGTGGCTTGAAGATGATTTTTTTTCGCTAATTCAATTTCCCAAACAGAGTCTTTTTCGCCTGAAGCTGAAATGATTACCGCTTCTTTGATCACTTTCTTTTTTATCAGCGGCTGATATTTTTTGATGGTGTCCTTGAAGGTGCTCTCGTCAGCAAAGAGGGCTTTCTTTTTGGAGAAGAGAATCAGCCCGGTGTTGTAGGCGTTGCCGCTGCCAACGACTAAAGGGAAATCGATTCGACTTAAATCCAGCCGCGGCGGCTTATTTTGGCTGAAGAATTTCAGCGCATTGTAGACGGCTTGGTTGAGGTTGATTAATTTCATAAAATGAGTTTTAATAGTTCTGCTTTAATTATAATTTAGATTGATTTTTTTAGCAATTTATTGTAATATTGTATTACTTTTATCTATTAACCCTACCTTTATGTCAGGACATTCCAAGTGGGCGACGACGCATCGCCAAAAAGCGGTTGTGGACGCTAAACGCGGCGCCATTTTTACCAAACTAGCCAATGTTATTACTATTGCCGCCAGAAAGGGCGGCGACCCGGAAGCTAATCCATCTTTGCGCGCGGCCGTTGATCGAGCTCGGTCATCTAGCATGCCTAAAGATAATATTGAACGAGCCATTAAAAAAGGCACGGGCGAATTAGGCGGAGACCAGGTTGATGAATTATATTATGAGGCTATCGGACCGGCTAACTCCCAGTTTGTCATCAAGTGTATTACTGACAACAAGAATCGGAGTTCCTCTACCATCCGCCATATTTTTACCAAGAATAATGGTGCTTTTGGCGCTGTAATGTGGAATTTTGAGCAGAAAGGCGTGATTATGGTTTCCATGGAAGAAATCAAAAATAAGAAAATTGATTTGGATGAGTTAGAGTTGGAGTTGATTGACGCCGGCATGGATGATCTGGTCAAAGAGGAGGAAGGCGTGACGATTTATACCAAGATGGAAAATCTTTTGGGGGTAAAAAGTTTTTTAGAATCCAAAGGCTTAAAGGTTGAATCGGCCGAGATTGAGTATGTGGCTAAGGATAAATTAACTTTGCCGGATTCGGACAAAGGAACTGTGGAGAAGATGATGGAAGAACTAGAAGACAATGAGGATGTCAGCGATTATTATACTAATATCATATGATAATTTTGGGAGTTGATCCGGGCATTGCCGATACCGGCTGGGGTTTGATTAAGAAAGAAGCTGGCGGCAAACTATCCCATATCGCTCATGGCTCTATTAAGACGCACAAAACCGAAGGGCTGTCAGAACGTTTGGTTGCGCTCTATTCTGAATTAAATAAAATCATTGATAAATATCAGCCGCAAGCCGTGGCCGTGGAAGAATTATTTTTTAGCAAGAATGTTAAAACGGCCTTGACTGTCGGTCAGGCGCGCGGCGTGATTCTTTTGGCGCTAAAACAAAAACACATTCCACTCGTGGAGTTCAAACCGAGCCAGGTCAAGCAAGCTGTCGCCGCTTATGGCCAGGCTGGCAAGACCCAGGTTCAGAAGATGGTAAAATTATTATTAAATCTCAAAGATATTCCGCGGCCGGATGATGCGGCTGATGCCTTGGCTCTAGCCATTGCTTTAAGCGCGATAAAAAACTATGGCTAATAAGTTAAAAATAGTCCATATTGCTTCGGAAGTAGCGCCTTTTTCTAAAACTGGTGGCTTAGGCGATGTGACGCGTAGCTTACCTAAAGCTTTGCGCCGTTTAGGGCATGAGGTTATCATCATCTCGCCTTTTTACGAGCAAGTGATAGATACAGCCAAGCATAATCTGCAGCCGGTTTTTAAGAACGTTAAAGTTTTTCTGAATTCCGAAGATCAGGTGGAGGTTACTTATTGGAAAGGCTATCTGATGGAAGATCTGCCGATTTATTTTGTGGAGAATAAAAAATATTTTTCTAAGAAGAAAAAGATCTATGGCTCCAGCCACGAGAATGCCCGCTTCTTGCTGTTTGACGTGGCCGCTTTAAAGCTCTTGTCTTTATTAAAATTCAAGGCTGATATTGTCCATTGCCATGATTGGCAGACTGGTCTCATTCCTTTTTATCTGAAAAATGATTTCCGCTATTCCAAAACATTAAAGAAGGCGCGGACCGTCTTTACTATTCACAACCTAGTCTTCCAGTTCGGCCACAATTGGTGGGAGGTGCCGGTGGCTGACAGGGATTATGGCCGCCGCCGTTTGCCGCATCTGGGCGATCCGACGATTGAAAATATTAATTTCGCTAAGCGCGCTATTCTGTCGGCCGATATCATTAATACTGTGAGCGAACAATACCGCGCTGAAATTATGACAAAAAAATTCGGCCAGGATTTGCAGCGGATTTTAAAGAATCGGGAGGAACGCCTTTATGGCATCATCAATGGCATCGATTATAATGCCTACAACCCGGAGAATGACGAATCATTGTTCCGCAACTATGACTACCGCAAGGTTAACGGCAAGGCTGATAATAAGAAGAGTTTGCAGAAGAAGTTCGGCTTGCCGATTGATGCGAAAATCCCCCTTCTTTGTGCCACTTCCCGCGTTACCTTCCAGAAGGGATTTGAGCTGATTATCAGCCTTTTACCTCATTTTCTCCGTCTTGATGCCCAATTTGTAGTGATTGGTTCAGGCGACAAAAAATATATCAAAGAGCTTTTAAAAATAGCCCGGAAATACCCGAAGAAATTAGTGGTAATTCCTTCGCACGAAGAAAATCAAAAATATGAGACCTTGGTTTACGCTGGCTCAGATTTTTTCTTGTTGCCTTCGGTTCATGAGCCTTGCGGCATTAACCAGTTGATAGCCATGCGCTACGGCTGCATCCCGATAGTGCGCGAAGTCGGCGGTCTTTATGATACCGTCAGCAACTATAATGCTATGAGCGGCCTGGGCAGTGGCTTTACCTTTAAAGGCGAAGATGACTTTGCTTTCTATGGCGCCGTGGTTAGGGCTTTAGAGAGTTATCGCCATCAGGCTGATTGGAAAAAGTTGGTAGAAAAAGTAATGCAAGAGTCTAACAGCTGGGAGATTCCGGCCAAAAAATACGTCAAACTATATCGCAAGGCGATGAAGATAAAAAAGAGCAAATAATTATGAAAAAAATTTGGATTAATTTCCTCCACTTATATCAACCTGCCAACGTTGATGCTTATCATATCCAAGAAGCGGTTAATAAAAGCTACTATCGCTTGGTGCGCGCCTTGGAAGAACATCCGCAGATCAAATTCACTTGGAATATTTCGGGCTGCTTGCTGCAGCGCTGGGAGGAAATGAATTATTTTGATTTGATCCAGCGCATCAAGAAGCTAGTGGAGCGGAAGCAATTAGAGATAACCGGCACCGCCGCCTATCACGCTCTTTTGCCGCTCGTGGGAGAAGCTGAAGTGATAGAGCAAATCAAGGCTAACGAAGTTATTTTACAGAAACATTTTGGCGTAAAATTTAAACCCAAAGGTTTCTTTTTGCCGGAAATGGCCTATAGTCCAGAAGTGGCAAAAATCATTAAAAAACGAGGCTATCAATGGATTATTTTAGATGAAATTCTCTATAGCGGTCATTTAGGCCAGGTTGATTTTAATCGGGTTTATACTGATACTAACAGTGGTTTGAAAGTTGTCTTCCGCAATCGCCGCCAGAGCAGCGCTTATGTGCCGGACAATTTAAAAGATTTTTTGGCTGATCATGATGTCGTTATCTCCGCCACTGATGCCGAGCTCTATGGTTTGCGTCATGAAGACCCGACAGCTGAATTGGAGAAGATTCTTAAACGAGATTCTTTCCGCACCCAGTTGATTTCTGATTTTATCACCCAAAGAGAAAAGACAGCTAGGGTAAAAATATTATCTGGCAATTGGGAGTCGACTGAAAAGGAGTTAAAAACCAATGAGCCCTATGCTCTCTGGCAGGCCAAAAACCATCCGATCCAGAAAGCTATTTGGGAGTTAGCTAGATATGCCCAGAGCTTAGACAAAAAACACCGGAAAGACCCGAATTATTACTGGTATCGCTGGCATCTAGTCCGCGGCTTAGCCAGTTGTACTTTCTGGTGGGCTAGTGGTCGGGATTTCTCCCATAATTTCGGACCACGCGCTTGGAGTCCAGATGAAATTGAACGGGGCATTAATGAATTGATCCGGTCGGTTCGATCGCTCCATAGCCACTTAACTCGGGCCAATAAGATCAAGGCTGAAAAGATGTATCTGCGCCTGGAGCGCCTGATCTGGGAGAAACACTGGCGCTATTATTGGCAGCTTTAAATTATATGAATAAAATAGAAAAATTATTTGATCCAGAATACATCCGAAAATTATTATCCCGCAAGCTCTTGCCGCTTTATGCTGATTGCGCCCGGCTGGAAAAAGTGGAGATTATTCCCCACAAAAAGCATGTTTGGGACAACACTTATCACGTGGTAGTGGAGTTTAAAGTTTATTGCGAGGCCAAAAATGGTCGGAAGTATAAGCTGCCGGTTTTTTGTTCGGCCCATAGCGAAGAAGATCGCTCCAATGTTTATAATTCCCTAGCCTTCCTGTGGCGCAGCGGTTTTGGCGACCAGCATTTTTCTATCCCCCGCCCGCTGTTTTATTCCTCTCATTTTAACGGCACCTTCTACCGCGGCGTCTCTGGCCGCAATTTGCGCTATTATATTTCTAATCGAGACAAGGCGGAGATTGAAAAAGTCGTGCCACAGGCGGCTAAGTGGTTTGCCAAGCTGCACAATTTAAAAAACTTTACTGATTTTAATTTCGACTCCAATAATAGCCGCATCCGGACGGTAATCCCAGGCAAAGATACTATTTTCCAGGAAATTAAGCAGCGCTATCCTCATTATTTAGGGTTCTATGAAAGAGCCTATGATATTTTTATCAAGCAAGAAGAAGAATTCTTAGCTAGTACGGAAGAGCGCTGGGTAATTCATGGCGATGCTCATCCGGAAAATATTATCAAGATTAATGATATTAAAACCGCCATCATTGATTTTACCGATATGTCCCTGTCCGATTTTACTCGCGATTTAGGTTGCTTCTTGCAGCAATTTGAATACATGGCCGTCCAGAAGCAGAAGTTAGATCCGGATTATGTGGCTCAGATTAAAAAATTATTCTTGGATAATTATTTTGCCAATTCTCCTTACAAATTGGATGCCGCTTTGCAGGCGCGGATTGATAATTATTATAATTGGACCATGATGCGGACCATCACTTATCTTTTGACTGCTGGAGTTATTAATCGGGATGAGGCTAAAATGGAGAAGATTAATCATTTAATCAATCAGTTAAAAGATAATCTTGGCATTTAACCCTATGACCCACCATATTATTTTTGAAGGCGCAGAATTGTCCGGCAAAAGCTGGATAATGTCTCAAATCTATGACTTTTTAGAGTCAAAATACCATGAGAGCGATTCCCTCCTGGATGGTTGCTATTGGTTTAATTGCGATGTCGGAGTCTTCGGCACCGACAAGGGGAAGGCGGTGATAAAAAACTATGTTTCTATTTTCAAGACTTTGCAGGAGAAAAATATCATCGTGGAAAAATTTCATCTGGCCGACAAGATATATAGCCGCCTCTACCGCCAGAAGCGCGTTGGCTACCGTCTGTTAGAAAAAAGATTGCAAAAATTAAATTTCAAAATAGTGTTGGTAGTTTTTCCAGAAGACGAAAATATTATCAGACAAAGATTGGAGGATAGAATCAAACTCTATCCGCACTATCGCCGCATTGCCAAAGAGCCAAGTTTTTATATTGCCCAGCAAAAATTATATTTAAAGAAAATTAAACGAAGCAAATTACCTTATTTGATTATTGAAGCAGATGAGCTTCCGAGTGAAAAATATCGGGAAGATATATTGGATTGGTTGGGAGAAGAATAAAGAGGGTCTTTTGACAGACTGGTTGCCTTATGCTACTATAATGTTAAGGCTAATTGTTATTATGACAATTAGCCTTTTTATAACTAAAAATAAATTTATGTCAGAAATAACGAACGCCATCAAGCAAATCTGCGAAGAAAAGAAGCTGGATTTTGATGCCGTTTTAGGAACTATTGAGCTGGCTCTCGCCGCCGCCTATCGTAAAGATTTTGGCCAGAAGAACCAGAACATCAAGGTCAAATTCAACCCGGAAACCGGACACTCTAAAATCTACGACGTGAAGTTAGTCGTGGAAGATTTGCCGGAGGAAGAATTAGCCGCTCTTGAAGCTGAGATGGAAGAGAAGCCGCTGCCGAAGAACATGGAAAGGGAGCGGGAATCTTTCTATGATCCGACCGAAGGCGAAGAAGGCAAAAAACGTTTTAATCCGAAGACCGAAATCCAGCTTAAGGATGCGCTTTTGATTAAGCCAGACGCCCAGATCGGAGAAGAAATTATCATGGAGCTAGAAGAACCGGCTGATTATGGTCGCATGGCCGCTCAGACTGCCAAGCAGGTTATTATTCAGAAATTACGCGAAGTTGAGCGTGATATGGTCTTCAATGAGTTTAAGGACAAAGAACACGAAGTTGTAACTGGTATCGTCCAGCGCCAAGAAGGCCGCTTAGTTTTTGTTGACTTAGGTAAGGCTATCGGTATTTTACCGATGGAAGAACAAGTTCCAGGAGAAAATTATGCCATCAATGCCCGCTTGAAAGTTTATGTCAAAGAAGTTCGCGCTGGCCAGAAGGGGGCTGAAGTAGTTTTGTCTCGACGTTCAGAAGAAATTTTGAAGAAAGTTTTCTATTTGGAAATTCCGGAAATATCTAACGGCCTGGTAAAGATTGAGAGTGTTGCCAGAGAGGCCGGCTCCCGTTCTAAAGTCGCTATTTCCACTGACTCTGACAATATTGATCCGGTCGGTTCTTGCGTCGGCCAACGCGGTAGCCGCATCCAGACTATTATCAGCGAGTTAGGCGGTGAAAAGGTTGATATCATTGAATACGATGAAGATCCAGTAAAATATATCAGTAATGCTTTGTCTCCGGCTAAGATTATGGGTATGGATTTGGATGTTAATGACCGTCGGGCCACAGTCAAAGTCAGCCCAGATAAATTATCTTTAGCTATCGGTAAAAGCGGCCAGAATGTCCGCTTGGCTGCCAAGTTGACTGGCTGGAAGATTGATATTATCCCTTTTGACGGCACTGAAACGCCGAAGGAAGAGGTCAAGGAAGAAGAAGCAAAAGAGGAAAAGTCGAAGAAGGAAAAGGCAGTGAAGGCTGAAAAAGTGGTGAAGGAAAAGAAAGAGAAAAAAGAAGTGAAGCCAAAAAAGGAAGCTAAGCCTAAGGCTGCGAAGAAAGAAGTGAAAGAGAAAAAAACTACTACTAAAAAAACCAAAAAATAATTTAACTTGCGGAAGCGTCCAACTCCCAGTTTGGCAGTTTTTCGTTTCGGCAAAAATAATTGCTCTATGGCAACAACTCTGTTAATCATCGGTAGCGCTTTAGCCGCTATCATCTATGGCTTGATTTCCATCCGCGCGATTTTGAAATTACCTAGTGGTAATGAGCGCATGCAGGAAATCGCAGCTGCGATTCAAACCGGAGCCAAGGCTTTTTTGAATCGCCAGTATAAGACTGTCGGCATTGTGGCCGCCGTCTTGTTCGTTTTAATCGGTTTTCTATTGAGTTGGATGACAGCTCTGGCTTTCTTGGCTGGCGCTATCTTATCAGCTTTGACTGGTTACATTGGTATGTTTATCTCTGTCCGCGCTAATGTCAAAACTACTGAAGCGGCTAAGAGTGGTATGAAGAAAGCTCTTAATGTCGCTGTCAAAGGCGGTAGCATCACCGGCATGTTGGTAGTCGGCTTAGCCCTTTTGGGTACCGCTGGATTCTTCTTGCTCACTCATGATTTGCACGCTTTAATCGGTTTCGGTTTCGGTGGTTCTTTGATTTCCATTTTTGCCCGTTTAGGCGGCGGTATTTACACTAAGGCAGCTGATGTCGGCGCTGATTTAGTTGGCAAAGTAGAGGCCAGTATTCCGGAGGATGATCCGAGAAATCCGGCTGTGATCGCTGACAACGTTGGTGACAACGTCGGTGATTGCGCTGGTATGGCTGCTGATTTGTTTGAAACTTATGCCGTTACTTCCATCGCGGCCATGATTTTAGGCTCTTTGTTTTTTCCAGGCTCAGACAATGCTGTTATTTTCCCGTTGGTCTTGGGCGCTGTTTCTATCGTAGCCTCTATTATCAGCATCTTCTTTGTTCGTTTAGGCAAGAAACAAAACATCATGAACGCTTTGTATAAAGGCCTTATTGCTGCTGGCGTCTTAGGCGCTATCGCTTTCTGGCCGATTACCGAATGGTTGATGAAAGATAATGGCCAATACGGCACTTTGAATATTTATTTTTCCGCTCTAGTCGGTTTGGCTGTTACCGGTTTGTTGGTTTATATCACTGAGTATTATACCTCCACTAAGTATCAACCAGTGAAATCCATTGCCGAAGCTTCTCGCACCGGTCATGGTACCAACGTTATCGCTGGTTTGGCCGTTTCTATGAAGTCCACTGCTCTTCCGATTATTGTCATCGCGGCTTCCATCTTAATGGCTTATGGTTTGGCTGGCATCTATGGCATCGCTATCGCTGCTGTCGCCATGTTATCAATGGCTGGCATCGTGGTGACTATTGACGCCTATGGCCCGATTACCGACAACGCCGGCGGCATTGCTGAAATGGCTGAGTTGGGAGACGATGTCAGAAATATCACCGATCCTTTAGACGCCGTTGGTAATACCACCAAGGCCGTCACTAAGGGTTATGCTATTGGTAGCGCTGCATTAGCTGCTTTGGTGCTTTTTGCTGATTTTACTAATAGCTTAGATACTGCCGGTCAGACTTTCCACTTTTTAATCAATGATCCGTATGTCCTTGTTGGTTTATTTATTGGCGGCCTCTTACCTTATCTCTTTGGCGCTTTGTCAATGCAAGCTGTCGGCCGCGCGGCCGGTTCAGTGGTAGAAGATGTCCGCGCTCAATTTAAAGAAAAACCGGGCATCATGGCTCGCACGGAAAAACCGGACTATGGTCGCACGGTTGATATCGTTACTAAGGCTGCTATCAAGCAGATGATTCTACCAGCTTTGATTCCAGTAGTTGCTCCGATTTTAGTTGGGTTCGTCCTGGGCGTTGAAGCCTTGGGTGGCCTGTTAGTCGGATCTATTATCACTGGCATCTTTGTGGCTGTTTCTATGACTTCTGGCGGTGGTGCTTGGGATAATGCCAAAAAATATATTGAACTGGGTAATTTCGGTGGCAAAGGTTCAGACGCCCACAAGGCGGCTGTTACCGGTGATACTGTCGGCGACCCTTACAAGGATACTGCCGGCCCGGCCATCAATCCGATGATTAAAATCTTAAACATTGTGGCCCTGTTGATTATTGGTCTCTTACTCTAGGAAAAAGATTATATGAAAAGACGCCTCTTTGTGGGGCGTCTTTTTTATATCTGGTTTTATTAACGGTCCTTCCTGTTTTGGCAGGAGGTGCAGCGCAGAGCGCCGGGCACAATTTGCAGCCGAGTCAGATCAATCTCTTTATGACAATCTAGGCAGATGCCATATTGCTCCGGGTGGGAGTCAATTAGCTTGAGCGCTTCAATTAATCCGATTGAGACTACATTGAGCCGATAGTTTTGCTGAGGAGTAATTTCCCCTCCTAGGTCCTGACTTTGTTCCAAAATAGATTTTGGATCATTGTAGATTTCCAGTTTCTTTAAAATGCGGCTTCTCTGGAAAGCGATGAACTCAGACGTTAGTTTACGTCCGGCCGTGCCGCCATTTGGGGTTATGACCTTCATAAGAACTAATTTGATGGTTTAATGATGTTGCCACGAGTTTAGTTTTTAGTCAATAGAGCCGGGAATAATTAGCTAATTTAGCTTAAATAATGTATAATAATAGTGTTCTGTCTTGCCTTTTTAGGCTTGGATGCTAAAATACAGGGCATTAATAATAATTAAGCAATACTATGAAAGTAACAAGAAAAGACCTGCCTAAATCCCAAGTGGAATTAGTCGTAGAAATTACGGCCGAAGAGTTTGCTCCTTATATGGAGAAAGGCGCTCAGAAATTATCACAAGAGATAAAGATTGAAGGTTTCCGCCCGGGCAAAGTGCCTTATGATATTTTGAAACAGAAAGTAGGCGAGATGAGCATTTTGGAAGAAGCGGCTCATTTGGCTATTCATAAAACTATTGACGCGGCAATTGATGAAAACGTTAAGGACAAAGAACCCGTCGGTCAGCCCCGGGTAGAAGTAACTAAGTTGGCTCCTGGTAATGACATGGAGTACAAAATCATCATGGCTATTTTGCCGGAAATTACTCTAGGCGAATACAAGAATTTGGGCATCAAACAGGAAGAAGTAAAGGTGGATGAAAAAGATATAGAGAAAGCTGTTAATGAAGTAGCCCAGTCACGGGCCAAAGAAACGATCACCGCTGAAGGCGCCAAAGATGGTGACAAAGTTATTGTTGATTTAGAGATGTTTTTGGGCAAGGTGCCAGCCGAAGAAGGCCAAACTAAGGATTTGACAGTTTTGATTGGCAAAGATTATTTAGTCCCGGGTTTTGATAAACAGTTAATTGGCGGTAAAAAAGGCGAAGAAAAACATTTTTCTCTGCCTTTTCCCGAAGATCATCACCAGCAGAATTTTGCCGGCAAGGTGGTTGATTTCAAGGTTAAAATTAAGGAAGTCTATAACCGGGAAATAGCTCCGATTGACGATTCTTTGGCCCGCGTTTTCGGTCTCAAGAAACTGGATGATTTAAAGAAATTTTTTCATGATAATATGGAGCATCGCGCCAAAGATCAGGCAGCGCAGAAAAGTGAAATTGCTTTGCTGGACAAAATTTTAGAAAAATCCAATTTTGGTGATTTGCCCGAGAGCCTGATTCAAAATGAAGGCCAGTTAATCATGGCTGAATTAGAACAGGAGATTGTAAAGTACGGAGGGCAGTTTGAAGATTATTTGAAGAGTATTAAAAAAACCAGAGAGGAGTTAATGTTGGAACTTTTGCCGCAAGCGATGAAACGAGTAAAGAGCGCTTTGATGTTACGCGAGATAGCAAAGCGAGAAGATTTAAAGATTACCACTGAAGAAATTGAGGCTAAGATTGCTGAGTTAAAAGTTCAATATAAAGATGATCCGAATGTGGAAAAAATGGTAAAAGAGCCTGGATATCGCAGTTATTTGGCTAATATCCTAGCTAATCAGAAGGTCATCAAGAAATTACGCGAGTGGAATATTTCATAATTTAAATATCAATATGCAGGAAGTTTGGGGAATGCCTATTGGCATTGCTATCTTTGTCATTATCGGCATCGCCGTTTATTTATTCAATAATTGGTCGGACCGCCGCAACACCCCGGAGATTATTTTGGATGAACATGGTTTTGACGAAACTGGTTTGAGTGCCGAGGGTTATGACCGTTACGGTTTCAACATCAATGGTTTTTCCAAGCGCGGATTCAAGCGCGAAGATTATGACGAACGCGGCTTTGACCCAGACGGTTATGATGTTGATGGCTATAATCGCATCGGCTACGACCAGTCTGGTTATGATCGTAAAGGTTATAACCGTGATGGCTATGACCGCCAGGGGTTTGACAAGGAGGGCTTTAATTTAGCTGGCTATGATCGCGATGGCTATGACAAGGAAGGCTTTAATAATTCTGGGTATAACCGGGAAGGCTATGACCGCGAAGGGCATGAGTCGGACGAATAGGTTTAAGTCGTTTGAAGATTGTTATATAAAAATCAAGCTTTTGGCTTGATTTTTTGTTATTTTGACTGTTTACAGTTTACTGTAAACTGTAAACCATTGACTATCAAATTAACATATGTTAACATATAACACACAAGTTAACATAATTTTATGGCCCCAGAAAATAACTATTTAACTGTCAAAGAGTTGGCTGATATTATGAGTATCAGCCGTATCGCGGTTTTCAATAAAATTAAATTAGGCAGAATCAAGGCGGAAAAGATCGGTCGGAATTATATTATCTATAAAAAAGATTTGCCAGAAATTTTCGCGCCAGAGTTGAGCCAAAAAAATAAAACTGATATTGAAGCTGGCGTCAGAAGAGTGTTAAAAGATTATGGCGAAACTATTAAGCAGTTAGGCAAAGAATAATTCTATGGTCAAATCTTTGAGTTTGGAAGAAATTAAATACTTAGCCCATCGCTTGGCGGTTGATACTATGGATTGGGATGAACCGATTCCAGAATTTGCTACGCGTTACCCGCATATTTTAGAGAGCTGCATTGCCACGCCTTTTCAGCGGTTTGAACGAAAAAATTTATACCCGGGCTTAATTGGGAAAGGGGCAGTTTTGTTCTATTTATTGATAAAAAACCATCCTTTTCAAAACGGTAATAAGAGGTTAGCTGTTACTTCCCTTTTGGTCTTCTTGCGTAAAAACGATAAATGGCTAAAGATGGAAGCTAGGGAGTTGTATAATTTAGCCGTTTGGGTAGCTGAGAGTCCGGCTTTAGTCCGGGAGCAGACTATTAGCGCCATAGAAAATTTTATAAAAAAATATCTAGTTAAATTTTAGTATGTCAGTTTTAGCAGTCAACAAAAAAGCTGGTTTTGATTACAGCATCCTGGAAACATTTGAGGCCGGGCTAGTTTTGCTAGGCTATGAGGTCAAGTCAGTTAAGGCTGGTCATATCAGTTTGAAAGAGGCTTATATTGATTTTAGGACTGATAAAGATGGGCATCCGGAGTTATATCTGCTTAAAGCCCACGTACCTCTTTATAAGCCGGCCGGTAAGGTTGATGATTATAACCCGACAAGATCCCGCAAATTATTGCTTAGAGGCGGGGAAATCGCCCATTTAATCGGCAAAAAACACCAGGCAGGCTTGACACTTATACCCCTTAGAATCTATACTAAGAACAGTTTTATCAAATTGGAATTCGGCCTAGCGCAGGGTCGTAAGAAATATGACAAACGGGAGGTAATTAAGAAGCGCGAAGTGGAAAGAAGCATCAGGACATTAACAAAGCGAAGACAAAGATAATTTTAGGGGATGCCAGGCATCGATAGTAAGATTATTTTTTGTCATACTCAAAACGTGGTGAGTCTACCCACGTAAAACCGGCTCGAAACACAAGTGTCAAAAACACTGTTGCGAAGGCCGCCTTCTCTTGGAAGGTTCCGGCTTTTGCCCCTGTTGCTGCTTAATAATAACCAGCAACCATCGGACCAGCGAGTCTTCATAGCTGTTATCCGGTGTCATTCATGAAGATAGGTTTGGGGGTCGCCCTAGTTCCCGAACCGAAAGACTTTAGGGCTAGTCTGCGCCGATTTTGCTTGGTTTTTACGGTTGCGGGCGAAATGCCAAACTAAGCTACTTTTGTACAAGTATGCCAAAAAACTTATTAGACATGGGTTCAACTCCCATCATCTCCACAAGGGGCCGCGGTGGCGGAATTGGTAGACGCGCTGGACTTAAAATCCAGTTCTAGCGATAGAGTGAGGGTTCGATTCCCTCCCGCGGCACAGGAATTTTTTCCCGCCCCTTCAGGCGGGTATCGTATAATGGCTTTTATGTCAGCCTTCCAAGCTGAAGATAGGGGTTCGATTCCCCTTACCCGCTCAGATATAAAAACTAATTTATTTTTTTCATGCGCCGAAATTACAAAAAGGCCCAGCCTAAAATTGAAGACAAACGTTTTAAAGCCAACGCTCACATCACGGCGCCGGAGGTTTTTTTGATTGACGAAAATGGGGACAATGTTGGTGTTGTCACTTTAGCCGAGGCCTTGGAGCGGGCGCGGGAATCAGAACTAGATTTAGTGGAGGTTAATCCGAAAGTTACCCCGCCGGTAGCCAAAATCGTTAATTTGGGTCAGTTTAAGTATGAAAGAGAAAAAAAGATCCATAAACAGAAGGTTTTACAGAAGAAGATAGAAACTAAGGTGGTAAAGCTGACTTTCCGTATCAGCCAACATGATAGCGATGTCCGTTTGGCTTTGGCTGAGAAGTTTTTGAGCAAAAATGATAAGGTTAGGGTGGAAATGTTCCTCCGTGGCCGGGAAAGGCAGCACTTTGACCGAGCCCGGGAATTGATGCTGGAATTTATTGATACCCTTAAAAATAGGCCAGATTTGAACCTTGAAGAGGAACAACCCTTGACAAGACAGCCTTCAGGGTTTAGTATAATCTTAGCCAATAAGAAGTAATTATGGTCAAAATCAGGTTTTAGCCTGGTTTTTATTATCACAAGAAAGATTAAATAATATGCCGAAAATCAAAACTCATAAAGCTACCAGCAAGCGTTTCCGTCTGACAGGGAAAGGCAAGATCAAGCAGCGCAAAGGCGGCCAGGATCATTTTAATTCCCGCGAATCAGGCGATGTTACTCGCAGCAAACGCCGCGATATTTCCACGACCGAAACCCTGAACAGAACTATTAAAAAATTAATTCCATACAACTAAAAATATGCCTAGAGTCAAACGCGGTACTACCCATGTAAAAAAGAGACGCAAATTACATAAAGCGACTAAGGGTTACAAGTGGGGTCGCAAAAATTTAATTAAGGTTGCTAAAACCGCTCGCACCAAAGCCGGCGCTCACTCTTATGTTGATCGCCGCAAGAAGAAACGCACTATGCGGGCTTTATGGCAGATTAAGATTAACGCTTTCGTGCGCGAACATGAATTGTCCTACTCTAAATTTATTGCTGGCTTGAAAGCTAATAATATTGAAATTGACCGCAAGGTTTTGGCTGATTTAGCCGTCAAGAATCCGAAAGTTTTAGAAAAGATTATTGCTCAAATTAAGAAATAGCTATGCATTGGATTAAGATTGTACAATTTATTTTAGCTCTAGTGTTGACTGCTTTGATTTTAATGCAAAATCGCGGTGCTGGTTTAGGCGGAGTTTTCGGTGGATCCGGCGGAGTTTACTTGGCTAAGCGCGGCTTGGAAAAAAAGTTATTTATTGTTACTATTATTATAGCAACTCTCTTTTTCTTATCTTCTTTGGCGGTAGTTATCTTTTAAGCTTCATATCGTTTTGTGATGCCTCAACAAAATAAAATCTTATTTCGGTTAAAAGCGGTCCGGAATGCTCTGGGCGGTCTTTTTAATCGTTTTAGAAAAAAACTTTCAAAACAGCCGGTTTTAGCGCGGTCAGCCGAGAGAATGGATCAGCAGTTGGTTTATTCTTTGTCACCGAAAAAGATCCCAAGTTCTAACCAGTTAAAGCACTTAAAGAAAACTCTAAGCCCCAAAGAGCGGCTTTGGTTACGTTTGGCTGTTTTAGTCTTGCTGGCTAGCTTACTGTATCTGGGCGTTAAGTTCTATCGTGACCATTTAGAGCTATCTCCAATTGAGGGCGGTAGTTATAGTGAGGGTTTAGTTGGACATCCTAAATATATCAACCCGCTCTATAACTATAATCGGGACGCGGATAGTGATTTGAGCGCTTTGATTTTTTCCAGTTTGTTTAAACACGACGATCAGGGTAAATTAGCGCCAGATTTGGCGGCAAAATGGGAGTTGGGAGAAGATGCTAAGTCCTATACTATTGCCTTGCGGGATGATGTGAAATTCCATAACGGCGATAAGTTGACTGCCGATGATGTTGTTTTTACCTTTGAGGCTATTAAGAACCAGGACTATGATTCGCCTTGGCGTCAGATGTTTCTTGGGGCTGAAATTGAAAGAGTGGATGATCTGACTGTTAAATTTAAATTAGGTGAGCCTTATTCTCCTTTTTTAGAGCTTTTGACTTTCGGTATCTTGCCGCAGAATTTATGGACCCCGGTCAATCCGGAAACAGCCAGCTTGGCTGATTTAAATTTGAAGCCGATAGGTTCTGGTCCTTATAAGTTTAAGTCCCTGGTAAAGAGCAAGGCGGGCGAAATAAAGGAATATAATTTAGTGGCTAACAGTAATTATTATTTGCACGAGCCCTATTTAGAGGAGTTAAATTTCAAATTCTATCCTAACATCCAAGAGGCGGTTAGCGCTTTAAATAATAATGATATCGACGGTTTAAGTTATTTGCCTCATGACAACCAAAAGGACGTTCTGGCAAAAAATTCCATGAATTTTATTAAGCTCAAAATGCCGCGTTTGTCCGCCTTATTTTTGAACAAGAAGGCTAACCTGTATTTGAGTGACAAAAATGTTAGAACTGTTTTAGCTATGGCTTTGGACAAGAACAAGATTGTGTCTGAGGCTTTGAGTGGTAATGCTAGTGTTATTGACGGACCGATTCTGCCTGATAGTTTCGCTTATAATCCTGACCTGAAAAAGTATGATTATAATGTAGCTCAAGCAGAAAAGTTATTAGATGAATCGGGCTGGCAAAAAGTAAGTCTGAGTGCCGCTGAGGCCGAAAAGGCTCCCAATATTAGTGCGGAAGAAGCCGAGAAAGATGCTAATTTAGCGCTGCAACGCGACCTGGCCGCTCATGCTAGTTCAAGCTCCTTGGAGTTAGCTGGCAACTGGCGTGTCAAGAACCCTAAGACCAAGGGGGCGAGCCGGCAATATTTAACCATGAATTTAACCGTCGTTGATTCGGCTGACAATTTGAAAGTGGCAACAGAGATTAAAAATTTTTGGGAAGCAATTGGTATAAAAACTGATATCAAATTAGTGGCAGCCACAGCGGCCGAAAATGATGTAATAAAATCTCGGAACTTTGAGGTTTTGTTGTTCAGTCAGCTTTTGGGTGCCGATCCCGACGTTTATGTTTTTTGGCATTCGTCTCAGGCGGGTGAAGGTGGCACTAATTTAGCCGATTATCGTAACAAGGATGTTGATGCGCTTTTGGAAAGCGGCCGCATTGCTACTGACCTAAGCCAACGCACCGAAAAATACAAAAAATTTCAAGAAATATTAACCGATGAATTACCTGCGATTTTCCTTTATTCTTCCTATTACAATTATCCGCAGAACAAAAAAATTAAAGGCTTCAATAAACAACTGACCATTGACCCGGCCGATCGTTTTTCTGGAGTTTATGATTGGTATATCAAGACCAAGAAAAAGCTGAAATGGTAGCTTCTAATTAGACCATTATTTCTCTTTATTATAAAAATTGCCTGAGCTTAAGAAGTATTTTTTAATTCGGCAATTTCTCTAAAAACATGATTAGTAAGTACAAACCTGCGGCTGCCACTGGCAACCGCCCGGCGCCTCTTAACAAAGGTAGCCGTCCGCCGCTCAAACGGCGCAATTATAATTCTCCGGGCGGCCGCACTGCCACCGGAGCGCCGCGCCCGGCCTTTCGGCCGGCTTTTACCGCGGCCAACAACCAGGGCTCTCTTAGAGTTATGGCTTTGGGCGGCCTAGAGGAAGTCGGTCGTAATATGACGGTGATTGAATATAACAAGGAAATCATCATCATTGACATGGGCCTGCAATTTCCCGAGGAGGATATGTTGGGCATTGATTACATTATCCCTAATATCTCCTATTTAGAAGACAAAAAAGACTGGATCAAGGGCGTTATTATCACTCACGGTCACTATGATCATATCGGTGGTATCCCGCACATCATGGGCCGCATCGGTAACCCGCCGATGTTTATGGGCAAGATGACGGCCGGTCTAGTCCGGAAGCGCAACGTGGAATTCCATCATTCCCCTCATTTGAATATCAAGGAAATTGATGAAACCTCCCGTGTCCAGTTGGGAAAAAATTTCAATATTGAATTTTTGCGCGTCAATCATTCTATTCCCGATTGCTTCGCCATTATCGTGAACACTCCTTTAGGCAAAGTGGTTCATACGGGCGATTTCAAGATTGATTTTACTCCGGTTAATGACAAGCCGGCTGATTTGAACCGCATTGCCCAAATTGGCGCTCAGGGTGTCATGCTTTTAATGGCTGACTCTACTGACGCTACTCATCCTGGCTATCAGATTTCAGAGTCGGCTATTGGCGACGAGATGAGCAAATTATTTGAGAAGATAACCGGTCGCATCATTATTGGCACTTTTGCTTCCCAGCTGTCTCGCGTCCAGAAAATATTTGATCATGCCGCTAAGTACGGTCGGAGAGTATTACTCCAGGGCCGCAGCATGAACGACAACGTGGAAGTTGCCCACCAGATTGGTTATTTGAAATTTAATCCCAGATTATTGATTGACGAAAAAGATGTTAATCGAATCCCGGATAATCAATTAGTGATTATCGGTACCGGCGCCCAGGGCGAAAAGGGCGGTGCTTTCTTGAACAAAGTGGTTAACGGCGAACATCGTTTGATTCATTTCAAGCCAGGAGACACTGTTATTTTCTCTTCTTCGGTTATCCCAGGCAACGAACGTTCTATCCAAACCTTAATGGACAAGATTGTCCGTCAGGGCGTCAAGGTCATTAACTATCGCATGATGGACGTCCATGCCGGCGGCCACGCTAAGCAAGAGGATTTAAAATTAATGATGCGCTTGTTAAAGCCAGAATTCTTTATGCCGATTGAGGCCAACCACTATATGCTCCGGGCTCATGCGGAATTAGCTGAGTCGGTTGGAGTTTCCCGCGACAAAATATTCGTGGCTGATAATGGCCAGGTGTTGGATTTCCGTAAAGTCGGCAATCAGGTCGTGGGCAAGCTAACCAAAGAAAAAGTCCCGACTGATTATGTCATGGTTGACGGTTTAGGTGTCGGCGATGTTTCCAATGTCGTGCTCAAGGATCGCCAGATGATGGCGGCCGACGGCATGATCGTCGTTATTGCCACTATTGATACTAAGACCAATGATATTATTGGTAACCCGGATTTGATTTCTCGCGGTTTTGTCTATATGAAAGAGAATAAGGATTTGATTGAAAAGACCAGAACTATTGCCAAGAAGATTGTTAAAGATCAAGCTAGCAATTTGCCGATTGATGAAGACTTTATCAAAAACAAAATTAGGGCGGATGTCAGTCAGTTCTTATTTTCTCAGACCAAAAGACGCCCGATGGTTTTGCCGGTAGTGATAAAAGTGTAGATAAAATCAAATAAGTATATAAATAAAAGCGCTAATTACAGCGCTTTTATTGTTTTCCACA
Organism: Patescibacteria group bacterium; assembly: GCA_022710685.1. Classification (GTDB taxonomy): domain Bacteria; phylum Patescibacteriota; class Patescibacteriia; order Patescibacteriales; family UBA12465; genus CG1-02-41-21. The sequence continues at coordinate 16,917 of JAKLGM010000001.1, read as the reverse complement.
GGGAATAGTATTGACAAGATAAAAGAAGTATGTTAAGCCATAATTAACCTAGATTCTATCAGAAATATTGATTATATCATTGAGGAGGAAATGAATCATGCTAAAGTTCCTTAGCCGCCGGAAACACGATTTCCTCAGGCTTGAGCAAAAACTTGTCGGTTGGTGGAAAGAAGTTTCATGCCGGCCGAAAAAAACTACTTTTATTCCGCCGCCTGAGACTAATGCTGATCTGCCAGTATATAATATTCCCAAAAATGGGATCTTCCTGGACGATGTTCCAGACAAAGATTATATTCTGGCCAAGATGGTCGCTGCCGAAAATGAGCGCTATGAGATTGAAGTTACGCTTTATAATTGCGGCCTGTCAAAAAGTCCTCCCAGCGGAAAAAACAACCTGTGTTATAACTAGTAGAGAAAGCCTGCTCCAAAACAGGCTTTTTTTATTTCCTTCATTATGCTATTATCAAATTAGCCGATAAGGGAGGGTAAAAACATCCTCTATTGACTAATTTTGATTTATGTGTTATAATTAATTTGTAATAATTTAAATAAGATATTGATAAAAGTGCCGATTTTCGAGCTTTATTAATATCAATAAACTCAAATATATGAACATGGAAAAAATTAATAATCCCGCCGAATCTCAAGACAAAAAAATGGAACAAACCGAAGCGGCGGTAGATTTGATTAAATCTCTTCCGACCCAGGAAGAAATTGTCAATCGTTTGGTTCAGGACAAAGAAAAGCAGAAGACCGAAACTGCTGTGGCACGGGAAGAAATCAATGCCATGAAGTCTGAGGTTATCCCTGGCAAGATTGAGTCTTTGCCGAAGACCCCGGCGGAAAAGCGTTTGTTTGAAAATGTCGGCTATGATTCCGAAACTTTAGCCGCTGACAAGGAAGCCTTTTCCAAATTGTCCAATGCTGAAATGTATAACAAATTTCAGTTATTGACCTTGGATAAGACTTGGGATTTCTTAGCTAAAGCCAAAGAAGGTTTGAAGCCGGCTGACAAAAGAGACTTATCAGGAGTTTTCGCCGGATTAAATGTTATTGGCAAGGCCTATGCCTTGGGGTCTAAATCAGATAACGCCTTAAGAGGCTATGCCGAGTTAATGACTGAGCATGCCAATAAGAAGCCGGACGGTTACATGCAGTTTGATGGCTTAAGAAAAGTCTATAAGCAGGCTGGTTATGAGTCTAGTATGTTCAACGGCGATAAGGTCTTCGACAGCTTCCAGAAGGACTTGGCAGAAAGCGTTTTGACTGAAGAGCAGAGAAAAGCTTTTGCTGAGATGGAGAAGCAGGCTAATAAGGCTGGGGGCAACAGCGCTACAGCTTTCGCCGCTAGCGGCATGAGCCAGAAGATCAAAGTGGCTCCGATCTTTTCCCGCAGAAATGTACACGAATTAGCCGGTGAGAAGGTTGAAAAGGCGGCTTAATACTAATATTTATTCAAATATACTAAAAAACGCCCGATATTGGGCGTTTTTTAGTACCCTTGATTTTTTTGTTTTAATCGGCTAATATAACCCTAGTAATAATTTAATAAACACCTCTAAGACATCCTTTGGTTTCTAGGTGGCCAAAGGGCTTCCCCTTGGGGAGGTTAAAAGCGCTTTTTTTATTATCCCAATAGCTATTGGTGATAAGAAATATTTACGCTTTTAGATATGAGTAAAGATACTATCAAGAACGACGTTTTTAGCGTCCTCTTGGAAAAAGAAGAATTAAAAGTGCCGCAGGCTGGCGACATCGTTAAGGGTGTCGTGATTTCTGCGTCTAAAGCCGAAGTTCGTTTGGATATCGACGGCGTCAGAACCGGTATTGTCCGCGGTCCGGAATTATATTTAGAGGCCGAGGAATATACTGATTTAGAGCCGGGCAAAGAAGTTGAAGCTATGGTCGTTGAGCCCGAGAACGAAATGGGCGAATTAGAATTATCCTTCCGTCAAGTTGGCCAGGGTAAAGCCTGGGATAATCTGCGTGAAGCTTTTAAGAGCAAAGAAACTGTTTCCGTCAAAGTGGCTGACGCCAATAAGGGCGGCTTGCTTTGCCATTATCGCCAGATTAGCGGTTTCTTGCCAGTGTCCCAATTAGCTCCGGAAAATTATCCTCGCATCAGCGGCGGTGACAAGAGCAAGATTTTGGAAAAATTGAAATCTTTTGTCGGCCAGGAATTTGAAGTCAACGTTATCACTTTGAACGAAGACGAAGGCAAGATTATTTTTAGCGAGAAGGATGTTTGGAATAAAAAGCAGAAGCCTTTGCTTGAGAAGTACAAGGTGGGTGTGGTGGTTGAAGGCAAGATTACGGCTGTTACTAATTTTGGCGTCTTTGTCAGCTTTGATGACAACATTGAGGGCTTGATTCATATCTCCGAATTAGCCTGGCAGAGAATTGATTCCCCGGCTAGCTTGTATAAAGTTGGTGACAAGATCAAGGCCGAAATCGTCAATATTGATGGCAACAAGATTTTCTTGTCTGCCAAGAAAATCATGAAGGATCCGTGGTTAGAGGCAGTTAATAAGTACGTCATCGGCCAGGTAGTCAAAGGCAGTGTTTTGAAAGTCAATCCGTTCGGTCTCTTTGTTAAATTAGACGAAGATATCCATGGCCTAGCTCACATCACTCAATTAAATTTAGGCAAGCAGGAAAAGATCAATGAAGTCTTTAAAGTTAACGAAGAACGTGATTTTGAAATTTTGTCTATTTCTCCGCAGGACCATCGTTTAGCCTTGAAATTAGTTAAGGAAGGAAAAAAATCTAAGACCGAAGATAAGGAAGAAAAAAAGACTGTTAAAAAAGTGAAAGAAGAGAAGGTTGAGGTTGAAGAAAAACCGAAGAAGGAAAAGAAAGTGAAGGCCGAGAAATAATTTGTCAGTTAAACCAAATATTGATAAAAGGGGCATTTTTGCCCCTTTTATTTGCCAAAAGACCCTGCTTGTTATATACTGAAATTATGTAAAATTATCCTAAATTATGAAAAATCTACTAAAAAATTTCTTTATTTATTTCATCGCTTTTCTGATTATCGCCAGCTTATTTTCAGCTTGGAACGCCAAGTCAGCCAAGACCGAAAAGGTAGGGTTGGAATTTTTGGTGAACGAAATTAATGCCGGCCGGGTTGCTGCCATCATGGTTGATGGCGACAAGTTACAAATTGATTTGCAGGATGGCAGCCAGAAGGTGGCGCAAAAAGAGAGTGGCGAATCGCTTTCGACTTTGTTGAAAAATTTTAACGTTGATAATCAGAAATTATCAACCGTCAATATCAAGATCAAGGATGCTGGTGGCATGAATTTTTGGCTAGTTAATGTTTTGCCGATACTCTTGCCGATTCTTTTGATTGGGGCCTTTCTCTACTTCACTATGCGCGGCGTCTCTAATGCCAACTCCCGCGCGATGACTTTTGGTCAGAGTCAAGCTAAAGAATTTCAGAAGGATATGAAGAATAAAGTATCATTTAAGGATATCGCCGGAGCTAAAGAGGCCAAGGAAGAATTGCAGGAAGTGGTAGAATTCCTTCGTTTTCCTAAGAAATTTCAAGATTTAGGCGCTCGTATCCCTAAGGGAGTATTACTTTTAGGCAGTCCAGGCACGGGCAAGACCTTGATGGCTCGCGGTGTCGCCGGCGAAGCTGATGTCCCTTTCTTTCATATCAGCGGTTCCGAATTTGTGGAGATGTTTGTCGGTGTCGGTGCCTCCCGGGTTCGGTCATTATTTCAGAAAGCTAAAAAGAATTCTCCGTGCATCGTTTTTATCGATGAGATTGACGCTGTCGGTCGCAAACGTGGCGCTGGCCTAGGTGGCTCACATGATGAAAGAGAACAGACCTTGAATCAGATATTGGTAGAGATGGACGGCTTTGAGCCGACCGACAATATTATCGTCATCGCCGCCACTAATCGTCCTGACGTCTTAGACCCAGCCTTGTTACGGCCAGGACGTTTTGACCGCCAAGTCGTTATTGATATTCCGGATATCAAGGATCGGGAAGCGATTTTAGAGGTCCATGCTCGCAAAAAGCCTTTAGCTAAAGGGGCTGACTTGCATAAGATTGCTGAGCGTACCCCGGGATTTTCCGGAGCAGATTTAGAAAATGTTTTGAATGAAGCGGCGATTTTGGCGGCCCGGAAGAATGAAAAGAATATTTCTTTGGGTGATATGTATGAGTCCATTGAAAAGGTGATGATGGGCCCAGAGCGTAAGAGTCGAATAATTACTGACAAAGAGAAAAAAATCACTGCCTATCATGAAGCTGGCCATGCTATCGTTGCCCACTTCTTGCCCCATACCGACCCGGTACACAAGGTTTCCATCATTGCCCGGGGCCAGGCCGGCGGCTATACTTTAAAGCTTCCCAGTGTTGACCGTCATATGCATTCTAAGACCGAATATATTGAAGAATTGGCGGTATTATTAGCCGGACATCTGACGGAAAAAGAGGTTTTTGGTGAAGTGACTACCGGTGCGACTTCGGACTTGCGTCGAGCTACTGCTTTGGCTCGCAGCCTGATTACTGACTTTGGCATGAGCGATGCTTTGGGCCCGAGGACTTTTGGCGAGAAAGAAGAAATGATCTTCTTGGGCCGGGAGATTCACGAGCAGAGAGATTACAGCGAGAAGATAGCGGAAAAGATTGATGACGAAATTTCTCACTTTATCAATGAAGCCACCTTCAAGGCTAAAAAGATCATTATGGACCAGAAACCCAAGATTGAAATTGTGGTTAAGGAGTTATTAGAGAAGGAAACGATCGAGAAGGATGTCTTTGAAAAGATTGTCGGTCCTAAAACTGCCTAAAATTGGCTATTTTCTTGACTATTTTGGCTAATGTGGTATGCTGAGTCTACAGCTTTTATAATAAAAAGATAAAATAAATTTAATCCTAATTTTATGGCTAATCCGAAGAAAAGACGGACTAAGAGTGCCGTTGGTAAAAATCGTGCCCATTTGGCTTTGACCAAAACTACTTTGAACAAATGCCCAAAATGCGGCGTCGCTGTTAAGCCGCATACTGCTTGCGCTTTTTGCGGCAACTACAAAGGCAAGACTGTTTTGAAGGTGAAGAGCAAAGCTAAAAAGACTAAAACAAAATAATATGTCCAATCGTCATCTGGCTCGAACTATCGCCATGCAAACTCTGTTTGCTTGGGACTTTAATGGAAAGAAAAATGAAACTATTGAGGCTGTGATAGACGAGAATTTTGTTAATTTTGCGCCGCAATTTGATGACGGCGGTTTTGTGCGTGAAACGGTTAAGAGCATCTTGGAACATTCGGAAGAGATTGACAATTACATCCGTCGTTATGCGACCGAGTGGCCGTTAGAGCAGATCACTATCGTTGATCGGAATGTTTTGCGTATCGGTATTTATGAATTATTGTATTCCACCAACATCCCGCCGCGCGTTGCTATCAACGAAGCAATTGAGATCGCTAAGGCTTTTGGCGGCGAGTCATCCGGCAAGTTCATTAATGGTGTCCTAGGCGCTATTTACAAAGACATGCCAGAAGCTGAGCGCGAAAAGCGCGAGGCTATTACCCAGCAATTGAAAGAAGCCAAGGAGGCCAAGGCCAAAGAAGCCGAGCCGGAAGAACCCGCGGCTTAATATATTAATAATTAATATATTAAATTGCTAAATTGCTAAATTGAAGCTTTCAGTTTAACAATTTAACACTTTAATATCGGTTTTTTATGTCCGATTTAGCTAGATTAGAAGCTAGTCTCGGAACTAGCTTCAAGAATAAAGCTTTGCTGGAGCAGGCTTTGACCCACCGCTCCTATCTTAACGAACACCCCGAATTTAAATTCGGCCACAATGAACGCTTGGAGTTTTTGGGTGATGCTGTTTTGGAAATTGTGATCACCGAACATCTCTTCATCAATTATCCAGACACGCCGGAAGGTGATTTGACTAACTGGCGCGCCAGCCTGGTTAACGCTCGCATGCTTTATCTGGTCGCCGACACTCTAGGAGTGGAGGATTTTTTGTTGCTTTCTAAAGGCGAGGCTAAGGATAAGAATACTAAGGCGCGGCAATATATTTTAGCCAATTCCATTGAAGCTATTATTGGTGCTATTTATTTGGACCAGGGCATAGAGCCGGCTAAAAAGTTTATCGCCAGCCATATTGTTTCTCATTTAGATGAAATATTGAAGAATGAATTATATTTGGATCCGAAATCACGTTTTCAGGAAATTTCTCAGGAAAAAGAAGGTATTACCCCGGTCTACAAAACAATTAAAGAGGAGGGTCCTGATCATGAAAAATTATTTACCGTCGGTCTTTATTTGGGGGAAGAATTAATTTCCACCGGCGATGGTTTTTCTAAACAAGAAGCCCAGGTTAAAGCCGCCGAAGCTGGCTTAGCCAAGAAGGGCTGGTAACTTTATGGATATTAAAAAACTTCTAAAATTAGCCGCCGAGCAGAAGGCTTCTGATTTGCATTTGGTCAAAGATTTAAAGCCGATCTTGCGTATCGATGGACAATTGGTGCCGATCGACCAGGCCTTAGTTCTGAGTCAGCAGGCCGGTATGGAATATAATAGCGATGTCTATGTTTTGTCTTCTAGCGGCGATATCGTTAAAGGCGGGGCCAAGAAAAATGGAGATTTTTCCCCTTTGACTGCAGCGGATTTAGAAGAGGTTGTGGATACTATGTTGCGGCCAGAGCAGAAGGAACGCTTGATTAAGGAAAAAGATTTAGATTTCGGTTATTCGGTGGACGATTACCGTTATCGCGTTAACCTTTCTTATGAAAGAGATAATTTCAAATTGGTGGCTCGCGTCATCAATAGTCAGCCTCCGACCCTGGAAGAGGTCCACATGCCTCCGGTTATCAACAAGCTTTTAGATATGAAACAGGGCTTGATTCTATTGACCGGACCAACTGGCTGCGGCAAGTCAACTTCTTTGGCAGCTATGATTAATTATCTTAATCAGAAATATAATTATAATATCGTCACTTTTGAGGACCCGATTGAATTTTTGTTTAAATCTAATAAGAGCATCATTACCCAGCGGCAACTAGGTTTTGATTTTCCAACTTTTGCCAGCGGTTTGCGCCATGTCGTGCGTCAAGATCCAAACGTTATTATGGTGGGAGAAATGCGCGATTTGGAAACCATCTCTTCGGCTATTACTTTAGCTGAAACCGGCCATTTGGTTTTAGCTACTTTACATACTTTCAATGCCTCTCAAACCGTTGACAGAATTATTGATATTTTTCCGCCGCACCAGCAGAATCAGGTTCGTTCCCAGCTCTCGATGATATTAGCTGCGGTTATTTCTCAGCGTCTTTTACCTAAAGTAGGAGGCGGCCGCATTGTGGCTCGAGAAATTATGGTGCGCAATTCCGCTATTGCTAATTTGATTAGGGAGGAGAAAATCGTCCAAATTAAAAATGTAATTGAAACTAGCTATAGCGATGGTATGATTAGTCTGTCACGCGACATTAAAGAGCTCTACAACCAAGGATTGCTTAGTCGCGAAGTGGCCGAAGGCCAATTGAATGAATTATCACTATTAGTTTAAAATATGCGCCAAATTTTGGACGCCCACATCCATTCCCGTTATTCCCGGGCCTGTTCCAAAGACCTGACTCTGCCTAATATTGCGGCAGCTGCTCGGAAAAAAGGAATTAATATCGTCGCCACTGGTGATTTTACCCATCCCCAGTGGTTTTTGCATATAAAAAAAGAATTAGTAGAGACTGCTCCTGGATCAGGCCTGTATCGGTTGCGAGGCGATGAAAATAGTGATGTGGTTTTTATCCTTTCTACTGAAGTTGCCCTTATCTACAAAGACGGCGGCCGTTGCCGGCGTATCCATTTAGTACTACACGCTCCTAGTATCGCGGCGGTAGAAGAATTAAATAAGCGCTGGGGGCAAAGATATAATTTAAAATCAGATGGGCGGCCGATATTGGGTTTGAGTGCTCCGAAATTGGTGGCCGAATGCCTAGCCATTGATCCGCGTTGGCTGATTTATCCGGCTCACATCTGGACGCCCTGGTTTGCGGTTTTTGGCTCTAAATCAGGCTTTAATTCGCTGGCTGATTGCTTTCAGGAACAGACTAAAAATATCTATGCTTATGAAACCGGATTGTCCAGTGATCCGGAAATGAATTGGCGGTTGTCAGCGCTTGATGGCCTTAGTTGTTTGTCTAATTCTGATGCTCACAGCCTGGGAAATATTGGCCGGGAGGCCACGGTCTTAGAGCTGGGCAAATTAACCTATGACGAGATTTATTCGGCTATCAAAGACAAGGCTGCGGGGAAGATAAAATATACGATTGAGTTTTACCCTGAAGAAGGCATGTATCATTTTGACGGCCATAGGCAGTGCAATTTCAGTTGCGCGCCCGAGGAGAGTAAAAAGTTAAAAGGTCTCTGCCCGGTTTGCAAAAAACCTTTGGTTTTGGGAGTAGCCTATCGTGTCGCCGAACTGGCTGATCGTCCTTTGGGTTTTGTCCCAGCCCAAGCTCCAGGGTATAGAAAGCTGGTCGGTCTGGATAAAATCATTGCCGAAGCCTTTAATGTCAAAAGCCGAGCCAGCCAGAAGGTCAAGCGTGAATACGACCGTTTAATTAAAGCCCTAGGCAGTGAACTGGATATACTGTTAAATGTTGAAATAGCTGCTATTAAAGATATTAGCGCCCCTTTGGTGGCTCTGGGGGTAGAACGGGTGCGTCAGGGTAAATTGTTAATTAATCCGGGTTTTGATGGGGAGTATGGTACTATTAATATATTTCGGCCCGAAGAAAAAGGTCTGTCGCCGCAAAAATTATTTAATTAATAATATAAAAATATGCGCTCGATTATCAACATTATTTTGTTTGTCGGCTTAATCTGGTTTTGCTTTTATTGGTTTACTGATAATAATCCGGATCGGAACGATCCTACCAAAATCCCTTATATCGGGTCTTGGATTGAGAGGGGAACGGAAAAATATGCTGAAATTCAGTTTTATCTGGACAGCGGCCAGGGTAATTTTTGGGACTATTGGAAGTATAGTGATGAAGTCCGGCGGATAACGGACAAATTTCAGGAAATTTACAGCTCGGCAGAGAGTTCTTATCAGCCTAATTAGACTACGAAAGCGCCCTTTGGGGCGCTTTTTTATTTTGCCTTTTTATGTTATAATTTTAGGGACATTTAAGCCCAAATAATTTTAATCATATGCCTAAAAAAACTCGATATCTTTTAGCCTTTTTTTCTTTTTTGGTTTTAGGTCTCTTCCTAGCCCAAGGCGCTTCGGCTTTGGATGTCGGCACCAATGAGATCAGCAACACTATCGCTCTCTCAAGCGATAGTCCGATAAAGATTGCGGCTCGCGTGATAAATATTTTCATGTTGACTTTGGGCGTTATCGCTGTATCTTTGGTTATCTTCGCCGGCTTCAAATGGATGACTTCCGGTGGCAATGAAGAGAAGGTGGCTGCCGCTAAGAATATTTTGAAAAATGCCATTATCGGCCTTCTCATCATTTTAGCTTCTTGGGGCATCGTCGCTTTCATCTTGAATCGTCTCATCAGCGCTACTGGCAACCAGGGCGGTTTGTTCGGTGGCAGCAAGAGCGGCGCTGGCTTAGGCAGCGGCGCCATCGGTCTTTGTACTGTCCAAAGCGTCTATCCGACACCCGAACAAAAAGATGTTCCGCGCAATGTCGCCATCATGATAAATTTCAAGGAGGATTTGAAGTTGGATAGCGTCTGTGTTGACGCCAGCAACAATCCTTGTACTTGCGACAACACTTCTAATTGTAATTTATTGAATACTAATAATATCAAGATTTTTGAGGGTACTGATCAAAATACCGCCAGCTCTACCCCAGCTATTGTCAGTTATCCGGCAGGCGATCTCAAGACTTTAGTCATTGCCCCGCTTTCCTATTTGGGCTCTCCTTCCGGCAACATTTGGTACAGTGCTTATTTCTCTAATGACGTCCAAAAAGCTGATGGCTCCGGCATGTTTTCTACTTGTGCTACCGATTACTTCCGCTGGCAATTCGAAGTCAGTAACAAATTAGATTTGACCCCGCCCCAAGTAGTCGCCGGTGGAGTCTTTCCGGAACCGGATGACGCTCCGGACCAGATCGCTGTGAATTCTTCTTTGGCTGCGGCCGAGGGCTCAATCAGCGTCTTGGGCATTCCTCATACCTTTTTCCCGGCCGAAGTGGATGATGTGGCTAAATACCCAGCTGGTGGCAGCTGGAATGATGCCAGCGCTACTTTAGCCTCCAATTATAGTATAGATGAAGCGGCAATCTTCTCAGTGACGGTGATTGTCGGCGACAAAGGTCAGCTTTATCGTGATGGCAATTCTTTGGGCGTGGCTGATTTCAATGGCTCCAGCATTACCTTCCCTGGCTATTTAACTTTGACTGTCGGCGGCGATGGCGCTAAGGCCATCGGTAATGCTTGGCAGATAGAGGTTAGTCCGGCAAATGCCGCCGATACCCTCAAGATTGGAGTTGATAATTACACCTTCACCCCTAACGTTTCCAGCGGTTACAATATTCAGTCTCTACCTAATCCTGACAACCAAGCCACTGCCATTGCCATCGCTTTGTCTAGCCGGCAAGACGTGGAAGTGGATGCTAGCGGCAATACGGTAACTGTCCAGGCCAAGGTCGGTGGTTTTGCCGGTAACAGCATCACATTAGAAACTAATAATTATAACACCTTCTCCATTAATCCGATGTCTGGCGGCGCTGATGCCAGTCAGACCGCCGTTATTGCTGACAAGAAAGACAAGCCGATGAATAGCACTATCCAAGTTAACTTCGATGAACCGGTTAACCCCATTACTGTTTCCGGCGAAGCTGGTTATGTCAAAGATACTATCCAGGTGGTCAATGCCAGCGCTACCGCCAAAGCCAGCGGCCAGTCCTGCACCCAGCCGAGCGATTGCTTGTCCTATGTCTGCGAAAGCAATGCCTGTGTTGGCGATTATGTTGATGGCAAGTTTGAAATTTCTAACGGCTTCAAGACCGTTGAGTTCCGCACCAAGAATGAATGCGGCATGAACGGTTGCGGCGAAAAGATATATTGCCTGCCCTCCGACAGCAACTTGAGGGTTAAGATCAGAACAGCTGATTTAGCTCCCTGCGCTGATGATGACGATTGCGCTACCAAGGCGCCGTATGGCACGTGTTTTTCTCCGCTAAGCAATTTTGCTTGCGGCGACTCCGTATCTTATGGTGGTCAGAATTATAATACAGTACAGATTGGGACTCAATGTTGGTTCAAGGAGAATTTGAATATTGGAACTAAGATTAGCCCATCTGTTACTCAAACTGATAACAGCGTGATAGAGAAGCATTGCTATAATAATAGCACGGCTGATTGTACAACCTATGGTGGTCTTTACCAATGGGCAGAGGCTGTTCAATATTTGAATGGAGCTACAAACAGTGCTCATTGGAGCCCAGCTCCTGTCGGCGAAGTCCAGGGTATTTGTCCTAATGGCTGGCACATCCCGTCCGATGCCGAACAGAATACCTTGGATCAATATTTGACTGATAGCGGCCAGAATTGTAACCCTAACAGAAACGGAGTTTGGACGGATTGTTCTTCGGCTGGTGCTAAGTTAAGGACTGGCGGTTCGTCTGGATTTAATGGTTTATTTGGCGGTTTCTGCGCCACTGGCACCTGCGTGGGCAAAAATAGTGATACTTCTTGGCACTCATCATCGCCCGGACTTAGCGGAAATTCTGCTGTCGTGCGACAAATTAATACGGCTAGTAATATGGTTTGGCGTAGTGCCATTGTTGGAAAAATAGCTTCTGTTTCTGTGCGCTGCATCCAGAATGCACCAACTGGGGCAATCAGCGCTTGCCAAAACTCTGATGGACAGAACTACCCTCTCTCTAAGCTAAGCCCGATGGTCGGCGTTATGGATGCATCCTTTAATGCTCTAGACGGTAATCGCGATGACAACGCCGATGGCCCAGTTTCCTACTACGATGAGAACGCCCAGAATGCCAGCTACAAAGATAGTTATCGCTGGTCTTTCTATATTAATAGTCAAATCGATGCTACCCCACCAGCGATTACTTCTATCGTCCCCGATGTTAATACTCCGGGCGTTAGCCTAGCTGACCCAGTAGTGATTACCTTTGATAAGTTAATGATGAATAGCACCCTCAAGAGTGGTACTATCGAAGTCGGAGCCGGAGAGACTACCGTCACCCATCATCTGCTCAATCTCTGGAATGGCGCTAATGCCCCTACCGGCTATTGGACTACCAACGAAAATTTAGACTACTCCCCGCTTGATGGTCAGCCTGATATTACTCGAGCCCAGATAAATCATTCTCTCTTTGCTGAAGCTATAGATTATGTTTCTCAGGTCGGCTCCGGCGTCAAAGATATTTACCAAAACTGCTTTAAGCCCTCTTCCGGGCCGAACTGTACCGCCGACCAAACTAATCCTTCTTGTTGTAACAATACCCCGGAATCACTGCTGGTTGATGGAAATTGCCCGTAATTTACTGAGAAATTCTTGATTAGTGCTAGAGGGAAATTTGATGAGAGATGTGCTATAATTAAACTACTGCTTATAAACTAAAAACGACCAAGGCTTTTCCTGTTTCAGCCCCGGCGTTTTTAATTAAAAAATATGACTAAAGAAAAAAAAGTGAAAATTTCATCCGAGAACAGGGAGGACAGCAAAAAATTAGAAGCGGCTATGACCGCCATGACTCAGATTAAGGATAAGTTCGGCGAAGGCGCCATTATGAAATTTGGCGATGTGCGCAAAACTAATATTGACGCTGTTTCTACCGGTTGTTTGTCGCTTGATATAGCTTTCGGCATCGGTGGCGTACCGCGTGGCCGCATCATCGAAATTTTTGGTCCGGAATCTTCCGGTAAAACTACCTTGGCCCAGCACATTGTAGCTGAGGTGCAGAAATTAGGAGGCATCGCGGCTTTTGTGGATGCAGAGCATGCCCTAGATCCAGATTATGCAGCCAAAATTGGCGTCAATATTAAAGACATGCTTATCTCCCAGCCAGATACCGGCGAGCAAGCCCTAGAGATTGTGGAAACCTTAGTTCGCTCCAATGCGGTTGATGTGGTGGTCGTTGATAGTGTGGCCGCTTTGGTACCGCAAAAAGAAATTGAAGGCGACATGGGCGACCAGCATATGGGTTTACAGGCCCGGTTAATGAGCCAAGCTTTGAGAAAATTGACCGGCATCGTTTCCAAAACTAAAACTATCGTTATCTTTATTAATCAAATTAGAAATAAGATTGGCGTCTTCTTCGGTAGCCCAGAAACTACAACCGGCGGCAATGCTCTAAAATTCTATTGTTCAGTCCGGGTTGAGGTCAGAAGGACCGCTCAGATTAAGCAAGGCGAAAAGATATTAGGCAATAGGGTCAAGGCTAAGATTGTAAAAAATAAGGTAGCGGCCCCATTTAAGACTTGCGAATTTGATATTATGTATAATGAAGGCATCTCGGTGGCCGGTGATGTTTTGGATATCGCTTCAGAGAGGGGCATTATCAAAAAATCAGGCGCCACTTATACTTACGGCAATGTCAAATTAGGCACAGGGCGTGAGAATGCTAAGCAATTTTTGAAGGAAAATAAGCCTCTGATCAAGGAAATTAGAGAAAAAGTCTTGGCTTTAGTAGACGCCGGCGAGCCGGTTAAGGGCGAGGCTGAGACCACGACAGAAGAATAATCACTTATATGGCCAACAAGATTGAAAAGATTAAAGATATCAAGCCGTTGTATCACATCAATAGAGAAGTGGGCGGGTTTTTTGGTCGCCTACTGTCTTTTTTGAAAGAATATTCAGTCATTGGCGTGGCTATTGGTGTGATTGTTGCTCAATCTGCCAAGGATTTTGTGGATAATATGGTCAAGGGAGTCTTTATCCCTCTTTTTAATCTGTTGATACCTAATAATGAAATTAGCAATTGGACTTGGACAATCAAGGGAGTACGATTCAATTTTGGCGCCCCCTTCATTTCGCTTGTCACCTTGCTCATCATCATTACTTTTCTCTATCTCATATTCAAGCGGGTTATTAAGCAGAGTCTATTAGAGAAGAAGGAAGAAGAGAAAAAATAGTTTCCAATTGAGTAAAATGAAAAAGCCGTGATTTGATTCACGGCTTTTTGTTATTCCAAATCTTCGTGGCAATTGGAAATGAAGCGATTCATTTTCCCAAAAACTCCATGGCCGGAATGGTGGCGGACAAAATAGAAGAGGCGATCTGATTCTTCTGTCCGGTTTAATTCGTCATTGATTCTTTCAGCTTCTCGTTTGATTGACTCGCCTAGCTGATAAGCACCTCTTAGGGCGGCCAGAAAATCTTTGGTTTTGATATTATTGGAGGCTGCCCATTCTGACAGTCCTTTAATATTTTCCCCCTTGAACAGGGGCTCCATTTTGCAATAATCAGATTCATTCTGGCTTAGTTGAACCAGAAATTTCCGGATTATAATTTCCCAAAACATTTCAATGACTAATGCCTGGGAGGATTCATAGCGTTCATTGTCGATACCGGCGGTGTAGATTTTTCCTTCGGCTTGGAGCCGGTTGATAAGAGCCAGAAGTTTTTCTGGCGTAAACTGGGTGATAGCTTCTTTGATTATCATAATGGGGTGGGATTTTGGGGTTGGAAAAAAGAACTGTTAATTGCTGTTATCTTGCTATATTTATTAGAAAATGTCAATGATAACAAAAAACAAGCTATTTCTAGCTTGTTTTTTATGTGCGCCGTGAAGGATTCGAACCTTCGACCTTCTCCTTAAGAGGGAGCTGCTCTACCAGCTGAGCTAACAGCGCCAATTATAAAATGTCTCGTGGCTGGGGAGAGGCTTGAACTCTCGACCTCGGCGTTATGAGTGCCGCGCTCTAACCAACTGAGCTACCCAGCCATTTTATACATAATAATAAAAAATTTCAAGTCTGTAAATATATTGTCGTATCGGTGCACCCGGCAGGGCTTGAACCCACAACCTCCTGGTCCGAAGCCAGGCGCTCTATCCAGTTGAGCTACGGGTGCCAGAACTATGATTTTAGAGCTTCTTTGAGGTTCTTGCCAGTGCGGAATTTAGCGACTTTGACGGCCGGAATGGTAATACGTTCGTCTGGCTTTCTGGGGTTAACGCCACCCCGGGCATAACGGGTCATGGAGCTAAAAGTGCCGAAGCCGGTAAGCGTTACCTCCCGGTCGTGTTTCAGCTCCGCTGTGATAACTTGAGTCAACGTATCTAAAATGATATCAACTTGTTTTTTGTTAATCTTTTGGTCGTCTTTGTTTGTTTGTTGATTGACTTTGTCAGTCAGGGTCTCAATTAGTTTGGCTCTATTCATAGTTTTAGATTTTTAGCGCGCGTATTCAATGACGCGAGTTTCTCTAATGACATTAACTTTGATTTCACCCGGGTATTTTAACTCGGCTTCGATCTTATTAGCGATTTCTCTAGCTAAATTATGGGATTTAAGATCATCGATTAATTCAGATTGGACAAAGATGCGGACTTCGCGGCCAGCCTGGATGGCATAGCTCTTGTCTACGCCTTCAAAGGAGTTGGCAATTTTCTCTAATTCTTCCAAGCGTTGCAGGTAGTTCTCGCGCGTATCGCTTCGGGCTCCAGGTCGGGCCGAGGAAATAGCGTCAGCCACTTTGACGATAACGGCGATCAAGGTGGAAGGATGGTCGTCGTGGTGGGTTTCAATCGGAGCGATTATCTCGGCCGGAAGGTTAAATTTTTTGGCGATGTCGCGGCCGATTTCATTATGGTTACCCTGAATCTCATGGTCTACAGCTTTGCCGATATCATGGAGCAAGCCACCTTTCTTGGCGATGGTGACGTCAGCGTTTAATTCTTCAGCTAGCATGGCAGAGAGATGAGCCACTTCAATTGAGTGTCTCAGGGCATTCTGGCCATAGCTAGTGCGGTATTTGAGGCGACCTAAGATTTGGACCAACTTCGGGTCAAAACCGGCTACGCCGACATCATAAATGGCTTCTTCGCCGGCCTTCTTGATGTCAACGGCGATTTCTTTCTTGGCATTTTCTACCGCTTCTTCAATTTTGGTCGGATGAATGCGTCCATCTTTGATCAAATAATCTAAGGCTTTCTTCGCGATGTGGCGGCGGATCAAGGAAAAGCCGGAAATAGTGATGGCGTTTGGGGTGTCGTCAACAATGATTTCAACGCCAGTCATTTGTTCAATGGATTTGATGTTGCGACCTTCGCGGCCGATAATGCGGCCCTTCATTTCGTCGCTGGGCAGATCAACTGTGGTGGTAGAGAGTTCCGGGGTGTAAGTGGAAACTAAACGCTGCATGGCGTTAGCAATGATCTTTTTAGCCTTTTCATCAAAGGAGTCATCATTTTCATCCTGAAGTTTGTTAATACGAGCAATGAGGTCGTCTTTATATTGGTCTTCGACGTTCTTGAGCAAGACATCTTTCGCTTCCTCTTTATTTAGTTGGGCGATTTTTTCCAATTTGCTCAGTTGCTCCTCTTTGATTTCTTTGATTTTCTCTTTTATCTCCTGCACCTCGTTTACCTTGTCGTATAATTTCTGTTGCTTGTCTTGCAGGTCGAGCAATTTTTGGGAGAAAGCAGTTTCGCGCTGTTCTAGGCGTTGTTGCAGAGAGTTGATTTCTTTGCGGCGTTCACCTTCTTCGCGCTTAGCTTCTTCCATGATCTTAATTGCTCGTTCCTGGGCTTCTAATTCAGTTTTTTTGTATTTGGCGCGGGCATCATTCAGGATTTTTTCTGCTTTACTTTCGGCGCCACCGATTTTGATGGCCGTCCGCTTCTTGTAGGCGAAGTAGCCGACAGTGAAGCCAACAGCCAAAACTACAATATACAGGGCATATTGCATCATATTTTTATAGGTTGTTTAGAGGAAGTGGGGCTGCTTGAAGGTC